>CAYXLH010000006.1:0-47271 GCA_964465835.1 uncultured Bacteroides sp. | reverse complement strand
CTTCAAGAGTCGTCAATCCTGCATATTTTCCGCAGTCAAGAACCTCCGGCTCGTTAAGAGTTGCTTTACCCCAGATTCTGATTTCATCACCCTTTGCCTTATCCTCCGCGCCGGTCATATATCCATCGTAGGTAAATGTTCTTACAATAGGCAGATTGTGACGCAGACCTACCTCAAAGTCGTTGGGGTCGTGGGCAGGTGTAATTTTAACAACGCCTGTACCTTTTGTCATATCTGCGTGCTCGTCGCATACGATGGGAATTTCCTTATTCAAAAGCGGAAGAATAACGTGGCAGCCGTGGAGATGCTTATATCTCGGATCGTCGCCGTTAATTGCTACAGCAGTATCGCCAAGCATAGTTTCAGGACGTGTGGTTGCAAGTTCAAGCTGTTCTCCCGTTTCTTTTACAGTATAGAGCAGATGCCAGAAATTTGACTCTTTTTCATCATATTCAACCTCTGCGTCGGAGATTGAAGTATTACAGTGAGGACACCAGTTAACCATACGGTTTCCACGATATATAAGTCCTTTTTCGTAAAGGCGTACAAAAACTTCTCTTACGGCTTTACTGCATCCCTCATCAAGAGTAAAACGTTCTCTGTCCCAGTCGCAGGAGGAGCCCATTTTTTTAAGCTGTTCAATAATTCTGCCGCCGTATTTTTCTTTCCATTCCCAGGCACGTTCAAGAAATTTTTCTCTGCCGATATCCTCTTTGGTAATACCCTCTTTGCGCATTGCCTCAACAATTTTTGCCTCGGTTGCAATAGACGCGTGGTCTGTGCCGGGAAGCCACAAAGTATCATATCCTGCCATACGATGATAGCGGATAAGAATATCCTGAAGCGTATTATCAAGAGCGTGACCCATATGAAGCTGACCCGTAATATTTGGAGGGGGAATCACTATTGTATATGTCTTTTTATTCTCATCTCTTTTAGCGTGAAAGTATTTGTTATCACACCAAAATTCATAAGTGCGATCCTCAACATTAGCAGGACTGTACTGTTTTTCAAGCTCTTTTGCCATTTAATCATCTCCTAATTTTTATACAAAAAAATCCGCCTCATCAATGAGGCGGAAAATCCGTGGTACCACTCAAATTGCATTATTTTACAATAATGCCTCTTAAATCCTTAACGCAGATATACGTACCGGATTACTGATATTTCACCCGGTCGGCTCATAAGCTACCTTCTTCTGCCCGTTCTGCCGTCTTGCACCCACCGGCGGCTCTCTGAAAGAAATAGCCTAACAGTATCCAAATATAAACTGTTTCTCACACAAAGTAAGCATTCGGATACTTTTAGGCTGAGCAAAATACTCCTCTTAATCTCAGCCTTTTTATATTGAAATTATATTAACAAAATTACTCCGACTTGTCAAGAGACACTATTCATAGATTACAACATCTTTTGAGAAAGCCTTTGCCTCTTTAATTATGCCGTCGCTGCTGCTGAAAGCAAAGCACTTTCCAAGCCTTGAAATCAGAGACATATATATTTCATATGAATCAAAATACATAATATTTGAACAGGTGATGAAACCGTCAGGAATACACATAGACAAATCAAACACCATAAGCTTATCCGTCTTTTTGCAGGCGTAATCAATAAGGGAAAGATTATCCTCCAGCGACTTCATTGGGTCGGCTATAACATATGAATAAACGCCTTTTTCAAAATATTTAACAGTGGTAACATTTATACTGTCAAAACCTTCTGCTTTTTCAGTTTTTACAACTAACCGTTTTTCACCGCTAATCTCAACAATTTCGGCGTCTCCGTACACACCTTTGTTCTTTGCAGGAATATAGTCAATAATCTGACCCTTACTTTTAAGCGCCGGATTATAGTTACAAGCCTTTTCAAAATTATTCTTTGAAAGGTAGTAAACCCTATCGTAAAATCCTGCCAGCCCCGCCTTGCCGAAAAGATTTTCCATATTAACTAAGGAATAATCGTTAACGTCAAGATAATGCACATTCTTACAAAGGCTTTTTGCAAGGTAAGTCCAGTAAAAGGCATTATGCCCTAAATTAATGACAGTATCAAATTTCATACCGCCGAACAGTTTTCTGCGCTCATAATCAAACACATAATCCGGGAAGAAATCAAAGACCTGGTTATAATCTTCCAGATAAAAAATTTCTTTAGTTAAAAATTTAGCCTTCTTATCCGTCTCTTCATCGGCAAAAATTTTTCCCTGTTTAACAAAAATATTAATATCCGGGTTAAGAGCGGTGAATATTTCGGTGTATATTTTGCGGTATTTTGACGTAATTACAGCAGAAACATTGTATTTTGATAAATCAATGTTATCGGAAATTTTTTCAAATACCGAAAGGCAAGTATCAGCATTTGCACAATTAACTTCAAACAAAATATTCTTTTTACCGTCGGAATATGGCAGTGCAGGTTCAAGCTTGCCCTTTGCAATAGCTTTCAGAAGTTTTTTAAATTCAATACAATTATATTTTGGCTGATATATAAAGTAATCAGTTTTTGAAAGCATAGAGGTAAAGCCTATACGCTGTGCAAGATTTACTGGATTGTCAATATTTTTTAAAGCACAAATGACAATCTGACCGTCTCTTTTGACAAAATTTGAATAAAGCATATCAAGAGCATAAATATACTTGCAAACGGCAAACGCCTTTTTATATTCGTCGCTGCCCTTTTTAATGTATATTACTCCGTCATATTCAATTAGCTGCTTTGCTGTATCAAGAATGTATATTTTAAATTTCTTTTTTCTCAGCTTCTTTACAAGTTCATTAATATTACCAATATCGGCTTTTCCCTTTGGCAAAATCAAAATTGACTTTTCATCAACACTCTCCTTCAGGTATGAAAAATAAGGAGATTCGGTAAAGGATTCATCATATAAAAATGATTTATAATCAATTCTTGAAGATTTAATATTATCCAACATTTTTACCCCTCCTTCATTATTCAAGACAACTTTCAAATTCAGCAATAGCTTCCTCGTTATACTTTTTATAATCAAACTTAAATTTGTTGGGAACCTGACCGTTTTTAAATTTAACAAGGGCTTCGTAAATATCCTCGGTTTCCATTCCGATTACTAACTGTCCGTTTTCATACATACTGTCTTTAACGGTTGCAAAATCGGATACGATTATCGGCAGCCCCAGGACTCTCGCTTCAAGAACAACCATAGGCTGTCCCTCGTACGATGAAGGAAGTATAAAGCAGTCGCAGCTATCCATTACTGCGAAAGGATTTGTAAGATTTCCAGTTAAAATAACCTTACCTGTCAGCTTTAATGATGAAATAAGCTTTCTGAGCTGAGCCTTTAACGGTCCGTCGCCGACAATATAAAGCATTGCACCGGGGTTGTCCTGTGAGAATTTTGCAAAGGCATTAATAAGCAAGTCCTGGTTTTTTCCGTAAGCAAGCCTGCCTACCGTAACAAAGCAAAGACCGGAATTATTAGGTTTAGGAATAATAGTTTCGCTGTCTTTATCACTTATATAAATATATTCCCTACCGCCCAAATTAATAATGCTTTTGTTGTCTCTTCCCTCAAGAACTCTTTGGGTGTTAATAAGATTTTTAGCGTAGGCAAAACGGTCATATGTTTCGTCAGTTGCCAAATCTTTTCTGTTTTCAAGCATAGTTGTCTTTGAACAGGAAACATATTTATCAAGATATTTATAGAGCTTGTAAATACAGTTAAGCTTGTCTTTAAATACAAACTTTCCGTCGCTTACTCTGTTATATTCCGACTGCATAACGCTATGCATCCAGATTATCTGGCGGCAGCTTTTGCGAGAGTAATACATATTTGCATAGTATGCGCTGAAGCCACTGAAATTAATTATAAAGTCAAATTTTGCATCACCGAAACAGCGGTTGTATTCCATCTGATAAAATTCAGTCGGAAATATGGGATTATTATCCTCCTGAATTATTGCATTGTCAATACAATATACTTTTCTTGCGTCGGTTTCGGGATTAACAGGGTTTGCGCCGTTTCTGAGCAAAACTCTAATATTCTTTGGAAATCCTGCTAAATAGGGTCCGGCAATATCCATACTGCCGTTTGAGAAAAAGGTTATGTCATATTTATCGGTATCAATGTTATTTATAAGATTAAACAAAGAAAATGCAATACCGTTAAGAAGTATCATATCCATATGGATAAGCAGTTTTTTCTTATGGGTTTTAAGTGTTTTGCAATTTGTTTCGTCACCGAAGAAAACTGCGTCAACCACTCTTTTACAAACATTGCCGTCATCATTGCAGACAAATTTTTTAACTGCATTTTCATAATTTGCATAATCAAAAATCTGTTTGTAATTATCAATATTTTCAAGCCATCCGGCAAGTTCGTTAATATCCTTTGTTACAGGACCGGGCAGATTGTCTATTGAAAAATAAAGTCCTCGGCTTGTTTTATATTCCTCAAGGTCAGGAACATAAAAATATATAGGTCTGCCGGTAACAAGAAAGTCAAAGAAAATACTTGAATAGTCAGAAATTAATACATCTGTTGCTCCCAATAAGACATTTGTATTAATCTGTGCCGGAATGTACTCTTTTTTGACCATTCTGTTTTTAACCATTGTTTTATAAACAATCTGATGAGGCTTAAATAAAACCTGATACTCGTCGGTATCAATACGACTGTTTATTATATCAAGTATTCTGTCATATTCACTTATTGTTATATCGGGAGAAGCGTAATTATCGCCTTTCCAGGTAGGTGCATAAAGAATAAGCTTTTTGCTCTCGTCATATTCAACGCCGTATTTTTCAAGCTCATTTTTTAAATTCTGCCTGCTCGAATGAAAGGTAGCGTCAACTCGCGGATATCCGGTTTCAATAATTTTGCCCTCAAAAATTCCGTCAAGTTTAAATGCGGTTTTAAAATTTTCGGTGGTAAATTCAACAGGGCTTATAACATAGTCGCTGAACAGAAAATTTCTTATTATATTATCGGGTCTGTTATCTATATTCACTGCATCATAAGCAATGCTTTTAAGAGGAATGCCGTGCCAGGTATTTATAACTACCTGTCCATCTTTTTTTGAAAAATAATTCTGCCAAGTTGTATTATTAATTAAATATTTCGCACTTGACAAAGCATCAAAATATTCCTTTGTAAAAGGAACAACAAATTTAACATTATCATACTGAGAATACCGAGCAATAATATCATCCCTGAAATCGCTTTCTTCCAGCGACCAAATATGCTCCCAATCGCTGAAACGCGGGTCATTAAGCAAATATCTGAAAAGCTCACCCGGATTACAGGTAATTCCCCTGCCGTAAAACGCTTCGTACATAATTGTTTTTTCTTTAATATCACAGGAAATATATGAATCGTAGTAATCACTTCTGAGATGATAATTTTTATTGGTGTTATATGTTAATTCCTTTTCCTCAATATACGGTTTTAATTCATTTTCAAACTGCATTTTTGTTCTCCCTGATAATATGCTGTTTTATACATTATAGTATTAATAATTAATAAAAATCCGTTTAGAGTCGGTATTTTTCACAAGTCCGTAACATTTTAATTTTACTGTAATTTAACATATTTGTCAACACGGCAGATCAGTAAATTTATTAATAAAAAATAAGTCCCGTACAAATATGTACGGGACTTATATACAGGTATACTAAATTATTTAAGTTCAACAGTTGCACCTGCTGCTGCGAGAGCTTCTTTGAGAGCCTCAGCGTCAGCGGTAGGAACTGCTTCCTTAACAGTTGCAGGAGCGCCGTCAACGATAGCCTTTGCCTCTTTAAGGCCAAGACCTGTTGCTTCACGAACAGCCTTGATAACCTGAATCTTGTTAGCGCCTACTTCTGTAAGAACTACATCAAATTCTGTCTTCTCTTCAGCTGCTGCAGCTCCGCCTTCTGCCGGTGCTGCTACTGCTACTGCTGCTGCAGCGCTTACGCCGAATTCTTCCTCTACTGCTGATACGAGCTCTGAAAGCTCAAGAACTGTAAGAGTTTTAAGCTCTTCTACAATTGCTGTAACTTTTTCTGATGCCATTTTTCTTTCCTCCGTAAAAATTAAATAAGATAAAATAAATTATTCTGCGGTTGTTTCTTCTGCTGCAGGAGCTTCCTCTGCTGGAGCCTCCTCTGCTGCAACTGTCTCTTCTTTAGCTTCGGCTTCGCAAGCTTCTACTCCGCCTTTTTCAACGATTGCCTGAACACCACGGGCAAACGCTGCGATAGGAGCATTGAATACGCTGCAAACTGTTGCAAGAAGAACTTCTCTTGATGGTAATTTTGCAAGAGATACAATTTTAGCGTCATCAATAATTTCGCCGTCAAGATATCCTGTTTTGATTGAGAAATTATCGTGTGCTTCTGCGTAAGTATTAAGAATACGTGCTGCTGCTACATAATCTTCAACACTTGTTGCTACGGCTGTTGTGCCTTCAATAACAGAATCATCTATTGCAAGACCTGCATCTTCGGCTGCACGCTGAAGAATTGAGTTTTTAACTACTGTATATACAACGCCTGCTTCACGAAGTTCTTTTCTTAACTTTGTGTCGTCTTCTACGTTGATACCCTTGTAATCAACAACTACGCCTGCACAAGAATTTTTGATTCTTTCAGAAAGCTCAGCAACCTGCTGTTTTTTCTTTTCAAGAACTGCTGTACTTGGCATTTAGTCTACCTCCATTATTATTTGCCGCTTAAGGTTGCCCTAAATAACGGACTTGATAGCTGTTATCCAAAATAAAAAGTGCACTCCCGAAAACCGGGAATGCACTACATTACATAAAAGTAAGTTACATAATGCTCATTCCTCGGTAGGCGGTAAAACTTACGCCGACAACGGCACCTACTGTCTTTGGCTGAACAGCGTGTGTATTATATCACGAAGAAAAACTCGTGTCAATACTTAAATTAAATTATTCTGCAGATGCTGCACTGCCTACTCTGTTAGGGTTGATGCGTACGCCGGGACCCATAGTAGAAGCAACTGCACAGGATTTGATATACTGACCCTTTGAAGCTTCCGGCTTAGCCTTGATGATTGCATCAAGGAGAGCGTTGAAGTTTTCAAGAAGTTTATCAGTACCAAAAGATACTTTGCCGATAGGGCAGTGAATAATATTTGTTTTATCAAGACGGTATTCAATCTTACCTGCCTTTGCTTCCTGAACAGCCTTAGCAACATCCATTGTTACTGTGCCTGCTTTTGGTGAAGGCATAAGACCGCGGGGACCGAGAACTTTACCAAGACGACCGACAAATCCCATCATATCGGGGGATGCAACAGCAACGTCAAAGTCCATCCAGCCGCCCTGAATCTTCTGAACGAGATCAGCGTCGCCGACGAAATCAGCGCCTGCTTCCTGTGCTGCTTTTGCAAGGTCGCCCTTAGCAAATACTGCAACTCTTACGTCTTTACCTGTACCGTTAGGAAGAACTACTGCGCCTCTTACCTGCTGGTCTGCGTGACGTGAATCAACGCCGAGACGTACGTGAACTTCAACAGTTTCGTCAAACTTAGCCTTTGCTGTCTGTTCAACAAGGTCAAGAGCTTCTCTTGATGTGTATAAATTGGTGCGGTCAATAAGTTTTGCACCGTCTGTATATTTTTTTCCGTGTTTCATTATAAATTACCTCCAGTGGTTAAACGGATTTTTCCTCCCACACGGGGAATTAGTCTTCTACTGTGATACCCATGCTGCGTGCTGTGCCTGCTATCATAGACATAGCGCTTTCAATGCTTGCAGCATTAAGATCCGGCATCTTTGTTTCTGCGATTTTCTGAATATCTGCCTTGCTGATTGAAGCAACCTTGTTCTTGTTAGGAACACCGGAAGCCTTGTCAATTCCACAGGCTTTCTTAATAAGAACTGCTGCCGGAGGAGTTTTAGTAACAAATGTGAATGAACGATCTTCGTAAACTGTAATTACAACAGGAATTACAAGACCTGCGTCATTCTTTGTTCTTTCGTTGAACTCCTTAGTGAATGCCATAATGTTAACACCGTGCTGACCAAGAGCCGGACCTACCGGCGGAGCAGGTGTTGCTTTGCCTGCAGGAATTTGAAGTTTAATTAAACCTACAACCTTTTGAGCCATAATTTTTTCCTCCTAAATAATGTGGTAATTGGCGGAGAAGTTTTCTCCTCCCACTCAAACGGCAGACGCCGTTCGGTAAAATGCGGATATACCGCTGATTACTAAATTAATCGCTGACCTTTTCAAGCTGGTCAAGTTCAAAATCAACAGATGTCTCACGGCCGAACATAGAAATCGTAACCTGAACACTGTTGTTTTCGGCATCAACTGTTTCAACTGTGCCGGAAAAGCCCTCAAGCGGGCCATCTATTACATTTACAAGGTCGCCTTCTTCATATGCAACCTCAACCTTAACCTTCTCTACGCCCAGTTTACTTACCTCTTCCTCCGTTAAGGGAACAGGCTTACCCTCGGGGCCTACAAAACCTGCGCAGCCTCTTGTATTGCGCACAATATACCATGTATCGTCATTCATAACCATTTTGATAAGAACGTAAGAAGGGAAAATCTTTCTTTCAACTTCTTTTTTTGTACCGTCCTCTTTAATCTCAACAACGGTTTCTGTAGGAACAACAACCTCCTGAATGAGATCATGTAAATTGCGGTTTTCAACAACTATATTGATGTCGGAAGCCACCTTGTTTTCATAACCCGAAAAGGTGTGGGCAACATACCATTTTGCTTCTTCCATAATGGCCTCCTTAAATTATTCAGCCGTAGTATCTGCTGTTGTTGACTCCTCAAGAGCCTCGGTAGTGGTAGTAGTGTTATAAGACTCAGACTGTGAAGTTGATTCGGTTGTTGCAAGACCTTTAAGACCTTTCATACCCAGTGACAGCACTGTGTCAACTCCGTAAATTGCAAGACCTACTATAATTACTACAAGGAGAACTACGAGTGAATTACGCAGAACCTCTTTGCCTTTTGGCCATACAACCTTTTTGCCCTCACTTCTGACACTTTTGAAGAAACTTGCGATTGACTTGAATGGGTTTTTCTTAGACTTTTTCTTATCTGACTTTTTGTCAGCTTTCTTAGACTCTGCCTTGGCGGCTTTTTTAGAAGTCTTTTTTTCTTCAGCCATCGGTATTCCTCCTGTTACTTTGTCTCTCTGTGAAGAGTATGCTTCTTACAGAACCGGCAATACTTATTCATCTCAAGTCTGTCGGGTGTGTTCTTCTTGTTTTTCATTGTGTTGTAATTGCGTTGTTTGCATTCAGTGCAAGCTAAAGTAACTTTAACTCTCATTTGGGCACCTCCTAATTAATTCGATACAAATCTCCCTCGCTAACCGCATATTGATGTGCCACGCAATGCACATATAAGCGGACCTGACAAAATAGGCAAAAAAATAAAACCCACTGCGAGGTAATGACAATATACCACATAAGTGAATAATAGTCAAGCATTTTTTATAATAAAAGCCATCTGCACAACTAAGCGTCTCTTACACCATAATATAATGTTATATTTTAACAATTTTTACAGTATTGTCAGGAAATTTAAAAGGAAAGTAAAAATGGTTTGCATTTTTCATCGTTTTATATTAACATAGTGTGGAGGCGGAAATAATTATGAGAAAGAGAACAAAACAAATAAGTTATCACTCAAGAGGTACCTCAATGAGAGTTATTATAATAGGAGCAGGAGCCTCGGGTCTTGCCTGCGGTATCAGAATCAAACAAATCCTGCCCGAAGCACAGATAACCATACTGGAGCATCTCGACACCCCCTGTAAGAAAATTCTTGCAACAGGAAACGGCAGATGCAATCTCACTAATACAAATGCGCCTCACTACAAAATCACAAAAGGTTTTTTTGAATCGCTGGGTTTAGTTATGCGTGAGGAGTCTGAGGGCAGAGTTTACCCCTATTCAAATCAGGCTTCATCGGTAGCGGATTTGCTGACCGATGAATGTAAAAGAGCAGGGATAAAAATAGTCACCTCCTGTGATGTTTACAGAACCGAAAAATATACAGGAAAGTATAATGCCTACACCGACAAAGGTATTTTTATGGCTGAATATATGGTGCTTGCAACAGGAGGAAAAAGCCAGAAAGGACTCGGCTCCGACGGAAGCGGCTACAAAATAGCCAAAAAATTTTCACACACCATAACACCTCTAAGCCCTGCTTTAGTACAATTAACATCACCGGGAAAATACTGTCACATACTGAAAGGCCTACGTACCAAATGTAATATAAAAATTGAAATAAACGGTGAAATTCTGCACGAGGAACATGGCGAACTGCTGTTTACCGATTACGGTATTTCCGGTATTGCAGTTATGAATCTTTCAGAATACATTAATGACGATTTAATCAAAAATGGTGAAGAAAAATGCACTGCGGTAATTGATTTTATACCGGATATGAGCAAAAAAGAGGTTGCCGAACATTTCAAAAAGTACGGTTCTCTCAAAGGTATTCTGCCGGGAAAACTTTGTGCAGTACTCGCAAAGCAATCCGGCGGTGACGGTGAAAAGGCGGCGGCTTATGCAAAAAACTGGCGGCTTATTATCAACGGCACAAAAGGATTTGATTTTGCACAGGTTACAAAAGGCGGTGTGCGGCTTACCGAACTTAACGGCGATTTTGAATCAGCGTTAAACGAAAATCTTTACATTGTAGGAGAACTTACCGACAACCAGTTTTTCTGCGGCGGGTACAATCTTGACTTTGCTTTTTCATCAGGCGTAATTGCCGCAGACAGCATAATTTCAAAAGAAGAGAAAAAGAACAATGATAAGAATAAATGAAATTAATTTATCCCTTGATGACGACGAATCCCTGCTTAAAGCAAAAGCGGCAAAAATTCTAAGAATCAATGAGAAATATATAAAAACATTAACTATATTCAAAAAAAGCGTAGATGCCCGAAAGAAGGACAATGTTCATTTTACTTACAGCGTTGACGTTGCAATTGTCCTTGATGAAAATCAGATAGTATCAAAATGCAAGTCAAACAAGGTTTCGCTTGTTAAACCTTACAAATACGAAATGCCCGAAAACAAGCGTGTTTCGCATTTTCGCCCCGTTGTTGTGGGGTTCGGTCCGGCAGGTATGTTTGCAGGGCTGATTTTGGCGCAGGCAGGGCTGAGACCGATAGTGCTTGAACGTGGCAAAGACATTGATGCACGTCAGAGGGATGTTAATGAATTTTGGACAAAACGCAAACTTAACGAGGAATCAAATGTTCAGTTTGGCGAGGGCGGAGCAGGAACATTTTCTGACGGCAAACTAACTACAGGAATAAAAAGTCCTTTTATACGCAAGGTTCTTGAAGAGCTTTACGAGGCAGGCGCACCGGAGGAAATACTGTATTCCTCAAAACCTCACATAGGCACAGACAGGCTTGCAGTAGTTGTAAAAAATATACGCAAAAAGATTGAGACATTGGGCGGCGAAGTTAAGCTTGAACACAAGCTGGAAAAGCTTATTGTTGCAAACAACTTCGTTCACGGAATAACCTACTCCCACAACGGCGAGTTTTTTGATATGGAAACGGACAGCGTAATTCTTGCCATAGGCCACAGCGCCCGTGACACGGTGGAAATGCTGTACAATATGGGCATTGAAATAATACAAAAACCTTTTTCCGTAGGCGCAAGAATAGAGCATCCCCAAAGTCTTATCAATAAAGCACAGTACGGAAAATTTGCAAACCACCCGAAGCTAGGTGCAGCAGACTATAAACTGGCATGCCACGGTCTTCATGAAAGAGGCGCATACACATTCTGTATGTGCCCCGGAGGTACTGTCGTAGCCGCCGCCAGTGAAAAAGAGGGCGTTATTGTAAACGGTATGAGTTCTCTTGCCCGTGACGGTGAAAACGCAAATTCTGCGCTGCTGGTTGGTATTGACCCGGTTGATTTTCCATCAGATCATCCCCTTTCCGGTATTTATTATCAAAGAGAAATTGAAAATACCGCCTTTAAGCTTGCCGGCTCCGATTACCGTGCACCGGCGCAGTTAGTTGGTGATTTTCTTCAGGGTAAGCCCTCAAAGGGACCGGGAAGTGTAAATCCAACCTGTCCCACGGGAGTAACCTACACCGACCTTGATGAATGCCTGCCTGCAAAGGTATCAAATACTATGAAATCCGCCATTGTTGAAATGGATAAAAAGCTTAACGGATTCAATATGTACGACGCAGTACTGACAGCGCCTGAAACAAGGAGTTCAAGCTCTGTGCGCATTCTGCGCAATGAATTTCTGCAGTGCAGCATCAGCGGTGCATACCCCTGCGGCGAGGGAGCAGGATATGCGGGAGGCATAGTTTCCGCCGCCGTAGACGGAATAAAATGCGCACACGCAGTCCTTGACGATGAGCATTATTAAAAAGCAAAACGGATGAAGCTATAAAAACTTCACCCGTTTTTTGTTATGCCTTTTTATTTTCTTTTTTTCCTATATTTATAATCCTTACCGCCACAGGACCTAAGACAATATTGGCAATAAGTTCAAATACAAAATTAAATCCTACAAGAACTGCAATCATATATGCACCTGCATTTTCCATTTCTGCCGCTGCCGCCCAGCCATTGATTGTATCAAGGAAGAACAACTGACATCCTAACAGAAATACGCCTGTGTTTACCACCGGGCACACTACCGCCGCTGCAATAACAGCAAAGTATTTGTTAAACTTCTCCAGTGCTTTGTAAACAAGACCTGCCAATGTACCGGCAAGGGTGCCTTTAAGCAGTACGGTTATTACTGTACCGATTGCGTTTACTGTAAGAAACGCCGCCGCATCGCCTGACGCCAACACTGTTACGCCGAATACAAGTCCAAGCCAGGCTCCTGCTCCGACGCCGTAAATCGCTGTTCCCACAACTATGGGAATGAGTACAAGTGAGACCGAGAACTGTCCGAATTTGATGAAACTGCCAACTAACTGCAGTACCACCACAATCGCCGTGAACAAACCGAGTCCTACGACTTTCTTTGTGTTTTGTTTCATATTGAATTTTCCTTTCTGCTACCGTTCCAAAAACAGCCTGCCAACACAAAAGCAAACTGTTCCGAGAAATAATTTTTTTCTCTGCGGATACAGTGCGGTGCTATTATATAACAAAAATTCTTTTCAGTCAATCACATAAAACGATATAGTTTATACAATAACGGCTATTGCTTTTAAAACTTATTTATATTATCATAGAATAAAGGACATATGAATACCCCGGTGATTTTATTAAACATTAAAGGAGAAAGATGATGAATAGCAAAATCTGCGTCGCATATATTTCCTGCAATAGTTCCGTGAACAATGATTTCAGCAATAAGCTAAAAAAAATTGATTTTAAAAAGCTTACCCATATCTGTATCGCCTTTTCTCTGATAGAGAATAAAAATGGACTATGGCTGCCCTGTATTTCAGATGATGTCCGTACAGGAGCAGAAATGATAAAAGAAGCAATTAAAGCTGATAACGCAGATACAAAAATCATTCTTTCAGTAGGCGGCGCGGGTGCAGACGGCTTTTGTCAGGCCTCCCGGTCCGCAGATACAAGAAAAAATTTTGCAGTTGAACTTGTAAGGATAATTGATGAATTAGGCATTGACGGAGCCGATATTGACTGGGAGTTCCCCGGTGAAACACATCTTGACATAACAAGCTGCAGCAGTTGTAAATCAGACTTTGTACTTTTACTGGAAGAATTAAGGCGTCATCTCGGCTCAAAGCTTTTAACCATTGCCGTAGGATCTAACCGATACTTTGGCATTGATGTTGACAGAGCCGCCAAAGCCGTGGATTATGTATTTGTAATGACCTATGACCTTGGCGTTATGCATTCAAACTTATACCTTTCCAAAATATTTGTAACAATGTGGAAAATACTCGGTGTACCGAAAAATAAATTATGTATCGGCGTTCCCATTTACGGCAAAAACATTAAAAATCTTTCCGACACAATAAGTTTTCAAAGAGCTTATGAGGGCAGAATATCGTACTTTTTGGGTCAGAGCTTTTCGGAAATTGACGGAGCAAAATGGTGCTTTGACACCGAAAGCGATATAAATAATAAAGCAGTCTGGGCAAGAAAAAATGACCTTGGCGGAATATTCTGCTGGGAACTTTCCACAGATAAAAACAATCATATTCTCAACGCAATGTACAGTGGGATAAAAGGCGTATAATACAATAACTATTTCAATAATAAACAGGCGGTGAAGTTTATTTTATTTCAAACTTCACCGCATTATTACTACTGTCCTTTAATTCTTTTTAGTGCGTTCTTTTCAAGGCGGCTGACTTGAGCTTGGGAAATGCCCACTTCTTTTGCCACCTCCATTTGGGTTTTGCCCTTCATAAAGCGGAGATACATTATATTTCGCTCCCGGTCGTCAAGCTTTTTGATTTCATCTTTTATCATAATTTCGTCTATCCAGTCGGTATCAGTGTTACTGTCACCCACCTGATCCATAACATAAATCGTGTCGCCGCCGTCCGAATAAACAGGCTCGTAAAGTGAAACCGGATCAACGATTGCTTCAAGTGCAAGAACAACATCACTCTTTTTCATATCAAGCTCTTTGGCAATCTGCTCAACAGTAGGCTCCTTGCCGTACTTGTTTGTAAGTCTTTCCTTAACCTGCATTGCCTTATACGCCGTATCACGCATTGACCTTGAAACCCTGACGGCGTTGTCATCACGCAGATAGCGTCTTATTTCACCTATACACATAGGAACAGCATAGGTAGAAAAACGCACATTCAAGTCAAGATTAAAATTATCTATTGCCTTAATCAGCCCGATAACACCCACCTGAAACAGGTCGTCCATATTTTCACCGCGGTTTGAAAAGCGCTGAACAACACTGAGCACAAGGCGAAGATTGCCCTCTATAAGCTTATCTCTGGCGGATTTGTCGCCATCGTGGGCAAGCCTTAAAAGTCTGATTTTTTCTTCTTCCTTTAAAACTTTAAGCTGCGAGGTATTTATCCCACAAATTTCCACCTTATTGTACTGCACATATATCATCCTTTAATTTTTTATGTATATGCGCAGATTTTCTGCATATCAAACCCCCTGTTCATATTATGAACAGGGGGTCTTAAATTTATTATGCAAATTACTTTTTGTTTTTATTCTTTACATCTTTGTCATATTCCGACTCAAGATTTATCTGGGCAGAATCTGTTGCCTGGAATGCGGTTTCAGGGTTAAAGTCTTTTTCAGGAAAAATGACATTAAGTATAATACCTGCGATTGAAGCAACTGCAAGAGCTGTAAGAGTAATTGTTGCAGAGCCGATAGTGAAGGTTATGCCATTTGTAAGGCCGAGAGCAATAACAAGGATTACTGCTGCAACGATAGTGTTACGTGCATTAGAGTAGTCTTCTTTTGACTATAAAACATTACTAATACAAATTGCGGAAATCATACCGTAAAGGACAAATGAAATACCGCCTATGATTGCTGTTGGCATAAGGTTAATCGCAGCTGCAAATTTTGGTGAAAGTGAAAATATAATAGCAAAGTACGCCGCAATTCTTACTACTCTCGGGTCATAAACCTTTGAAAGAGCAAGAACACCTGTATTTTCGCCGTAAGTAGTATTTGCAGGAGCACCGAAAAGTGATGCAAGAGTTGTTGCAAGACCGTCGCCTAAAAGTGTTCTATGAAGACCAGGATCCTTAATATAATTTCTCTCACAAGTTGCGGAAATTGCTGAAATATCGCCGATATGTTCCATCATTGTTGCAATAGCGATAGGCACAAGAGCAATTATCGCAGAGATAGCCTTTGATGAATCGCGAACACCGCCGAATACGGTTGAACTCCACTCAATAGGGTTACCAATCCATGCGGCCTCTTTAAAAGCTTCAAGTTTACCTGTTGCAAAGATGAGCATATTTGCATTACCGTTTACTGCAATGTATTCAACATTATCCACAACAACATTTTCACCTGTTGTAAGCGCCAATACAACTGCAACAGCTACGGTACAAAGCAGACCTAAGAGGATAGGAATAATCTTTGCCATTCCTCTGCCGAAAATATTAAATACAATTACAAGGCCAAGTGCGATAATTGCAAGCCACCAGTTTGCCGAACAGTTGTTGATAGCAGAAGGAGCAAGTCCCAAACCGATTGCTATAATAATCGGGCCCGTTACAACCGGCGGAAAAAGTTTCATAACCTTATTAATGCCTACAATTTTGATTATTGCTGCAAGAACAAGATAGAGGAGTCCTGCACAGGCAACACCAAGGCAGGCATAAGGCAGCATTTCCTTATTTGCACTGCCGTCTGATGCCATAGGCGCAACAGCAGCATAACCGCCAAGGAATGCGAATGATGAGCCGAGGAATGCCGGCACCTTGAATTTTGTAAGGCAGTGGAACAAAAGCGTTCCCAGTCCTGCAAAAAGAAGTGTTGTAGAAATTGAAAGTCCTGTAAGAAGCGGAACAAGAACGGTTGCTCCGAACATAGCAAACATATGCTGGAAGCCTAGCACTACCATTTTCGGCATACCTAGCTGACGGGCGTCGTAAATACCTTCCTTGCCCACTTTTATTTTAGTTTTAGCCATAGTATTTCTCCATAATTATTTTGTACCGAATATTCTGTCGCCGGCGTCACCGAGACCGGGAACGATATATCCGTTTTCGTTAAGTTTTTCATCCATACCTGCACAGAAAATATCAACGTCAGGATGTGCCTTTTTCAAAGCTTCAAGTCCTTCAGGTGCCGCAATAAGGCACATAAATTTAATGCTGCGCGGTTTGCGAAGTTTAATCTGACCTATTGCGTCAATTGCCGAACCGCCTGTTGCAAGCATCGGGTCAACTACAAATACGTCTCTTTGCTCAATATCCTTTGGAAGTTTACAGTAGTATTCCACAGGCATAAGAGTTTCCTCGTCACGATAAAGACCGATATGGCCCACACGTGCAGCAGGAACAAGTTTAAGACAACCGTCAACCATACCCAAACCTGCACGCAGAATCGGAACAAAAGCAAGTTTTCTGCCTGCAATATGATTGCATTTTGCAACGCCACAGGGTGTTTCAACCGCAATTCCTTCAACAGGAAGATCTCTGGTTGCTTCGTAAGTCATAAGCATTGCGATTTCGTTAACAAGTTCACGGAAATCTTTTGTGCTTGTCTCAATATTACGAAGAATACTGAGTTTGTGCTGAATAAGCGGATGGTCAAAAATTACGACCTTTCTCTCCATAACGCACACTCCTTTTATATTTTATCTTTTTAATAATATCAAATTCAACATAATATGACAAGAAAGGTTACACATTTGTAAACAAATATCATTCATTTTTTTATCGTTTCAATCATATTATCAACCAAGGAGAGGATAATATGTTTACTGCATTACTGTCATTTTTGAACGCCCAGGTGCTTTATTTAATACTGCACATACAAAACACTTCGTCGTTTCCGAAACCGCTGAGCAACAAGGAAGAAAAAATCCAGCTTGAAAAGATGGCGCAGGGTGACAAAAACGCAAGGGCAACCCTTATTGAAAGAAATCTGCGTCTTGTAAGCCATATTGTAAAAAAATATTACTCAAAGACAAATGACAACGACGATTTAATTTCAATCGGCACAATAGGTCTGATTAAGGCGATAGATTCCTTTGACAGCAGTAAAGGAATACGCCTTGCAACCTACGCCAGCAGATGTATTGAAAATGAGATACTGATGTATTTTCGTGCCAACAAGAAGTCGGGGAATGACTTATACTTATCCGACACTATTGAAACCGACAAAGACGGCAATCCCCTTACAATAGAAGACACTGTAAGTGACAGCACGGATTTGGCGGAGGATTTGGAGACGAAGATACGCTGGGAAAAGGTGGCAAGGATAATTGAAAATATGGAGGACGAACGGGAACGTGAAATAATTATACTGCGCTACGGTCTTAACAACAAAAAACCGCTGACACAACGGGAGGTTGCGCAGCGGCTGAACATAAGCCGTTCTTATGTATCAAGAATTGAAAAAAAAGTATTAAACGATATAAAAGGGCGTGTAAAATAATTACATAATATCGGTAATAATATCAATACCGTTTTCGGAAAATACGGCTTTTACACCATTACAGTCGGAAGAAGCGTAAAGCTTAGCGCCGGCTGTTTTTTCAAGCAATGTGCGGACTACAGGGTCGGTATTTTTTAGTTCATTGAAAAACACAGCATAATCAGGCATTAGACATTTAACCCAATACAGAGATGTAGAAAAGCTATATCCGTGGTGACCTACTTTAAGCAAATCAACCTTGCCTATCTTTTTTCCTATACTGCGTTCGCCGCCGTTTTTATAGTTCATATCCCCTGCCAAAAGTGCTCTTTTGCCAAATGCCTCCACAAGGGTAACAACGGAATTCACATTTTCGCCGTACTTAAAAAGTGGCTTTTTATATGTACCGTTATAAAATGTAATTCTAAAATCGCCTAAATTAAAGGAGTGGCCCTCAAAGCTTTCAACTATTGGAACATTGTGCTTATCTAATGCGTCTTTCATCTGTGTATAAACTTCAAGATTATCCCAGGATTTAATCTCGTAGAAAAAAATATTTTCCTGATGATAGGGTTTAAGAAAAGCTCTTTTGACTGTTACATCGGGATGATTTATAACCGTATCAAATCCGCCTATATGGTCACTGTGGCTATGGGTGCCCATAACAAAATCAAGAGTTACTCTGTCGTCTTCCCCACGGCAGTTTTTCAAAAGATAATCACATACAACATCTTCATATCCCGGAAATTTAAGATGGGGCTTATCGGCAGGATAATCGGTATCCTCCGCAGCGTCAATCATTGCAAATCTGCCGTTGCTTTCAAGGATAATACAATCGCTGTGACCGGTATTTAAAAAGTGAATTGTACTACTCATTATAATACTCCTCCATAAAGCACATCACATTTTCATCGTTGGAACAAATTATTTCATCTGCAATGCTTTTAAGCTCCTCACAGGCATTGCTTACGGCAAAACGTCTTCCTCCGGCGGCATTGAAGAAAGCGATATCGTTTTTGCTGTCCCCTACCGCTGACACGGAATTTATATCAATCCCTGCAATTTCACACAGCTTTTTAAGTCCTGTACCTTTATTGACTCCCTTATTCATTATTTCTAGATTGTTTATCATAGAAGTAGTAATTTCAAGCTCAGGAAATTCACTTTGCAGACGTGAATAACACTCCTGCCGTTCTGACATATGTCTGAACAAAACATTGAGAAGCTCCAGCTTAAACGAACTGTCATTAAGGCGGTTATTAAAATCGCTTAAAGTTTTTCTGCTTTTATACATTTCAGGCAAAAAATCCGGCTGAATTTTGTAATAGGCAAAGCTTTCGTCATTGTATTTAGCTTCGTCATCATAAGGAACTCCGTAAGAATAAAATTCAATTAGGGTATCATATTCATTCAGGATATCAAAAACTTTTTTTGCCGTTTCGCTTTCAATGGGCGAATAGTAAAGATTACCCTTTTCACGGCCTTCTATACCTGCGCCGTTTGAATAAACTAAATAATCTATATACTCACAATTTCTGATTTCGGCAGGAATTTCATACAGTGTTCTGCCTGTTACTATTATTGTTTTTACACCTTTTTTGCTGAGTCTTTCAACGGCTTCAAGATTTTCCTGACTGACATTGGTGTCGCTTTGAAGAAAAGTACCGTCAAGGTCTGATGCAATAACTGATTTCATATAAGTTTTTTCCTTTTTCCTAATTTGAATTACAAACCTTTCGGCTGGATAAGTCCATATTGTAGGTATATTAATTATTACAAATTTTGCAACAATCTCCGTAAAAGGATTTGACAGGTTGTGAGCTGTCATAAAACTGCCGAAAACGCCGCCGATATATGAGCTTACCAGAATATTAAACACGGCAAGAATAAAATACAATACGCTGCTGTAAACAGGGTTAACATTTGAATGGAAAGTAATTTTTCTGTTTATAATATATGCAGCAACATAGCCGGCGGTCGTTGATATGAGATAGGAGTACAAATACCCCTGATATTTTACACCCAGAAGTGAAAGCAAAGCACTGTCCGGCAGAGGCAGACTGTTATATGATTCAAACACAAAATAAAGCAGTACCATATAAACAGCAATATCAAGAGCTGAAGTAACAACGACGGTTATATTAAATTTAAGAAATTTCCATAATTCAGAATGCTTTTGTGAAAAGCTTTTAAGTGACATACTAATTTTCAGTTGGCTTTTTCTTTCTGTGAATTACAAATCTATTAAGCGGATAAGTCCATATTGTAGGCACAGTCATAACTACAATTTTTGTCAGCATTTCAACAAATACATTGTTCCATCCGTTATTTTTGATAACAGTGCCTAGAAATGAACCGAACCATGTGTTAAAGGCAATAGTACATACTACCATAATGGCATAAATTATTGTTGACAAAACAGGATTTGCATCCGCTTTAAAAGTAAGCTTACGATTCATTACATATGCTGCGGCATATCCGATTGAAGCAGAAATTGCATAGGAATACAAATAGCCCTTGTATTCTATTTTTAAAAACGACAGCACAGGATTATCTGTAACCGGAACTTCATTCAGCGATTTAAACACTATATACTGTAAAAACATAAACACGCCTAATTCCAAAACAGAAGTGCTTGCCCCGGTAAAAGAAAACTTTACAAATTTCCATATTTCCTTATGCTTGTCAATAAACTCAATAAATTTTTCCTTCACTTGCTTTTCTCGTCCCTTTCAGCAATAATCACTGCGATTATTATAATCAAAGCAAGTATTCCTGCTGTTACAAGGAAATATCCGACAAAGCCATAAATATTCATTCTTCCCCGTACATTACATACCAAAGTGACACCCGAAGCAAACAGGGCGATTACTGAAACTGCGGTAAAAAGCATTTTTTTATTAATACTTTTTAAAAACTTATTTTTACTTTTTCTTTTTATAGGTGTTTCACCGGGATTATTAATTACCGCCGGCTTTTTTATTAAAGTGTTCATAATAGTTACGTCCTTTCTTTATTTTCTGTAACTATTATTAACCCCTATAATTAAGATTGAATTTTGAATATGTTAAATTTGTGATAAAAAAACTGTGAAAGGAAGTCCCCTCACAGTTTCTTTTATTAAATTGTGTTTTTACTTGACTCCGGCATCATCAGTAGCATTCAAAATTTTAGCGTTTTCAAATGCTCCGTCAACAACCCAGTAATCAAGGCTGAGACATTTGGATGCCGATACTTTTCTTACATCACCGCCGGACTGAACGGAAACAGGATTAATCATACCTGCTGCAAGAGCCTTATATACTGTTGAATAATCCTTATTGTAATCATCGTTTTTAATTCTGTTGCCGTCCTTATCCTTTGCAGGATTTGAGTTTTCGTCAAGCTGATATTCTTCAATATTTTTTCCAGTTACATAAATACAGTTATTGTTGCAGCCTGCGGAAAGGATTGAACCTCCCTTATAATCTTTAAGGCAAAGCTTAACTGCCGCACCATAATCGTTAACAACAGAGGCATAACAGTTATCCTTGTCGTGCTGGTCTGTACCGGAACCGAAAGTCCAAACCTGATAATCAAAGTTTGTTGAGGCTGTAAAGATCGAATCACTCTTTGCATTACCTCCTGCAAACATCATTGTTACTCCGTCGTCGTACATCTTTTCAGCAACAGAAGAATAACGGTCAACCATTTCAAAACTTGTATTATAGTTGTACTCATTTTCCATTGCTATACCGGTTGAAAGTCCCTGATTATCAATATTTTCCCATTTGTAGAACATATATCCCTCTTTAGGAGCGTCTGCAACAAGATTTACAGTATCACCGGCAACATAAGAGCCTGTGCCTGTGCCATTTTCTACTGTAACATCAAAGGTAGGAGTATCGGAATTCTTATATACCGGGACAAGGGTAACGCCCTTATCAGCAACAGACACATTCGTTGAGGCACTTTTTGCATCTTCAAGAACAGATTTATCTTTAACTTGCCAATAGTCAAAAATCTTACCGCTTTCAGCGGCAGGAGCGCTTACCCAATTTGTTGAATCCTTGGAAACATTAAGTTCACGGTACAAAGTTTTACCGTCTGCCTGCATGATCTTAACCGGCACTGTATCTGCCTTTGCCCATACTGCTTTAATTGTACAGTCACAATCGCCTACAAGAAGATTCATTGTAGAATCTTTTTTGGAAGAAATGTTGACTTTCTTATCTTTAACGCCTTTTGTATCGCTCTTAACTTCCCAGTGGTCGAATATCTTACCCTCAGCAGGATCATCGGCCATTATGGCAACATTTTCACCGTCGGTATATGTACCGGAGCCTAGACCGCCCTCAACCTTAACAGTGAAAGTTTTCTCCTTAGCTTCGGAAATTTTCTGATAAACAGGCTTTACGGTAAATGAATAATCGTAATCAAGCACTGCGGAATCGTAATCAGCATAATCAAGTGTTACGGGAACGCCTTTTTCATCGGCTGCATAAGCAGCGCCCTGAACATAGCCTGCACCGTAATCACCGGAATTTGGACTGTTTACAGAGCCGAGATATCCAAGCTTTGTATTGCCGTCAATAACGGAAGTATATCCTGCTAAAAATCCTGCCTGAAGTGCATTGAAATTAACGCACATTACATTTGACTGAAGTCTGGGATTATTATCTTCTTCTGAATGAGGAAAAGCATCAGCCAAAACGAAGTTGATATTTTTATATTCATGTGCAATCTTATAAGCCGCAACTGCAAATGACTCTCCGGGCATAACAATATATTTTGCACCGTTGTCGGCAGCGAGCTTAACATAGTCGGAAATTGTATCAATGGAAAGATTACCGTCATCATCAAGATTGGGCTGATAGTAACGGTATGTAACTTTATTTTCATCGCCATATGACTTAACGCCGTTCCATGCACTTTCGTTATAAGAGCCGTCGTTAATCGCCTGACCATCCGTAATAAGTACAATTTCATAACTGCCGTTATCTTTTTTTGAACAACCTGCAAACGCAAAAATGCAGCTTAATACCATTATAACTGCAAGCAAAAACGATAATGATTTTTTCATACTATTCCTCCAAAAAAGAAATTGCTACCTATTTATAATATCAAATTGAATTTAATATTGCAATAGATTATTGTAAAATTAGTTTGATTTATGGCGAGATAGTTTATATAATAGTAATATAATCAATGTGAGAAAGGGTTAACCATGCTGGAAAAACAAATTGAAAAACTAAGACAGTTTACTGATTTTGTACCTGAAACCGCTATTGTACTGGGTTCAGGACTGGGCAGTCTTGCTGAAAAAGCAGATATTCATTCCATTGTAGATTATTCACAGATACCCGATATGCCTATTTCAACGGCACCGCTTCATAAAGGACGGTTCGTATTCGGCATGCTTCAGGGCAAAAAGGTTGTTATGATGCAGGGCAGAGTTCACCTTTACGAGGGATACACACCGCAGCAGGTTGTAATGCCTATAAGGCTTATGCGGCTTATGGGTGCGTCAAAGCTCATGCTTACAAATGCCTCCGGTGGAATTAACAGGAATTTTACCCCCGGAGATTTAATGATGATAACCGACCATATATCCTGTTTTATAAAAAGTCCGCTGATTACAAAAAATCCAGATGAAATAGGTATTCGTTTTCCCGATATGAGCAACGTTTACAGTAGAAGTATGCAGAAAACAATTAAAAAATCTGCGGCAAAATGCGGTGTTGATTTAAAAAGCGGTGTATATGTTCAGTTAACAGGTCCTCAGTTTGAAACCCCGGCGGAAATAAAAATGATGTCGACACTCGGTGCAGACGCTGTGGGAATGAGCACTGTGGCGGAGGCTATTGCAGGTGTTCACTGCGGTTTTGAAGTAGGGGGAATAAGCCTTATAACAAACCTTGCCTGCGGACTGCTGGACAAGCCTTTATCCGGCGAAGAAGTTGAGGAAACGGCACAGAAATCCGCCGTGAAATTTGAAAAGCTCATTAACCAGATTGTAAAGGATATATAGACATATGGAAAATATAATTTACAGCGGCGGCATACTTAAATTGCTTGACCAGACATTACTGCCATGCGAGGAAAAATATATAATGCCGAAAACGAAAGAGGATTACTTTTACGCAATTAAAACCCTGCAGGTAAGAGGTGCACCGGCAATAGGCATATTCGCCGCATACGCAATGGCTTTACTGCCCGGCGACAAAAAGGAATTAAAGCGCTATCTTGACTCTGCAAGGCCTACGGCAGTTAATCTTTCCTGGGCAACCGAAAGAATGTTAAAGGTATACAATGAGGGAAAAAACCTCATTGACGAAGCGATAAAAATACATAATGAGGACAGGGAGATGTGTCGTAAAATCAGTGAGTACGGACTGTCCCTTTTAAAGAACGGCGACGGTGTGCTTACACACTGCAACGCAGGCGCTTTGGCGGCGTCATCCTACGGCACGGGACTGGGTCCCCTGCTTTTAGGAAAAGAAAAGGGATATAATTTTCACGTTTACTGTGACGAAACAAGACCTTTGCTTCAAGGCGCACGGCTGACCTCCTACGAGCTTGAAAAAGCAGGAATTGACGTTACTCTTATATGCGACAATATGGCAAGCCTTGTTATGAAGCAAGGCAAAATAAACGCCGTTCTTGTAGGCACAGACAGAATTGCTGCCAACGGCGATATTGCCAATAAAATAGGCACCTCCGGAGCGGCAATACTTGCAAAATACTACGGTATTCCCTTTTATGTTTTAGGCCCGTATTCCACCATTGATTACAGTTGTACCTGCGGTGACAATATTGTGATTGAAGAGAGAAGCGGCGATGAAATCAAAAATATGTGGTACGAAAGGCCTATGGCACTGAACAAAACCAAATGCTACAATCCGGCGTTTGATGTTACCGACCACAGTCTTATAAGCGCAATAATAACCGACAGAGGAATTGTAAAACCACCGTTTGACATCAATCTTGAAAGGATAAGAGAAAATGATTAAATTTACCAACGGATATATCCTTGATAAAAACTTTGAAATTGCAAAGGAAAACGTATTTATTGATGGAAATAAGATAATTCAGGTGGGCGGCGAAAATGAAAAGGCGCAGGAAATTTATGATTTAAAAGGAAATTTGCTTATGCCCTCTTTCAAAAACGCCCATACTCACAGCGCAATGACCTTTGCACGCTCATACGCAGATGATTTACCCCTTGAAAGATGGCTTAATGAGATGATTTTTCCGATGGAGGCAAAGCTGACCGGACAGGATATTTACGATTTGTCAAGGCTTGCTTTTCTTGAATATCTGACAAGCGGTATTTCTGCCTGCTTTGATATGTACTATTTCCCCGAAGATATGGCAAAGGCGTCGGTTGACGCAGGATTCCGCACAGTAATGTGCGGTGCGGTAAATAATTTTAAAGAATCGGTTGAAAGCCTTGATGGATATTATAAACAGTACAACAATTACAATGAGCTTATAAGCTATAAATTAGGCTTTCATGCGGAATACACCACATCACCGGAAATTATGAAGGGAATCGCAAAGCTTGCTGAAAAATACGAGGCTCCCGTATTCACTCATTCTTCCGAAACCAAAGGCGAGGTTGAGGGATGTATTGAAAGATACGGCAAAACGCCGACGGCATTATTTGAAGAACTGGGACTGTTTAATTACGGCGGCGGAGCCTTTCACAGCGTTTGGGTAAGCGATGAGGACTTGGAGATTTACAAAAAGCACGGAATTTGGGCAATTATGAACGCCGGTTCAAACTGCAAGCTTGCCTCCGGAGTTGCGCCCTTTACGAAAATGGCCGACAAAGGCATTAATTTGGCAGCAGGCACGGACGGTCCGTCCTCAAACAACGCCCTTGATATGTTCAGAGAAATGTATCTTATCAGCGCCACACAGAAAATTCAGAACAATGACGCTTCGGCAGCTGACCCTTTGGATATTCTTAAAGCGGCAACAATCGGCTCGGCGCACTGTATGGGACTTTATGACTGCGATGTGATAGACGAGGGAAAAACTGCTGATTTAATTGTAATTGATTTACACCGTCCTAATATGCAGCCAGTAAACAACATATTAAAAAATATTGTTTATTCAGGTTCAAAGGAAAATGTAAAAATGACTATGATAAATGGTAAAATTCTCTATGAAAACAGTGAATTTATCAATACGGACATTGAAAAAATTTACCGTAATGCCCAAAAAGTTATTGACAGAATAAAGCAATAATTCATTGACGAACAGTAAATTATGATATATACTATATAGGAATTTAGTTTTAGATAGGAACACATTATATGCCGATTTATGATATTGCGGGTTTAAAGGTACGGATTAACAATTGCACCGGTAGAACTCAAAAACAGGCAGTGCCGTATCTTGCAGAGAATCAAAGCGAAAATCAAAATATTGACATTGATATTGATGTATCACAAAATCGTATTGAAAAAGCGATGTGTGAGCATCCCGAGATGGACCGTGACGACTGGATATATATGTTGACAGGTACGGATTTTTACACAAAGCTTTTAAAGTTTGACGGAATACTGCTTCACTCATCATGCGTAGTTGTTGACGGTATGGCATATGCTTTTTCCGCCGACAGCGGAACTGGGAAATCCACGCACACTGCACTGTGGCTGAAAAAATTCGGCAGCAGAGCGCATATGCTCAACGATGACAAGCCTGCCATAAGAATTATTGACGGCAAAGTTTACGCATGCGGAACGCCCTGGAGCGGAAAATATGATTATTCATCACCGGAAATTGTGCCTTTGGCAGGTATATGTTTTCTTGAGAGAAGCACGGTTAACACAATAAAACCGGCTGACACAAAGAAAGCGATATTCAATATTTTCAGCCAAACACTCAGGAAATTAGGCCCCAACGCTATGAACAGGCTGTTTGATGTGCTTGACAGATTATTTACATCAGTGCCCATTTATGAACTGGGCTGTAATATCTCGCAGGAAGCAGTTGACGTTTCCTACAACGCAATGAAAAAAGGAATTGAGGGAAAAGATTATGAAAACAAAAATTAACAGAATCGTTGCACTTTTATCAATAGCCATACTTTGCTTCGGCTTTACTGCCTGCAGTTCTTCAGGCGGCGAAGAAACGACAACGGCAACAGAAGCAGCTGTTACAGAAGTTTCAGCTGAAAGCGTTGAAATAACCAACGGCGCATCATCAACTGCGGCAGTTATGGCGTCAACAACGACACCGGGTGCATCAACATCTGCACCAGTTAATAACGGCACTACTGCAAGGACAAACACCACTACTACAACAACAAAACGCAACACCACCACAACAAGGCGTATCACTACAACAAAGCGCACAACTACTAAAAAGACTACTACCACTAAAACTACTACTGCAAAGCAATACTGCTATCTTACAATAGAGTGCTCAAAAATTCTTGACAATATGGACAGCCTTAAAGACGGTCACAGCAAATATGTTCCCTCAGACGGAAACATAATCAAGAATTACAAATTTACAATTACAGGCAAAGAAACGGTATATGATGTTTTGAAGGAAGCCTGCAAGGATAACGGAATTAAGCTTACCGCTGAAAAATCAAACACAGGAATATATGTTAAGGGCATTAATAATCTTGACGAATTTGACTGTGGCAAATACAGCGGATGGATTTACCGTGTAAACGGCATTACACCGGCAAAAAGCAGTTCTACATACACAATACACAATGGAGACAGAATCACATGGTCTTACAAATGCTAAAACATTAAATAAAACCCTTTGGGAACTGATTTCCCAAAGGGTTATTTTTTATGCTATAAAACCTTTTTAAGATACTGACCTGTATAAGAAACGTCAACCTGCGCCACCTGCTCCGGAGTACCGCAGGCGACCACATTTCCGCCCCCCTTGCCCCCCTCGGGGCCTAAATCTATAATATAATCAGCAGTTTTGATTATATCAAGATTATGTTCAATTACCACAACTGTATTCCCCACGTCAACAAGCTTATTCAAAACGTAAATAAGCTGATGAACATCGGCGGTGTGCAGACCGGTAGTAGGCTCGTCAAGTATATAAATCGTTTTGCCTGTGGAGCGTTTTGCAAGCTCTGTGGCAAGTTTTACACGCTGAGCCTCACCGCCGGAAAGAGTGGTAGCAGGCTGGCCGAGTTTAATATATCCCAAGCCCACTTCAGAAAGAGTTTTAAGCTTCCTTGTAATTTTTGTGTGAGTATCAAAAAATTCAAGTGCTTCATCAACGGTCATCTCAAGCACATCGTATATACTTTTACCTTTAAATCTAACTTCAAGAGTTTCTCTGTTATAACGCTTTCCGCCGCAGACCTCGCAGGGCACATACACATCGGCAAGAAAATGCATTTCTATTTTTACTATACCGTCGCCCTGGCACGCCTCGCATCTTCCACCCTTTACGTTAAAGGAAAATCTGTTGGGCTGAAAGCCTCGTTTCTTCGCCTCGGCAGTGGAAGCATACAAATCACGTATATCGTTGAAAACGCCTGTATATGTGGCAGGGTTGGAGCGCGGAGTTCTGCCGATAGGCGACTGGTCAATGTTAATCACCTTATCAAGTGCGTCTATTCCTTTCATTGACTTAAACTTACCGGTATGCTTTTTTGCACGGTTAAGGCGATTTGCAAGGTGCTTATAAAGTATCTCGTTTACAAGAGAGGATTTGCCGGAACCGGAAACACCTGTAACAGCCACAAATTTACCCAGTGGAAATTCCACATTTATATTTTTAAGATTATTCTCACAGGCTCCTGTAACCGTCAGCTTTTTGCCGTTTCCCTCTCTGCGCTTATCAGGTACGGGAATACATCTTTTACCGCTTAAATATTGCCCTGTCAGGGATTTTTCACATTCCATAACCTGCTTTGGAGTACCTGCCGCAATAAGTTCACCGCCGTGCACGCCTGCGCCGGGTCCTATATCCACAAGATAATCAGCCGCACGCATAGTGTCCTCGTCGTGCTCAACAACAATAAGCGTATTACCCAAATCACGCAGATGCCGCAAAGTGCCCAACAGCTTTTCATTATCACGCTGATGAAGCCCGATAGAGGGCTCATCAAGGATATAAAGCACGCCCATAAGCGACGAACCTATCTGTGTAGCAAGACGGATACGCTGTGCCTCGCCGCCGGAAAGGGTGCCTGCGTCACGTGAAAGCGAAAGATAATCAAGCCCTACTGAATTAAGAAATCCCAGACGTTCCTTGATTTCTTTTATAACAAGACTGCCTATCATCTGCTGCTTTGATGTAAGAGTAAGAGAATTGAGAAAATCAATCTCCTCTCCGATTGACATAGAACAGAATTCATATATATTTTTACCGCCAACCGTTACGGAAAGCGACTGTGGTTTCAGCCTTGCGCCGCCGCATTCCTTACAGGTGCATTCACGCATTACAGATTCAAGGTCGGCTCTTATATAATCTGAAGTGGTTTCTTTATAACGGCGTTTAAGATTGTTGATTACACCTTCAAAATCATTCATATACGTTCCCGAACCGTAAGAGGTAACACGTTTCATTTTAATTTTTTTACCCTTTGTGCCGTAAAGTATTACTTCAATTGCCTCATCGCTGAGCATTTCAACCGGCATATCAAGAGAAAAATTGTATTCCTGTGCCAGCGCCTCCATATACATTTTTGCAATAGAACCTCCGTCGGCAACATTCCATCCGCTGGCTTTAATTGCCCCCTGATTTATTGACAGCATTTTATCTGGGATAATCAAATCCTCGTCAATCTCTTTAAATATACCCAAACCGTCGCACTTGGGACAGGCGCCAAAAGGATTGTTAAAGGAGAACATACGGGGACTCATTTCCTCAATAGCAGCGCCGTGTTCGGGGCAGGCGTAATTAAGTGAAAACAGTTCTTCCCTGTCGCCAACGATATCAACAAGCACTATGCCCTCTGTAAGGCGTGTTGCCGTTTCAATACTGTCGCTTAATCTTGATCTAATTTCTTTCTTTATCAAAAGACGGTCAACTATAACCTCAATATTATGCTTTTTTGTTTTGCTGAGTTTGATATCCTCAGACAAATCATAAACATCGCCGTCAACACGCACACGAACAAAACCTGCCTTCCTGGCGTCGGCAAGTTCCTTTACAAATTCACCCTTTTTACCTCTGGCGATAGGCGCCATTATCTGTATTTTTGTACGCTCAGGCAGTTTCATTACTGCATCCACAATCTGATCCACCGTCTGCTGACTGATTTCACGTCCGCATACAGGACAATGAGGCGTACCTATTCTGGCATAAAGCAAACGCAGATAATCATAAATTTCAGTAACTGTGCCAACTGTGGAACGGGGATTATTGCTAGTGGTTTTCTGGTCTATTGATATGGCAGGAGAAAGTCCCTCAATATAATCCACATCAGGCTTGTCCATTTGCCCCAGAAACATACGGGCGTAGGAGGACAGGGACTCAACATAACGTCTTTGACCCTCGGCGTAAATCGTATCAAATGCAAGTGAGGATTTGCCGGAGCCGGAAACGCCTGTAAATACAATGAGGCTATCTCTGGGAAGTTCAATATCAATATTTTTAAGATTATGCTCTCTGGCACCCTTTATAGTAATATTTTTATTCACTCTTTTTATCCGTCCTTTGCATATATTTTGAAAGTCCTGCATTTCCCTCTTTTGTAACAGGTTTTATCCATTTTTTTGAAAAATAAAATTTAAGGCAGAATATTATTTTCGGTATATCCTCAAATATAAACATAATTGCGTAAGCAGCAAGAAACGGCACGTTCAGCAGATACACACTGACTGCCACTGCCGGCACAGAAAACAGCCAAAGACACATAAGTTCAAACTTTGCACCTGTAACAGTATCCCCTCCTGAACGGAAAACAGATACAATCTGCAGATAAGCGAACATTCTGAACGGAAATGCAGCAGCGTAAATTATCATCATCAGTGAAGCGGTATCAACTGTCAGTGCGCTGATGGTTCCGCCGGTATTAAACAGACTGACAAACTGATGTCTGAACACCACGGTGATAGCGGAAATAATCACCGCCAAAACAGGAACGATTACCGAAAAGCGTTTTGAATCCGTCAGAGCATTCTCAATATTACCCTGACCTATTGACTTGCCTATCATAACAGATGAGGCACTGCATATACCGATAAATAGTACAAACGCCATATTTTCAAAGCTTCTTACAATAGTCAGCGCCGAGAAATATTCATACCCCATATGACCGAAAATCATATTGAAAACGAAAGTGCCAAATCCCCACATACTCTCGTTAAGCACAACGGGTGCGGCCTTTTTAAGGTATGACACCATTTCGTTTTTGGAAAAAACAAAAAATTCTTTCGGTCTTGATATAAGTATATTTTTTTGCACAAATGAAATAAAAATAATTACAGCAAGCCCTATCCATGATGCAATAACCGTTGCCACTGCCGCACCTTTTATACCCATTTCAGGAAAGCCTAATTTGCCGAAAATCAGGCAATAATCCAAAATTATATTTATCACTGTTGTAGAAAGGGATGCATACATAGGAAGCTTTACTTTTTCCACGGCACGCAGTATTGCAGCAAGAATATTCGTAAGTGCAATGGAAAAATATGAAAGCGCCACTGATTTAAGATAAACTGTTCCCACCTTTATTACCTGTGGGTCGGAATTGAAAAGTTTTATTACAAATTCGGGAAAAGCAGCAGCACAAAGCGTAAAAATCAGTGAGGCACAAACAACAAAAATTATTGATATACCAGACACCCTGCGTATTTTTCCTATATTTTTTATACCCCAGTACTGGGATACAAAAACAGTAGCGGCGGAGCAGAAGCCTATTATCAGCATATTCATCAGCCAGAGCCACTGACCTGCCATACCGACAGCTGATAACGCTGCAGTGCCTATACTGCTTACAAACAGTGTATCAATCAGCGAAAAGGAGCCGGTAAGAAGATTTTGCAGAGCAACCGGAGCAGTCAGTCTTACAGCATTTTTCCAAAAAGTTTTATCTTTAAATAACATAACAATTAATCATCCTGTAATTCTTTAATTTTATCACGCAAAAATGCGGCGTGTTCAAATTCAAGAAGCTTTGCCGCCTCTTTCATCTCACGAGTCAGTTTTTCCACCATAATTTTACGCTCCTTGGCAGTCATCTTTCTGTTATGGCTGTCATATGCCTGCTTAGTGGTAATCTCAATAATATCACGCACATCTTTTTTGATGGTTTTAGGAGTAATGCCGTGGGCTTTATTATACTCCTGCTGAATGTTACGGCGGCGCAGAGTTTCGGTGATTGCTCGCTCCATTGACGGAGTAACGCAGTCCGCATACATAATAACCTGACCGTTTGCGTTTCTTGCGGCTCTACCGATAGTCTGCACAAGTGAGGTTTCGCTTCGCAGAAAGCCCTCTTTATCCGCATCAAGTATTGCCACAAGTGACACTTCGGGAATATCAAGACCCTCACGCAGAAGGTTGATTCCTACAAGCACATCAAACTCGCCCAAACGCAGATCACGTATAATTTCCATACGTTCAATGGTATCTATATCGTGGTGCATATATCTTACTTTAATATCAAAATTTTCAAGATACGCAGTTAAATCCTCCGCCATTTTTTTGGTAAGGGTTGTAACAAGCACACGCTCTTTTCTTTGAATACGTATATTGATTTCCGATACCAAATCGTCCATCTGGTCCTCGGTGGGTTTAACGGTAATCTCTGGGTCAAGCAGTCCGGTAGGACGTATAACCTGCTCAACAATCTGGGTTGATTTGCCTTTTTCAAATTCGCCGGGAGTGGCAGAAGTAAATATTACCTGATTGATTTTGCCGTAAAATTCATCAAAAGTAAGCGGACGGTTATCAAAGGCTGAGGGCAGTCTGAAACCGAAATCAATAAGACTTTGCTTTCTTGAACGGTCACCGCCGTACATACCACGAACCTGGGGCAGCATAACGTGGCTCTCATCTACAAAAAGCAAAAAATCATCAGGGAAATAATCAAGCAGAGTAAAGGGCGCTTCGCCGGGTTTTCTGCTGCTCATAATGCGTGAATAGTTTTCAATGCCTTTGCAAAATCCTGTTTCACGGAGCATTTCAATATCGTTCATTGTGCGCTCTTTAATGCGCTGAGCTTCCAGCAGTTTGCCCTTTTCCTCAAAATATGCCACACGCTGTACCATTTCATCATAGATATCATTTAACGCTTTTTCAAGTTTTTCCCTGCCGACAACATAATGGGAAGCAGGATAAATACAGCAATGGCTCAAAGTGGCTTCAATCTTACCGGTCAAAGGATTTATTTCACATATTCTGTCTATTTCATCGCCGAAAAATTCCACCCTTATTGCAGAGCCGTTACTGCCGGCAGGGAAAATTTCTACGGTGTCCCCTCTTACCCTGAATTTATTACGTACAAAATTAATATCGTTTCGCTCATACTGAATTTCAACAAGCTTATTTATAAGGCTGTCCCTGTCCTTTTCCATACCCTGACGCAGAGAGATAACCATATTTTTATAATCAACAGGGTCGCCGATTGAGTAAATGCACGATACAGAAGCGACTATAATAACATCTCTGCGTTCGGACAGAGCCGCCGTTGCACTGTGGCGCAGCTTGTCTATTTCGTCATTGACGGCAGAGTCTTTTTCTATATAAGTATCAGTTGTTGGCACATACGCCTCCGGCTGGTAATAGTCATAATATGATACAAAATATTCCACTGCGTTATCAGGAAAAAACTCTCTGAACTCACTGCAAAGCTGAGCGGCAAGAGTTTTATTATGGGCAAGAACAAGAGTAGGTCTGTTAACTTTTTCAATAATATTCGCCATTGTAAAGGTTTTGCCGGAGCCGGTAACGCCCATAAGCGTCTGTTCCTTATCTCCGTTAAGCACGCCCTTGGCAAGGGCGTCTATTGCCTGGGGCTGATCCCCGGTAGGCTTATAATTACTTACAAGTTTAAATCTGTCCATATAAAATATTCCCTTAAACAAAATATTTTCTTAAAATTACGCATTCATTCTATTATATAATAATACTAAATATTTTTCAACCCGGCATTGTTATTATGCTTGTAAAAGATAAAGTTATATAATATAATAAGGCTATGAAAAGTATTGTTGTAAAAAAGAACGACGAGGGTCAGCGGCTTGATAAATTTCTTCTTAAAACCTTTGACAGCCTGCCCAAGTCAATGATGTTTAAACAGATAAGAAAAAAGAATATCAAGGTAAATAAAAAGCGCTGTACTCCCGAGCAGATTATTAACGAGGGCGACATAATTGAGCTTTATATAAACGACGATATGCTCAAAGAAAAGGTACGTCATTATGATTTTTTAAATGCGCCTAAAAATCTTGATATAATATACGAGGACGATAACATTATTCTGCTTAATAAAAAGCAGGGTGAATTATGCCACCCCGACGGAAAAGAATATGTTAATACCCTTATAGCCTCACTTAAACGGTATCTTTATGAAACAAAGCAGTGGAATGCAGAGGACGAAAATTCATTTACCCCTGCCCTTGCCAACAGAATTGACAGGAACACCGGCGGAATAGTAATCGGTGCAAAAAATTACTCAGCGCTTAAAATTCTCAATGAAAAAATTAGAAACAGAGAAATTGAAAAATATTATCTTGCCTGCGCCCAGGGCAAATTTGAAGAGAAAAGCGGTACTTTAACAGCATATCTCACTAAAGATGAGAGAAAAAATATGGTAACGGTCAGTGAAACACCGGCGCAAAACGCTAAAAAGATCGTAACAAAATACAAAGTTCTTGATTATCAAAACGGCGTTAGCCTTGTTGAAATTGAGCTGCTGACCGGCAGAACCCATCAGATAAGAGCGCATATGGCATACATCGGTCATCCCCTTTGCTCGGATGGTAAATACGGAACAAATCACGGCAGATTCCGCCAGGAGCTTTACAGTTACAAACTGCGCTTTAGTTTTACACAGGATGCAGGAGAACTTAATTATTTAAACAAGAAAGAGTTTTTCATTCCCGACTGCCCTGTTGAGAAAAAATTTAAGGAGAAAAATCCGAATGAACAATAAATTTATCAGAATTATATCTCCGATTACACTTGCCGTAACATTTATTTTTGACGTATCGGCAGTGGCTTTGGCTGTATTTGCAGTGCAAAAATTACAGGAAAAAGCCAACGTATATTCAATACTGTTTATTATTATGGAAGTTTTTGTACTGATTTTAGCGGCACTTATGAGCCGTGAGGTTGTGCGTCACGGTATAAAATTCAGAGAAAAGGAATTTGAATTTACCGCTCTTGACAATGACAATATATTTGCATATGAAGATATTAAAAAAATTGAAACTCACAGAGATGATAAGGCAAGTTTTACCAAGAATTTTAATGATCGTCACTCAATAATCATACTGACGATTAAAGAGGATAAAACTGTTACGGTAGATATAGGTCTCACAAGCAAGAAGAAATTGCTTAAAGTGAAAAATGAAATTGAGCATAGATGTTCTTTGTAAATATCTAAATATGATTTACCCTGATGGCAGTGAGATTTACTTGCTGCCTTTTATTGTTGCTTAAATTTGAAATATGTGCTACTATTTTTATAAACACACAAAAGGAATGATACTATGAGAATTGCAATATGTGATGATGAAAAGGAATACAGAAAAATCATTTTAGAATATGTTACTGAGTACTTCAAAGAACATTTAATAGATTTAGAATGCAATGAATTCAGCAGTGGTGAAGAATTATTATCGTCAGACAAAATATATGATATCGTTTTTCTTGATATTGAAATGAATGAGCTTAATGGTATCCAAACCACTAAGGAATTAAACACAAGAAATAGAAACACAATTATATTTATTGTTACAGCATATCAAAAATATCTTGATGAAGCTATGGATTTGAATGTTTTTAGATATATTGATAAACCTATTCAGGCTAAACGCTTATATAATGGATTGGATAAAGCAATAGATTTAATCAATAATAATGAAATTACTTTTAAAACAAGAAATGACGGCATTGTAACCATTCATAAAAACGATATTATTTTTGTTGAAGTTAAACGAAAAATAGTTTATGTAAACACCATAGAAAAACAATATATTGCAAGAGAAAAAATGGACTTTTTCAAAGAGAATCTCACTGCTTCATATTTTGCAATACCGCATATCAGCTATGTTATCAACTTTAATTTTGTGAAAAAGTTTCAAAGAGATAAGGTACAGTTAAAAAATAATCAAATTGTTTCAATAGCACCTAAGAAACAAACAGAAATAAAAAAGAAATTTATGCAGTTTATGGGAGAAGGCTATGGCGGTTTATCAAACGATATTTAATATAATTTTATATTTTTCAGAAGGTTTAATCATTTTCTATTATGCAAATTCGTTTTTTAAACGAAAATATAGTACTAAAATAACTATTGTCGGAATATCGCTGTTACATTTACTGTTATTAGGTTTATATTATGCAAATAATGCAATACTTAATTTTTCTGCCTTACTTGTTATATATTGCTTAATATTTTCTCTATTATATGAGTGCCGTTTTTTTACTGCACTTTTTAATACGATATTGCTTTTATTTATTATTCTTGCTTGTGAATGGTGTGTTATATTTGTAACATCACTTTTCCTGAACAAAGATTTCTATGCGTATCAGGAATCAATCCCTCTTCAGATGTTTGATATAACATTGAGTAAATTAGCATATTATTTTGTCTGTTTAATTTTGATTCATGTCTTTTCCAAAAGAAGTATTAACACACAAAATAAATCTGTATTCTGGCAGCTTATGATTATGCCTGTTGCATCAGTATTTGCACTTTTCGTATTCCGATATATTTCTATAGAAACATTGTTAACAAATACTGCAAATATTCTTTGCTCTGTTTCATCCTTATTCTTATTGGTTTCAAACATTATTGTGTTTTTTATTTATGAGCATTCAATGAATAATGCTGCTGAACTATATGAATTAAGATCAATAAAACAGAAAGAAGAAATTGAAAAACAGTATTTTGATATATTAGAGCAGAATAATAAAGATTTAAAAATATTTACGCACGATATAAAAAATCATTTAGAGCAAATAAGCAACTTAACAGACAATACGGAAATCAGCACATATATATCAAAGTTATACGGTACTGTTAATCAGTACAACAATGTTGCTTTAAGTGGTAATAAAACACTTGATGTAATTATCAGTAAATATAATACGCTGTGTGCCAATAAAAATATTGAAGTTACATTTAATGTTAAAACAGCGAATTTAATGGATATAGATAACACAGATTTATCAACAATACTTAATAACGCACTTGACAATGCTGTTGAATCCGCAGAGCAAAGTACAAATAAAAAAATTTCTGTTGATATATATACTAAAAAATTATTTGAAATAATTAAAATTCAAAACAGCTGTGACAGAGCACCTGTAACATCAAAGAGAAAACTTTTAACAAGTAAAAAAGAGAAAACATTACACGGTTTTGGAATTGAAAGTATAGAACGAACAATCAATCATTATGACGGACTGTTTGATTGGTCGTATGATGAAGAAAACAAAGTTTTTGAAATCACAATCGCAATACCCAAAAGTGAATAACTGTATTACACCGATTGCAAATTGCAGTCGGTTTTTTCTTGCTGTCAAAAAACTTCTATAATTAGGGCAATTTTTTCTACAGTTAGGCAATGTATATTTATAATTTAAGATTTTTGTTGTAACTTATTGTTAGATTTGTTGCACTAAAATCTAAATCAAAGGCGGTGGTGATATGCTTTAAATAATTTAATAACTTTTGATTACATTCCATCAATACAGGGAGATGAAACCGTTTATGTCAATTCTTAAACCTTTGCAGTTTCAAAATTCAGTTAAATATAACACAATCCTTGAGGAGGACATCTGTTTTACAGACAGTATGTCAAATGTTATAAAAACGCTCGGAAAACCTGAAAGCACAAAGGAATCCGATAATCAAACTACACTTGAATATAAGAGAAAACTGCACGCTTTCATATCAAAAGCCTTTTACTGTTTTGTTCAAGATAAATTATACTCAGTTTGCTATGAAACCGATGCCTTAACCGATGATGAATCAGAGTGTTTTCTGTTTGATATGAAAAGGTTAATCCGTGAAAGTTCCTTTGACGGCGTTATGAATTATGTGTGTTGTGCAAAGGAATATTGGGAATTGTCCGACGGTGAAATTTCTGCACGCATCTGCCTGTATACAGAAAATAATAAAACACATATCAGAATTGATTATTTTGATTGATATAAATTTCTTGGAGGAGGTAAAAATATGAAAAAATTTATTAGTTGTATAATGGCGGCAGCCCTATTGTCCGCCTTAATATATCCATGCAAGGACGTTATTACAGAAAAAGCGGAGTTAAATAATATCCTGTTCACTTCACACAAAATATCAGAACTGTGTGCTGAATATGACGATTACAGCGATTTGGATGATACTGATAATAAAACTATAAATACAAGGTTAATCGTAAAGACAGATGATTCTATTGATGAACACGGTGCTGTTGATAGTGTATATGGTTTCGGATATGCTTTTTTACAGTATGCAGATGAAAGTACTGCAAAAGAAGCACTAAATTATTACAAAAGTTCAGGATATATCGCTGATTATGATTCATTAGTTACTTGTATGGATTCAGCTAATCATGACCAGTGGGGTGATAACTGGGCTTATAAAAGAGTCGATGCCGACTCTGCACTTGATTATTACAAATTAAAAGTAAAATCTAACATAAATGTTGCAGTTGTTGACAGCGGTATAAATTATAACCACGAATTGTTCAAAAACAGAATTGTTCGGACTAAATACAACATAAGTTCAACTGGTGCAGAAAATGATGAAGCAGATGATTATGGGCATGGGACGGAAGTTTCAGGTGTTATCGCTAACAGTACACCGAGTAATGTAAAAATATCATCATATAAAATTATGAACAGCTCAGGTAAAGGCAACTATTCAGCAGTTGTCTCTGCATGTGCTTACATGATGGAACTTAGCAATCGACCTGATGTAGTTAATTTCTCTTTAGGTCTCAAAGACGGTGAAGTAATCATGGAAACTATAATTGATGAACTTGTAAATTCAGGAATTACTGTTGTTGCTGCTGCCGGAAATGATAACCGTGAAGTCTATGAAACACCGGGAAAATGCGAAAATGCTATAACCGTTGCCGCATTTGATTATTATGATAAACCTTGTTCATTTACAAATCATGGAGGTGTTGTCGACATTTCAGCACCCGGCGAGTATATTTACACAGCAGATATGTCAAGCAACAATGCATATACATTCTCTCTTGGCACATCTCTTGCTACACCAATTGTATCGGCAGCATGTGCCTATGTTCTTATGGAACACAGGAATTATACACCCGAACAGGTCAAGCAGGAAATTATATCAACGGCAACACCGTTCAAAAAAAGTGATTGCTACAATGGTCTTTATGGTGCAGGAATTGTAAATTTCTCAAATATCATAAACGGCTCACGCTGTAAGGATGTTACAGCTAATTATCAGAGTGGCGTATACCGTGACAACATAAGCGTTGCATTAAAATGTGCAAACACGCTTGTAGATATTTATTATACAACTGACGGAACCTTGCCGACAAAAATGAACGGCACAAAATACACAGAGCCTATTCAATTAACGGAATCTGCAAGAATTATTGCAGTGGCTATTGCACGGGCAGGTTCTCCGTTCAAAAGCAAATTTACTTATCTTGATTATTATATACTCAAGAACGGCGAAAGCGAATATGTTATTGATGACAACGGCAAAATAAAGGCATATCTCGGCAATGAAACAATGCTTACCGTGCCGGAAACCGTAAATGGTATTACGCCGATAGAAATCGGTGAAAAGCTGTTTGAAAACAGCAATATAGAGAGCATTGCTTTGCCTGACACAGTTACGGCAATCAATGAAAATGCTTTTTGTAACACACCATTAAAATCCATTACGGCAAATGGTGTAAAGGATTTGTATCGTCACAGCTTTTACGGCTGTGCTGCACTTGCCGATATAGATTTATCGAATGTCAAATACATCGGCAGGGACGCTCTATCCGGAAGTAAACTGCTTACGCTGGATTTAGAACTGCCTGCACTTGAACGGATTGACGAAAAAGGACTTGCAGGAACTTATTTCAAAACAATAAATCTGCCCGAATGTACAAAGGTCGGTGATTCTGCTTTTGAGAACTCTGCCGCACAGGAAATTGTGCTGAAAAAAGCAACAGAAATCGGAGCAAAAGCATTTTGCAACTGCACAAATCTTGAAATTATTTATGCTCCGCAGGCAACATGGTTAGGTGGCTGTGACGGATGCACAAATCTCAAAACAATCTTTGCCCCAATGGCAAGTGGTATTACTACAGATATATCAAGTAATGCAACAATATACTGTAGTACCAAACTTAAAAGTGTTAGTTTTCCAAAAGAATATTCCGATTACAAATGTACCTTTGTCAGTCCTGACTATACCATCGGTCTTGTCGTTGCTGATAGTAACGGAAACGAAGATAAATATATTCACATTAACAGTGATAACATTGCAGAAAGCAAGGGATCTCAAATCCGTACACGGGACAATGGCTTGCGTTTTGGATTTGAATTTGATGATAACAATGTTGGCTTTGATTTCAGAAAGTATGCTGATAATATTGATTACGGCGTTGTATACACTCAAACTTCTTTTGAGGGCGAAAGTGATTACCAAATTAATGACAGTTTCAGAATAAATAATGATAAAGAAAACCGTATAAGAAAAGCAGATAAAAGAGACATTACCGGCACAGTCTCCTCTTACAGCGCTGTAATTACAGATATTCCTGAAAAATATTACGATTATAAAATCTCAGCAAGAGCTTATGTGAACATTGACGGTATGTATTTTTACTCACCTGTTACCACAGCGAGCCTGAAAGATGTTAAAGAATACGGCAATGATGTGGCTTACGATAATGATATTAAATTTGAAGAACACGAACATTCCTATAAAACAGCCGTATTTCGTCCTGATTGTGAAAACAGCGGATATGCTGTATATACTTGTAAAGTCTGCAAAGAAAGATACACTGATAATTTTGTAGCCGCACTGGGTCATAATTATGATTTTGAAAACTACAGCGTCGGTAAATATTATTACAAATGCACTGTATGCGGCAAAACCGATTCAAAAGATATAAATAATCTGCCCATATTTATTAATTATGTCAATACAAAAGTAACTCGTGGGAACGACAATATGTATCTTGATTTGAATAATGATGAATTTATTAATATAAAGGATTATGCAAAAATCCATCATATAGAAAAATAAGATTGATAATAGTTAAGAGCAGGCTGTACAACCTGCTCTTAATTATTAGATACTGATTACTTATCAATATCTCTGTTTAAGTTTTCAACAGTTCGTGTTACAGCTCTCTTTTTTGACTGTTCAACACGTTTGCCATTTTTGCCGTTGTTATTATGTCGGAAATAGTCGTCCTTATCATTGATATTCCAAAGGAGCTTTGATTCCAAATACCACAGCTTTTCTTTGAAATTCTTTTTAAATGTAAATGGTCGGTTATTTTCAATTTCATCCATAAGAGGAGTTACGAGAGAACCGTCAGAACCCTCCACCTCGGTTGCGGCAAGAATTACAATGTCTCTGTCCTTTGGAAGAACTGTTGTACCGTCAAGGGTAACAACCCAATAGTAAAGACCCTTTGCAAATTGAACGTCCTTGCCTTTCATTGAATGAGTGAACTCATATCCAAGATGTCCTTTTTTGATATAAGCGGTTTCGCCGAAATCATATAAATCCCAGCGGGCAAAGGCATCGTAAGCACCGTTTACCGTTTTAACTACCGGCTTGCCGTCAACCTCAAAAGTAATATTATTGTCGTCATAGCTAGTTACAAGAAGCTTTAATTTATTGCCCTTTGCAACCTTAATCGTCTGACCGTCGGCATACATTGTGCCATTGCCGAGAACGAAATCAACACCGCAGACACTTATCTTATCCCTCATAAGATTTTCGGGAATATCGTTTAATCCCTGATTTAATTCCAGCTTAATAGGTATTTGCTTTGCCTTTTCGCCCTGAACTGCCGATTCCTTAAGAGTAATTCCAAAGGTTTTAACCTCATAAGGCTTAAAATCGCAAACAAGCTTGCCGTTTTCAACTTTTGCCTCACCGCGATATTCCTCGCTTGCCCAAAGCTCTCTTGCACTTTCAATGCCGTCTCCGAGGGTAAATTCAAAGTCATTAACCTCTTTATTGGCGCCCTCATTAAAACGGACAATGATTTCACCGTTACGGTGATGGGCTTTTTTGATTGCTCGGATAATAACGTCGTTTGTGCTGACACTACCGAATGAATAATCGCTTTTCAGTTTGCCTGAATGTCTTTCAAAGGCAACCGCTGTCATCGGGTAAGCATAAAACCTTGCCTGAAGCTGAGTATCTGCGCCGACCTTGCCTTTATGAGAATAAATCGCATAGCCGTAAAGGTTTTTGCCCAAATCCATCATTGACTGCATTGAGTCAATTCTGTAATTCTTCTTCGGAGTATGAACAGCGGTTAAACGAAGTGTATTATCGTTATACTTATCCCAGCCATGCTTACATTCGCTGAATACGGAAACACCAAAATCACCGCTTTTATCGGTAATATCAGCCCATTTCTGTGCAGGAACCTCAAAGAGCTTTTCGTTCATATTTTCACGCTCTATTGCACCTAGGCCAAGGTCAAAGGTTGCTTTTGTATTTGAGGCTGTAAACGCAAATCTGTTTTTTGCAAGGGTGCGCATTGACTGCCACTCAATCTCATTATAAACTTCAACGATTTCGCTGTCATATGCTAAGCAAACATAGGTTGTAAATTCCGATTTTTTATCCTTTTGCTTAACTTCAAATGCAACACGGGCAGGACCGTTTTCGGCAATTTTAATTGATGTCAGCTTAGGGATTCTGTCAGGCTCTTTGTTTGCCTCCTTATAATTCATTTCCCAAGCAGGCCAGTCTTTTGAGCCGGTATAATTAAACAACCCGAGAATAACAGGCTTTTCAAGAATTTCTCTGTTGCCATTCTCTTTATCAATGATTGATGAAATGTCGCCGTTTTTGTTTAATGTAACAATATATTTTTTATTTTCAAGAGTGTAACCGCTTATTTTAAGATTATTGACAATTTTGCAGGGTTCATTTGAAGGACGGGCGTCAAAAATTTTAAGACCCAGTGATTTAACTTCTGCAAGGAAAAGAATTTCTTTAACTCCGTTGGAATCGGAAATAATCTGCGACGGAACCTCTTTGCCCTTATTGTCAAAAATTCTTACAAACGGTGCGCCGATATCTTTAAGCTTAATTCTTACGGCAGATTTCCTGTCAGCCTCAACAGGGTTTGATACCAAAAGCGGAATACCCTGGCAAAAATCGGATTTCATAAGAGGTGTAACCGATGAAAGATATGCCTCAATTTCACCGCTGAACTGGTTAATTGACATTGCGTAATCATTCCATGAACGGCGGTACGCACGCTGAACGGAAGTACCAGGTGTATCGTCGTGGAACTGGTGCGCAATAGCTCTTTTCCATGATTTTTCAAGCACTTCTTCATTATAATCGGCAGTGCCGAAATAGGATGCCATAACGCCTGCACGCTCTGCCATATCGCCAAGCTCCTGACATTTTGCATTCCAGCGTTTGCCGACAGCTCTTGATGTATAACCGCCTACGCCGTGATTCTGCATAACAAGTTCTGTTTTCCACTGGGGTAATTTATCCTTTACCTCCTGTGGCAGTTCAGTTTCAATATCACGGTAAATCTGGTCGGCAGGAGCAGCGATAACTTCAATATCCTCGGTATCATTTTTCTTGATTTCTTCGTCAACAAATTTAACCGTTGCCTCCTCGGGAGCACCGCCTCGGTCGCCTATTCCGTGGAACATATATGTCCAGTCCAAACCGTATTTTTCATTTTCTTTAAGCTTGTCGGTAACAAAGCTCCAGTTACGAAGCTTAGTCAGGGTGAAATAATAATCATGAGGATTTACCGAAGCATAAACATAATTTCCGTCAACGCCATACCATTTACCAATATCAAAGGGAACGCCGTAAGCGCTTCCCCATGCAAGTTTTTGAGTAGTAAAGCCTTTAAGGTTAGCGTGGTGCATAATGCTAGGCAAAGCCCAGCCAAATCCGAAACAGTCTGGCAAATAAATATCACAGGAACGCTTGCCGAATTTTTCATCAAAATATGTATTGCCGATAAGAATATTTCTGAAAAGCGCCTCAGGTGACGGACAGTTAACATCGCCGTTTTCAAAGGCTGAGCCGGTAACATTCCATCTGCCCTCTGCAATATATTTCTTTAACTCTTCAAATAATTCGGGATAGTATTCCTCCATAAGCTCATAACGGTAAGAGCCTTCAAAAGAGAAAACATAACTTGGATATTTTTTTAGCAACGCAAAATTGTCAACAAGAGTGTTGTATATATATTTGCTGACAGTTGTTTCAAAATCCCATGACCAGATTGTATCAAGATGTGCGGTTGCAACCGTGTAAATTTTTTTCTTATTCATACTAAACTCCTTTGAAAATTATTTCCAGCCATTGCTGTATTCTTTATTATGCTCAATATATTCATCAACCAGCTCGCAGGCGAGAGAGTAGGAATTTACAAGCGGATGAAGCGTAAGCGCCTGAATTGCAGATGCACGATCTTTTTCTCTGATTGCCTTTGAGGAAAGACGTTCATATATTTTAACACGTCGGATAATTTCCAGATTTTGCTCGTCAATATCGCCTATAATATGGGGTTTGCAGCCGTTGGCATCAACATCACAGGTAATCTCAACAACATCATCGTCACGCAGTCCGTTTATTGAACCCTTATTTGGTATGCACATAATCATTGTGCCCTTTGTACCGCTCTGTGCCATTTCAATAAACTTAAGTGCAACACCTGCGTAACCGCCGTCATCTTCCTCATAAATATCAAAATGCCACGGCTGCGTACGTTTTTCACCTGTTTCACTTGCCATATAACTGCCTTCACGCATACCGTACCATTTGCTGAACACTTTAAGACAACCCTCAAAGTCGTTTTCTATATCCATTTTTGAAAGCTCGGCAGTCATATTTTTATTGATATCTCTTATTTGCTCGCCTCTTGTCTGGCTGGCATTAAGGATGTTTTTAACTGCCTTTTCACGATAGTAAAAATAGTAAAGATATTCATTGAGTATGCTTTTTCTGTCACGCAGAAGCCCCTTGCTGAAATAGCGCATATCAGTTTTTGCATACGCCTCGTCATTTTCAATAAGTTCATTCATAATTTCTCTGCCGTTAAGGGTGATACTCTTAAAATATGAAAGATGATTCAGTCCGTAAACCTCACCGCTTATATTATCGGGATTTTCATTATAAAGAAGTGCAAAAGAGCGCAGCATACCCGACGGTGCGTCGCATATACCGTATGTAAAATCATATCCCATATCACGCAGAGTTTGAGATACAACGCCTGCCGGGTTTGTAAAGTTGAACACCTTTACGTTCTTACTTGAATATTTTTTTATCAGCTCGCAGTATTCAGCCAAAGCCGGAACGCTTCGCATTGCAAATGAAAAACCTGCTGCGCCTGTTGTTTCCTGACCGAGAACGCCTTTGTTGAGGGCAATACGCTCGTCCTTTGCACGCATATCGTCCTCGCCTACACGAATTGTTGTAATAACATAATCGGCGTCTGTAACAGCCAAAACCGGGTCAGTTGTCAGGCTGAATTTCATATCAGGGCAAAGAAGCTTTGCTACATGAGCCGCCATTTTTCCGTATATGTCTAATTTTGTTTTATTGTTGTCCATAAAGCAAAGCTCGTCAATATGCAGTCTCTCAGCCTTTTGTGCTATGCTTTTTGCAAGAAACATTGAGCGGACTCCGCCTCCGCCTATAACTGTAATTTTCATTTTTTACCTCGCTTTTTCTTTTCAACAGTATTGTATACATATATACAATACAATTATAGTATATTTGTTTTGCTCTTAAATTCAAATACATTAAAACGACATAAATGTAAATTTTATGACGTATTAAATAAACTTTTCCTTGATAAAAACCGCTTAAACTGATACAATGAATCAGAGGTGTTTTATATGGCAATAACATTTTATTATAATGAAGGAAAAGTTCAGATATTTAAAATTTATTCAGGCACCATTGAAGAGACGGTTATGATGCATTCGCACACAAAAAACGGATACGAGCTGCATCTTATAGACGGCGGAAAAGGCATTTTGGATACAGAATACGGCAGATATAATTTATCCAAAAATTCACTTTATGTCACAGGGCCGAATGTATTGCATAAACAAACCCCCGATTTTCAAAACCCTATGCACGAACTGTGCGTGTATCTTAAAATTTCAAAGACCCAAAAATCCGATAAGGTTTTTGAACTGTTTACCTCAAAAACATTCTGGATAGGCAAAAGCAATGCCGCAATCAGACATATTTTTAAAATAATGATTGAAGAAAATACAAGTGATGAATTTCTCAAACAAAATATTCTGTCATCCCTTGCAATCAGACTGATAGTTGAAATGACAAGGCTTTATTATCCTACGGAAAGAACGCCCAATGACTTGATGACAAGCAGTGACCTTAATGAAAACCGCTCCTGGATTATTGACCAGCTTCTTTTAGAAGATTGCAGCAAGGTAACGCTGAATGATTTTGCAGAAAATATGGGCGTTTCGCCTCGTCATGCAGAAAGAATAATTAAAGAATATTACGGCTCCTCTTTTAAAAAGCTAAGGTATGAGGCTAAAATGGCAATGGCTGTAACACTTTTAGAGCAAGAAAATATATCTGTTGAGGAATGTGCAATTAGATGCGGTTATACATCTGCATCCGCTTTTATAAATACATTTAAAAAGAAATACGGCATTACACCTAAGGCATATAAGCAGTTAATCAAAACTACACGTCAAAAAATAAAGTGAACAAATTCGTAAAAAATAGACAATAACAAAAGTTTCTCCTATGGTAAAATCTTGTCACAGGATCGAGCTAGTAATTACTATAAAACAAAAAAGACACCCATAGGTGTCTTTCTTTGTTTGGTGGGAACAACAGGGCTCGAACCTGTGACCCTCTGCTTGTAAGGCAGATGCT
>CAYXLH010000005.1:0-47602 GCA_964465835.1 uncultured Bacteroides sp. | reverse complement strand
AGTTTATTAATTTTTGTAAATGGGTATGGCACGAGTGCAAAGATTGGCACACTGTTGTTGTTTCTCCTATTGTTGTAATTATTATTTATTTATATAATTTAACTATTAAAACGATATTAGAGTGAAGTGTTTATTATGAGATTAATAAGAGAAATTACAGATAAAGACATATTAGGAACAGATGGGCTTTCAAGCGCTAATCCAAGAATAACCGCAAGGGCAATTTTAAAAAACAAAAATAATCAATATGCTGTAATGTATAGTGAAGATTTTGATTTCTACTCTTTCCCCGGTGGAGGTGTGGAAAAAAGCGAAGATATTATCAGTGCCCTAAAACGTGAGATAAAAGAGGAAACAGGTTGTAGCTGCGATATAATAAAAGAATTAGGTTGTGTCAAAGAAAACAGAGCACATTGCGATTACACACAAATTTCTTATTATTTTGTCATAATAACTAATGATACGAGGCTTAGCCCTGATTTCACTCAAGCAGAAACAAAGCATAAAACAACTGTTAATTGGCATACGATTGATGAAACAATTAAACTTATTACCGAACCTGTTTATGACAAAATACAGAGGAAATTTTTGCAGGCAAGAGATGTTGCCGCTTTGAATGAATATTTGAATAGTAGTGAAGATTTGAAATAATGAAAGAATATGTAAATAAATTTGCTTTTTTGATATAATTGAGGCAAAAAAATGAAAACCTTACATTAAAGTGCACAAATTATCAGGATTATATAGCCGTCTTTTGATAAAATAAGCCTAACAGAAAGGAGAAAGGGTATGGATTTTGTTTGCAATTTACAAAAAGCGATTGATTACATTGAAGAGAATTTGACCGATGAGCTTGATTATAACGAAATTGCTGTGCGCGCAGGCTTTTCAAACTTTTATTTTCAGCGAGTTTTCGGTGTTCTTTGCAATTGTTCATTGGGTGAATATATAAGAAAACGCAGATTGACTCTTGCAGGTGTTGAGTTATATTCATCAAGTGTTAAAGTAATTGATATTGCATTGAAGTATGGTTACGAATCCCCGGAAAGCTTTACAAGGGCTTTTGTGAAATTTCACGGAATAACACCGTCTGAAGCCAAAAAGTGCTCTCAAAATCTGAAATCATTTTCACGTCTTTCTGTTGAAATTATTTTGAAGGGCGGTAGTGTAATGGACTACAAAATCGTTAAGAAAGATGCTTTTAAGGTTATTGAAAAAATCAGCGTTCAAAGCATTGATGATTCGGTAAATAAAAATACCATTCCTGCTTTTTGGGAAGAATGTCATAAAAATGCAACGGTTGAAAAACTATTAAGCATTGCTTCAGACAAAGAATTTATATTCGGTATTTGCTACGGTGGTGATTTAACCGATAAGAAAACCTTTGAGTATGGTATTGCAGCACTTTATGATGAAAAAGCCGAAATTCCGGAGGGATTTAGAGTTAATGAAGTTCCTGCACGAACTTGGGCTGTGTTTGAATGTATCGGTCCGATGCCTGATGCAATGCAGAATACCTGGCATAAAATCTGCTCGGAATTTTTTCCAACCTCCCATTATGAACCTACATACGAAATGGATGTTGAAGCATATACCGCTGGATATATGTCAGCCGATGACTATAAAAGCGAAATATGGGTGCCTATAAGAGAGAAATAATATTAACAAATTTATTAAAAGGTGCAGAGTTTATTGCTCTGCACCTCGTTTTTCCTTGTTTTGTTGCTCTTTTAATTACAATACGGCTTTACAGCAGAAGAAATCATTATCAATATAATGAGCAAATACAGGTATTTAATTTTTCCTGTATTGTGATATAATTATAAAAGAGGTGAGATTATGGCATCATGGGCAGTTCATTTCAGAATATGCGATTATTTTTTGGATAAAATTCCTCAGCTTGATACAGAGTATTTTATAATAGGTAATATTGCACCTGACTGCGGCGTCCCCGCCAAAGACGGATACAGTCCACACAGTGAAATTACCCACAGAACTCACAGCGGAAATTATAAGGGAAACTGTGATTATCAGTCGGTTTATGATGATTTTATTAACGGCGAAAACGATGTTAAAATACGTTCATTCTGGATTGGCTATTATGTTCATCTTATGACAGACTGTTTCTGGGTGCAGAATCTTTGCGAAAATCTTTTGGACAATTTTAAAAATCTTGATATGCACAGCGAAACGGCAAAGATAATACGCAAAGAGTGGTATAATCTTGATAATGAATTTTTTGCAGAAAATGCAAGTCCGTCTTTTGAGTTGTTTAAAACTTTCAAGGGTTTTAATGAGGATTATCCCGATTTTTATAAAAACAATGAAATATCAAACAGAATGAAATATATTGTTTCATTTTACGGTGAGAATAAACCTTGTGAGATGAAATATAAATATACCACACCGGATATGGTGGAAAAATTTATCAGAGACACGCAGAAAACTATATACAGCAAGGTGAATGAATTTATATGACAGTTCATCCCATACCGCCGGTTTACGGCAAAAATTCAAAAATATTAATTCTCGGCAGCTTTCCGTCTGTTAAGTCAAGGGAAGATGGCTTTTTCTACGGTCACCCGCAAAACCGTTTTTGGCGCGTTATGGCGAAAATCTGCAATGAAGCCGTGCCTCAAACCATTGATGAAAAAAGGGAACTGATTTTAAATAACGGCTTTGCTCTGTGGGATGTTATTCATTCCTGCGAAATTACAGGCTCCGCCGACAGCACGATAAAAAATGTTGTGCCAAATGATTTGTCGGAAATATTCAGTACGGGTGATATTCAGAGGATTTTTGTAAACGGCAAAAAGGCGCAGTCACTTTACAAAAAACATTTAGAAAAAGAAACCGGAATAGAGGCGGTGCTTTTGCCGTCAACAAGTCCTGCTAACGCTTCCTGGAGCGAAGACAGGCTTTATGAATACTGGAAAGAAAAAATCTGCCGGACAGATCATATATCAGGATAATTATTTTTGCAGAACAGGTCTTTTGCATTTTAAGGTTGACATAATTTTCCTGATGTGTTAATATGACAAAAATAAAAGATAAAGAGAGAAATTGATTTTATGTTAAAATTCGGCTCAAAATCTTATATGAACAACGATTCTATGCACAATTATGCATGGGATTATTCGTGCTGTGTTCATCGGGTTTTGAGGTAGAATTGGTTTATATGATTTTCACCGCCGATGAACAGCAATGTTTGTCGGCGGTATTTTTATATTCAGGGGTGATTTTATGAAACTTGTTAAAGTACAAAGCAGTGAAAGAGTAAAAGCGTTTTTGATGATAAAAGCGGGATACATGCCCACCTTTCTGCGATACCGTGACAAAATCAGCCCCATTTTAATGCCTTACGGAAAATTTTTAAAGAAATACCGCACAGGGGATATGTATTGGATTGAAGAAAACGGCAAAAAAATCGGTGAGATATGTTTCATTTTGAAACATGATACAGTCCACATTTCCGACTTTTTCATCCTGCCGAAATATCAGAACAAAGGCTTTGGACAGAATGCGTTAGAACTCGCAGAGGATATGTTTTGTGATTTTCGGCGATGGCACCTTTTTACAATTAAACAGGAAAAACGAAACATACATCTGTATGAAAAATTCGGCTATAATGCCACAGGTTATGAGAGAAAAATGAATAAGCGTATGACGATTGTTGAATATGAAAAGGAGATTGATAAAAGTGAACACGAAATTTATTGAAGAATATTATAACAATTATAACGAAGACGAAAGATTATCGATTCAGAGCAGGGCGCCTGAATATCTTACCACCGTGAAATATATTGACAAATATCTGGAAAAGGGCGCCAAAATCCTTGAAATCGGTGCAGGAACAGGCAGATATTCTTTAATGCTCGCGCAAAGAGGATATGATGTCACGGCAGTTGAACTGGTAAAGCATAATATTGACATTATGAAAAGCAAGGTAAAAAAAGAATATAATATCAGCATTTATCAGGGAAACGCTGTGGATTTGTCCTTTTTGGAAAGCAATACATATGACATAGTTCTTATTCTCGGACCTATGTATCATTTATACACCGATGATGACAGACATAACGCCTTGAGCGAAGCAATCCGCATTGCCAAAAGGGGTGCGGTAATCTTTGCCGCTTACTGTAATAATGAATCGGTGATTTACAAACTTTTCAGCAGAGGGAAAATAAAGGATTATAAAAAAGATATTGACGATGATTTTCGCTGTAAGCACAGAGACGAATATGTGTTTGATATGTACAGAAAAGAGGATATTGACCGTCTGATTAGCTCGTTTAGCGTTAAAAGACTCCATTATATCGGCGCAGATATGATCCGCTTTTTTCTGAAAGAAGCCATTGATAATTTTAATAAAGATGAATTTGATTATTATATGAAGTATCATTATCATATTTGTGAAAGGGAAGATATAGTGGGATTGTCCGAGCACATTCTGGATGTTTTCACAAAGGTGTAAATTATGTATGAATTAGTTAAACCTAACGAAAAGTATGCACAGGCAATTATGCAGTATCGCAATGCCTTTGCACAGTGGGGAGAAAAGCCTTACGGCGCCTGCGCTCTTGAAAAATACAGCGACATAAAAGAGTGGATTGCTTTTACCCGTCTGATGGAAACCGAAGAAGCCGAAAAATTGGGGTATGTTCCGGGCGTTACATATATATGTATCAATACAGATAACGGCAGAATGGTCGGTGTTACAAGCATCAGAAAATATTTGAGCGAAAATCTGCTTTTGCACGGCGGTCATATAGGCTATTCGGTTGCCAAGGATGAGAGAAACAAAGGCATAGGAACTAAAATTTTATCCTATGCCCTGGAAAAATGCAGAGAGCAGGGGCTGAAAAGAGTCCTGATAACCTGTGACGAAAGCAATACCGCCAGTGAAAAAGTGATATTAAAAAATAACGGCGTGCTTGAAAATGTATATGACGGCACAAAAAGATATTGGATTGATTTGAAAGCGAGGTGGGCAAATTAAAATGGTAAAAATTATGTTTCCTGATTATGACAGAAGTATATTGTCAATAGCGGCGTCGGTTTTAAAGCATTACGGCGTAACGGACTGCCCTCATAAAACCCTGGCAGAATTTGACGAAATACTCAAAAAAGATTATAAAAATGTGGTAGTTATGCTCTTTGACGGTCTGGGGACGGATGCGGTAAATTATCATCTTGATGAAAGTTCGTTTTTAAAGCAGAATATGTTATGCTCCGTATCCTCTGTTTTTCCGCCTACAACCACCGCTGCCACAACATCAATTCAGTCGGGCTATTCTCCCATTGAACACGGTTGGTTGGGTTGGGATTTGTATTTTAAGGAAATTGATGAAAATGTTGCTGTTTTCAGAAACACCTTGCAGAAAAACGGAGAGAAAGCCGCCGATTATAATGTGGCTGGAAAATACATCCCCTGCAAATCTATTTTTAAAAGAATTGAAGAGCAGAATCCGGACGTGAAAGCCTGTTATTTATCGCCTTTCAGCAATCCTGCCGTTGAGAGCTTTTATGATATTAAACAAGTAGTGTTAAATCTTGCAAAGCAGGACGGCAGAAAATATATTTACACCTACAATCCTTATCCTGATTCGGATATGCACGTATTCGGTGTTACCTCCGACGAGGTCCACCGAAAAATCCTTGAAATTGACAGTCTTGTAAAAGATATTTGTTCTCAGCTTGAGGATTCCGTGGTTATAGTCACCGCCGACCATGGCTTGATTGATAGTAAAATGGAATTTCTTGAAGATTATCCTGTTTTGTGGAATATGCTTAAACGGCCTGCCTCCATAGAGCCGAGAGCGAGAAGTTTCTTTGTAAAGGACGGATGTAAGGAAAAATTCAGACAGGAATTTAACAAGTTGTTCGGCGATAAGTTTATTTTAATGACGAAGCAGGAAGTTTATGAAAGTCGTCTGTTTGGCTTCGGTAAACCTCATCAGCGAACACAGGAATTTATAGGCGATTTTCTTGCAGTTGCAACAGGCGATTTAACATTGGAAAACTACCGTGAGGACAATCCTTTTATCGGCGTGCACGCCGGCGTTGACGAAAGGGAAGTCCTTGTACCGTTTATTGCAGTGGAAAAGTGTTGAATTTGCAATATTTGTCTGTTACAATAATTGTATAAAACTACGGAGGCTGTTATCGTTATACTATGGATAAATTTAGATGGGCATATATCGGAAGCGGCAGTATCGCCGGCTCAACTGCCAAAAGAATACTTTCAGGAAATCACGAAATAGCCGTTGTTTACGGCAGAAATGAAAAAACGGCGGAAGAGTTTGCTGAAAAGGTGGGTGCCGTTGTTGTTAAAACGGCACAGGAAGCTGTGAATTTTGATAATGTTGACGGCGTGTATATTGCAACTCCCCACACAAGCCATAAGGAATACGCAATTTTAGCGCTGAACAATAAAAAGCCTGTTTTGTGTGAAAAGCCGGTGGCGGTTACCTATGATGATGCACAAAAAATGATTGACTGCGCCAAGGAAAACGGTACGTATTTTGCCGAGGCGATGTGGACTTGGTTCAGCGATGTTGCGCTTACAGTGAAAAAGTGGATAAAGGACGGCAGAATAGGTCAGGTTAAAAGCGTTGACATCTGCTATTCTTTCCCCGGTGTTATGATGAATAAAAATTCAAGAGTACTGACTCCCGAAACAGCAGGCGGCGCACTGCTTGATATTGGTATTTACCCTATCACTTATTGTTATAATCTTTTTGGCTATCCCGATAATATAGAATGTAAAGGCACTTTGAAAAACGGAATTGACATAAAAGAAACCGTAATTCTGACCTACGGCAGTACAAAATGCACACTCAAAACGTCACTGACTTCTCTTAAAGAAAACTGCGTTATAAAGGGCACCTCGGGTACTATAAAAATCCCTGTTTTCCATATGGCGTCCGTGGCTGTGCTGAAAAGTAAAACAGGCAGCGAAACTTTTAGAGGAAAAACCGATTATCTTACGGAATTTACCCGTGCCGCCGAAGAAATCAGACAGGGCAAGATTCAGTCGGATTATATCCCGTTTTCAGCAACACTGGATTGCCTTAAGATTATGGACGAATGCCGAAGAAAAATGGGCTTGGTTTATCCTTTTGAAAAATAAGAGGCAAAATATTTCAAAAAAGTTTAAAAAATATATTGACAATGAATATCTAATCTGTTATTATATTTAAGCACTTGAGAGATATTCCTCTTTAGCTCAGTCGGTAGAGCACTCGGCTGTTAACCGAGTTGTCGTTGGTTCAAGTCCAACAAGGGGAGCCACATAGGAGATGCAGTGATGCATCTCTTATTTTTTTGCATAATCAAGAAGTAACTTTAATAGTCCAACAAGGAGCTCTAAAAAAATAAATCCGAACTTTACGCTAATCGGCGAAGGGTTCGGATTTATTTTTTGCCATATAATTCTCTATTTCATATTCAATATAATATATTATACATTACCGGCAATAACAACACATTGCTGATTACAATTTCGTGACGTTATCACACTTTCAGTGATCTGCGCAGTGTCCATGACCGCAGCCGTGCTCGCCGCAGGTATGGGCCTCACTACCGTGTTCATGGTTGTGATGATTACAATGTACATTGGGATTAAAATCAAGAGTGTTTGCAAGAAAAGCGTTTACGGCTGCATCGGCATTTCCACTGACACCGCCATAGAGCTTTATTCCGTTTTGAGCAAGCGCCGTTTTTGCACCGCCGCCTATACCGCCGCAAATTAAAATATCCGCCTTAAGAGCTAAAAGTACGCCTGCAAGAGCGCCGTGTCCGGAGCCGTTTGTGCTGATAATTTCAGTTTTTACAATTTTGTTGTTCTCAACATCATATAACTTAAACTGTTCGGTATGACCAAAATGCTGAAAAATGTTACCGTTTTCATAAGTTACTGCGATTCTCATAATATTTTCTCCTTTATTTTTATTAAATTCTGTTTGAATTTGCCGTTTTTGGCATTCTTTTTTGTAGCAAAAGTCGGTTTTTCCGTTGCAAAGATTAAATTCACCGCCCTCAATTATAAGCGGACGACCTAATACCAATGCGTCGGCAAGCTTTTTTCTTGCGCTTTCGTATATTCTCTGCACAGTTGTTCTTCCGACTTCAAGCTGATTCGCACATTCTTTTTGTGATAATCCTTCCCGGTCAATAAGTCGTATTGCCTCAAACTCGTCCAATGCCAAAACAATCGGCGGTGCTTTTGTTTTGCATTTTGGACGAAATTCAAGATTATCCGGCAAGTGACACACCCGGCGGCATCTTGTTGGTCTTGCCATATTATCACCTCGGTAATAGTATAACGTAATAATGGGCATATGTCAACAACATTATTGACATATGCCCATTATAATGATATACTTAATACAATAAAGAGTAATGTTAAATCAGCCAACTTAAACTACGGTTCGGACTGTTCTTTATTGCCTATACAAGGGAGATTAGGGTTATGAATTATTTAACATACTTACCAGTTTGGAATAAACTTGATAAGTTACAGCAAAACCGTCTTGTAAGCACAGCGGTAGTCCGCAGCTTTCACAAGGACGAAATACTGCACAACGGCTCTGCTGACTGCACCGGGCTTATTCTTGTGCTGTCCGGTCAGCTTCGTGCATTTACCGTTTCTGAAGACGGAAGAGAAATTACATTGTATCGTCTTTTTGAACGTGATATTTGCCTTTTTTCCGCCTCCTGTATAATGAACAGTATTCAATTTGATATTACGGTTACCGCAGAAAAAGATACAGAGGTTTTAGTAATTCCGCCGGATGTTTACAAAAGTATTATGGATACCTGCGCACCCCTTGCGAACTTTACAAATGAGGTTATGGCAAGCCGTTTTTCCGATGTGATGTGGCTGATTGAGCAGGTGATGTGGAAGAGTTTTGACAAACGCCTTGCTGATTTTCTGCTGAGCGAATCAGCTATTGAAAACAGCAGTACCCTTAAAATCACCCATGAAACAATCGGTAACCATCTAGGCAGTCCCCGTGAAGTGGTAACACGAATGTTAAAATATTTTGTAAATGAAGGCCTTGTTTCGCTGTCAAGAGGAACTATTGAAATTATTGATGAAAGTTCACTTGAAAAGGTGGCTTCAAAATAAATAAAAAGCGTTAAGTTAACCGTAAACTTAACGCTTTATTCTTTATGCATTCATTCCGCATGGAGCAGATTTTTTATTTAATTCTTTGTCATTATGCAAAGCATCATAAAAGCGGAAACCGCCTGCAAAGTTGTAGACATCAAAACCGTTACCCATTAAAATTCTGCTGGCGATATAACTTCTCAGTCCGCTCTGGCATATTACATAAACAGGTTTTCTTTTGTCCAGAACGTTAAGGTTTTCACGCAGTTCGTCAACAGGAATATTGATAAAGCCATCTGCATGGCCGTCGTTATATTCCATCTGCGTGCGTGTATCAAGAAGCGTTACGCTGCCGTCTCGGGGCAGTGTTTTATCATCCTCGTAATACCACTGCTTAACAATGCCGTTTTTTATGTTTTCAATAATATAACCTGCCATATTTACAGGATCTTTTGCAGAGGAATACGGAGGTGCGTATGCAAGGTCAAGTTCTGTAAGATCATAAGCTTTCATACCGGCACGAATGGCGGTTGCAAGTACATCTATCCTTTTATCAACGCCCTCAAATCCTACAATTTGAGCCCCTAAAATACGGTAGCTTTCTTTTTCAAATAACACTTTCATTGTCATAAGCTTTCCGCCGGGATAATATCCTGCGTGACTCATTGGAGAGAGAATGACCTTGTCCGCATCAATGCCAAGGGATTTTGCTGTTTTTTCATTAATTCCCGTGGCTGCAGCTGTCATATCAAATATTTTAATTACAGACGAACCCTGACCACCTGTGTAATGGCTGCTGCCGCCGCAGATATTGTCAGCGGCAATTCTGCCCTGTTTGTTTGCAGGTCCGGCAAGAGAAATCAGCGAAACAGTATCGGTTACAAAATTTTTAATCTGCACTGCATCTCCGACAGCGTAAATGTCGGGAACGGATGTTTCCATTTTATCGTTGACAACAATACTTCCCTTGATGCCCAACTCAAGTCCTGCATTTTCTGCCAGTGTTGTTTCAGGAGTAACGCCTATTGCCATTATTACCATATCAGTATGAATGGCTGGTGCGTCTTTTAATTTTACATCTATGCCGGAATCTGTATCTGCAAATTCCTCTACAAAATGGGATAGCATAAGTGTTACGCCGTTTTTGCGAACCTCGGCGTGTATAAACGAAGCCATATCGCCGTCAAAGGGAGCCATAAGCTGGTCTGCCGCTTCTACGAGGGTTACATCTATTCCAAGCTCACGCAGATTTTCCGCAGACTCTATTCCTATAAAGCCGCCGCCTACAACAACTGCTGATTTAATATCGTGCTCGTCGGTAAACTGCTTAATTTTCAGCGTGTCCTCAACAGTGCGAAGGGTAAATATTCTATCGCTGTCAATACCATCAAATCCCGGTATTACTGGCTTAGCGCCGGGAGATAATATAAGCTTGTCGTAGCTTTCGGTAAAGGTTGAGCCATCTTCAAGATTTTTTACAGTGATAGTTTTGTTTTCAGAATTTATTTGGGTGACTTCATGATGCACATTCATTTTGACTCTAAAGCGCTGCCAAAAACTTTCAGGTGTCTGTAAGGTCAGCTCGCTTTTATCTTCAATAACCCCACTTATGTAGTAAGGCAGTCCGCAGTTGGCGTATGAAACAAATCCCGAACGCTCAAAAACCACTATTTCTGCCTGCTCATCAAGTCTGCGTATTCTGGCAGCCGCAGTGGCGCCGCCTGCAACACCGCCTATAATTACAACTTTCATTTACCTTACCACCTCTCCGCGGTAACTGCTGATACCGCCTATATTTACAGCGTTTGTGTAGCCCATTTGCTTTAGATAGCTTACAGCTTGTCCGCTTCTGTTGCCGCTGTAACAATGAACATAAAGCGGCGTATTTTTGTCCTTAACAGTATTTTCAATAAAAGAAATTCTGTCAAGAGGAATGTTAACGCTACCATCAATATGTCCGTCATAGTATTCCTCTGCCGTTCTCACATCAAGTAATACTGCACCGTCAGTTGTTTTATATTCTGCAACACCTGTATTAATGTCAGCAGTGCTGCTGAAAAAATTGAAAAATCCCATATTTTCTCCTTATAGCATAGCTTCAATCTGATCTTTTGGTCTGTATCCTATAACCTGATTTGTCAGTTTTCCGTTCTTCATAACAGCAAGCATGGGAATGCTCATTACCTGAAACTGAGCTGCAAGCTCCGGCTCTTCATCTACGTTGATTTTGCCGACCTTGATATCGCTTCGTTCATTTGCAATTTCCAATACAATCGGGCCTACCATACGGCAGGGGCCGCACCAGTCGGCATAAAAATCAATTAGTACCGGCTTATCAGAATTTAAAACTTCATTTGCAAAATTTTCTTTATTTATTTTAATAACAGACATTTTCGTGTCCTCCTTTTCTTGTTGTGTGTTTATTATATCCGATTTTTAGTTATTGTTCTGTGATATTGTCACATATTATTTTTCTTTGTAGTAAAGCATGCAGTGGCAGAAGCCTTCAAAGTCCGGGTTGGCAATCTGCTCTTTAAACTCTTTGCACATACATTTGGTATCATCCGTTTTTTCTCTGCGGCAGGGACAGTAGCCGCCTGTCTTTTTCAGCCCTTCTTTTACAGTGTTGACAATTTCCTTATCGGGATTTAATTTTATTTTCATTTTTTTCTCCTTAAAATATAACGATATAATCAATAAATCGTGTTTTCTTTATTAGTTTATGGTGTTATTATACCATATTTATTTATGTTTTCTGTGATTTTGTCACAAATTATTTTTTCATTGCCTATATGAAATCTGCGCATAAATGTTGCGGATAAATTATATAGCAGTTTTTCTAAATAATTGAGCATTATTTCTCAATAATTAATTTTTTGTATATGCTAAAATTTGATTATATAGTATTAACGCCAATGTTAATTGAAGAAATTTTCAGGCAAGATATCATATTTTCATACTGTACAAGGACAAAACAAGGCAATAACTGTAATAGGATAATTCGGAGAAAGCTATGACAAATGAGCAGATGCAGTCTTATCTGCAGAGGATTGAAGAGATAAATAATCAGGGAAAATATAAGCCTGAATGGGAAAGCCTTGCGCAATATCCTGTTGCCAAGTGGTACAAAAAGGCAAAATTCGGTGTGTTTGTTCACTGGGGCGTTTTTACAGTTCCCGAATATTTCAGCGAATGGTATCCCAGACTAATGTACTATAAGGGAAATCCTGTTTACTGGCATCATAAAAGAAAATACGGCAAAGTTTTTAATTACCGTGATTTTATTCCTATGTTCAAGGCGGAAAATTTTGACGCAGATGATATAGTAAAATCCGTTAAGGACTGCGGCGCAAAATTTATTATGCCTGTTGCGGAGCACCACGACGGTATTAAGCTGTATGACAGTGAATTGTCGGACTGGACTACTGCAAAGCTGCCTGTTAAAAGAGATTTTTTGACTGAATATAAAACTGCCTGCGAGAATAACGGCATAGTTTTTTCTACATCATCTCACAGGGCGGAGCACTTTTGGTTTTTAAACGGTGGAAAAACCATAGGCTTCAAAAATGAAACACAGGACGATAAGTACCGTGAACTGTACGGCGAATGTGAAAATGTTCATAAAGCAAATAACCTTATAACTCTGCTGAAACAGGAACACGGGATAGAACCAACCGAAAAGTGGTTAAATGACTGGCTTGTTTCTTCCTGTGAACTGATAGACAAATATAAGCCGTCGTCACTTTTCTTTGATTGGTGGGTATCGTATAAGGCGTTCAGACCATATATGAAGAAATTTCTTGCCTACTATTATAATCGTTCTGTCCAATGGCGTAAAGAGGTCTGTGTTTATTATAAATCCGATGCGATTATGTATAATTGTGCAATTTTTGACCGTGAGAGGGGACAGCTTGAAAATGTAAGCCCGTATATCTGGCAGGGTGAAACCTCAACGGCATATAATTCCTGGAGCTATTGTACAACAAACCGCTTTAAATCACCCGAAATAATTGTATGCAATTTGCTTGATGTTATTTCAAAAAACGGATGTTTTGTGTTGAATATAGGACCAAAGGCGGATGGCTCAATATGCGATGAGGAAAAGCATATTTTAGGTGAGCTTGGTAAGTTTACAAAGAAAAATGCCGAGGCAATCTGGGGCACTCAACCCTATAAAGTTTTCGGTGAGGGAAAAAAGCAAAAAAGCGGTTCCTTTAACGAAAGATTAAGCTATACAAGCCGCGATTACCGCTTTACCTGCAAAACAGGCGTTGTTTATGCATTTGCGCTGAAACCCGATGGCAAATCAGTGTTTAAAATTAAATCACTTGCAGACAGTATGGACTTGTTCCATTGTGTAATAAAAAATATTACCCTTCTCGGCAGCAACGAAAAGGTTACTTATTCACAGGATAAAAAGTGCCTGACCATAAAAACCGGCAAAATACAATCATCAATGCCGATATGCTTCAAAATTGAAACAGACTAAACAATACAGGAGAATAATATATGCCCAGACTTGAAAAAAGAGATTACCGTGTTTCAAATTTCACAAGTGAAAGCAATTTGCCCCATCTTTCCCAGTCAAGGCAAGAACAAAAAGCAAAATCAACGATAGACGATTTTGAAGGACTTTTCATTAATTACGGCTGGCGTGAAGCCTCGTATCCTTATACTCAGCAAAATGCATATTCCGAGGAAAAAGAACAGGAAATTATCGTTGCTGTTCTTGAAAACGAGTATCTATATGCTGAATTTTTGCCCACGCTGGGCGGCAGAATGTGGAAATTTTATGACAAGAAAAATCAAAAAGATATCTTATATACAAACGATATTATACGCTTTAGAAATCTTAGTATAAGAAACGCCTGGTTTTCCGGCGGAGTTGAGTTCAATTGCGGTATAATCGGTCATTCGCCCTTTACATGTTCGCAGATGTACTGTGCCTTTGTTACAGGCGCAAATGGAGAGGACATACTCCGCTTTTATGAGTTTGAGAGAACAAGAGAAGTTTATTATCAGGTTGATTTCTGGCTTGATGAGAATAAGCTTATGAGCGTTGTCCGTATTGAAAATACAAATTCAGATGTTGTGCCAATGTATTGGTGGTCAAATATGGCAACGCCCGAATACGACGGCGGAAGAATTGTTGTACCTGCCATCAGCGCTTATAACAATTCGGACGGTATGGGTATTAAAAAATCATCAATACCATTTGATAACGGAATTGATGTTTCTTATCCTCAAAATATTCCCAATACGATTGACTATTTTTACGATATTTCACCTGATGATGATAAATTCATTGCAAATGTTGACAAAGACGGATATGGACTTCTGCAGTTTTCAAGCAATAATCTAAAAGGCAGAAAGCTGTTCTCCTGGGGACACAGAAAAGGCTCATACCATTGGCAGAGAATGCTTACTGACAAAGCGGGGGATTATGTTGAAATTCAGGCAGGACTTGGTAAAACGCAATATGAGTGTATTCCTATGCCCCCGAAAACCGTTTGGACTTTTACCGAATGCTACACATATGCCGATATTCCGGAAGAAAAGGTAACTGCCCCTTACAGTGAAACTGTAAAGGCAGTGGGGGAGCAGGTAAAAGCTCTCGGAAACAGTAATTATCTGGACAGCAAGCTGCCAGATTTTGCAGAAAATATAAGCCTGCAAAAGGGCAGGACTGTCCTTAAAGGCAGTGGATACGGTTATTTGAACGGCCTTTTAGGCGGCAAAGTTCCGGATCAGCTTGAGTTTACTCAAAACGATGACGTAAGAGGTTGGATTTCCCTGATAAACGGTGAAGAAATAAACACGGATTTATCTTTTGCTTACGGCGAAAGGGCAAAAGAACTGCTTTTAAAAAAACAAAATATCTGCAACTGGAATATTGCGTATCAGTTGTCTTTGCTTTTCTATGACAGCCGTGATTTTGACAGAGCAAAACTATGGTGCGAAAAGAGCCTTATTCTTGACAGCAACGCAAATAACAATTATTTGTATTCACATATTCTTTATCAACTTTGCGACGACAAGAGCGTTTATTTTGCCAAAAAATGTTTGCATATTAATAACAGCAGCTATGCGCTTGCGGAAAGTATTTTTACACTTTTGCTTAAGTTAAATGCTTTTGATGTGCTTATTGAAGAATTTTATTTGCTTGATGATGTGCTTAAAGATAATCAAAGACTTTTGATGTATCTTTCAATGGCTTATCTGAAAAGCGGCAGCGCAAAGCGTGCAGAAGAAATACTCACTGGTAACGGTGGACTGAAACTACTTGATTTTCGTGAGGGGGATAAGTTTTTGGATGAACTTTATCGCGGCATACGAAAAGAGCTTTATAACGAAAAAGAAAGTGAAATAACTGTTCCCGAGCAGTTTGATTTTATAGTTTTCGGTTTGGATTAGTAAATAAAAATGAGTAAAGGCTGAAAATGTTGAAAAATTATAGTTTTTAGGTTATTCTATAATCGTATAAGGCAAAAGCCTATGCAGATGCCTTTGTTGACGAAATGTCAAAAATATCAGTAATAAAAACACCTGATGAAAAAATTAACACAATGGCATTTTATACAAAAATCCGTGCCTGTGAAAGTATTTTTAAAACTAAAGCAGGACTTATGCATTCTCCCGGCGGCGGATGCTATTATGCCGCAGTATGGACGAATGACCAGTGCGAGTACATTAATCCTCTTTATGCTTATTTAGGTTATGATATTGGTCAGGAGCAGGCGCTTAATACATACCATATGTATCAAAAATATATTTCTAATAAAAAGCCGCTGATTACAAGTATTATAGCCGAGGGCGACGGTATCTGGCACGGTGCAAAGGACCGAGGCGACAGCGCAATGTATGCCTATGGCTGCTCACGTTATCTTCTAAGCTGCGGTGACAAAAAGATTGCGGAAAAATATATTGATTCAATAAGAAAGTGCATTGATTATACAATATCTCAGATAGGAAAAGACGGAGTTGTTAGAAGCGATTCTGATGAACTTGAAAACAGATTTGAAAGCGGGAAATATAATTTGTGCACCTCCTGTCTTGCCTATGACGCATTCATTAGCATCGCATATCTTGAAAGAGAATTCGGCAATGACGAACGTGCTCAAAAGCTTGAAAGTTTTGCCGTAAATCTGCGAAAATCCATTGAAGAATATTTCGGGAGAAATGTTGAAGGATTTGAAACTTACAGATACTGCGTAGAAGAAAAAATTTGCGTGCATGGATAGCAATTCCCCTTGTTATGGGCATTGACGAAAGAGGTGAAGAAACCGTATCAGCGCTGCTCTCTGATAAGCTGTTTAAAAACGGAGGTATTGTTACCCGAAGCGGAGAAAAAACCTATTGGGACAGAGCTACTCTCTATGCTCTTAGAGGTATGTTCTACTCGGGACATCAAAATGAGGCGGTAGAACTTTTGGAAACCTTTACCTCAGCAAGATTGCTGGGTGAGCATATTCCTTATCCTGTTGAGGCCTTTCCCGAGGGTAATCAGGCACAGCTTTCAGCTGAAAGCGGGCTCTATCTGCGTATCTTTACCGAAGGTGTTTTAGGTTACAGACCAACTGGTTTCAACAGTTTTTCGCTGAAACCTAATCTGCCCGATAAGTGGGATGAGATGTCTGTTGAAAACTTAATGTTGTGTGGTAAAAAAGCAGATATAAAGGTTTCAAGAAAAGATAGCGGTTATGAAATTATTATTGATTTTGAAGATAATTGTCTGACTGAATACGTTTCCGCCGGCGGCAGTAAGATCATACAAATATAAGCAAGCGAAGGAGTAATTATGAAAAACAGTAATTTAAAGCTGAAAATCAATGAATTAACCGGCGATTACGAACTGATTCATAAAGGCTTTTCATGGGTAAGTGACGGCAGGGCGCCATATATTATTATTCGCAAAAAGATAGGCGGTAAATATATCAGCACCTACCGCACTCTTTATTCAGCGCCTAAAAGAAAGTTTTTATACTTTGACAATAAGATTGTTGTAAAGCTGTCAGGCTATATTGCTTTCGGCAGGGCTTTAGATTTTACACTTGTTTTAACTGCAAAAATCACAGGGGAGAACACCGCTGAATTTTCAATAAAAGCAGAAAATGAAACCGGGTATGATATTCAAGCAGTGTATTTTCCGGCTCCGTTTAATTCAAAGAAAAAGGGTGCATATTCATATCATATTGATTCTATGCGCCAGGGATTTATTTTACCTGACGGATACAAAGATAACTTTATTTCAACCTTTGGATTTGCCAATTATCTGCGTAAAATCAACACCGGCGACTGCTATATGCCCGTATGGGGCAGAGTTTGCGATGGTCATACTTTCAGCGCTATTATTGATACACCTTATGACGCTTGTATGTTTTCTGCCTTCGGCAAACACTCGGCGTTTATTAATTCCGTTCACTGGATGTCATCTCTGGGTAAGCTTTCATACGAAAGAAAAATAATATTTACATTCCACGAAAAGGGCGACTACAATACCGTTGCAAAGGACTATCGTAAATATCTGATTGAAACAGGTCAATTCGTTTCAATAGATGATAAAATCAGGAAAAATAAGAATATTGAAAAGCTTATCGGCTGTCCTGTTTTGCACCACGCAATATATTCAAAGATTAATGAAAAATCTAAATTTTACAGTAAAAACGGCACAAACGAAATTCTTTATGCAACTTTTTATAAGCGTGCACAGCAGATAAAGAAGCTCAAAGACTGCGGACTTGAAAAGCTCTATATCCATACAGACGGATGGGGCAAGGATGGTTACGACAATAATCACCCATATATTCTTCCTCCCTGTGAGGACGCAGGCGGCTGGGACGGCTTAAAGGAATTTGCAAAGGTAAGTCGTGACCTTGGTTATATCTTTGCCCTCCACGACCAGTACAGAGATTTTTATTATTCTTCACCTGTTTTTGATATGAGCAAAGCTGTTACAAAAATTGATTGTTCTCATCCTTATTGTTCAATTTGGGATGGAGGCGAGCACACATTCCTTTGTGCGTCACAGGCGCTGGACTTTGTTAAGAAAACTTACAGCGAGCTTGAGGATCACGGCATTGATGTTCAGGGTGCGTATCTTGACGTTTTCTCTGTTATGAACGGTGATGAATGTTTTAATCCGGAGCATAAAATTACAAGAGAAGAAAGTATTAAACACCGTGCGGAATGCTTTGATTATCTGAACGATAAGGGCTTTATTATGTCTTCCGAGGAGCCTGCAATGCAGCTTTTAAATCAGCTTGCATTGGTTCATCACGGTCCGTTCACGTTAAGACCGCAGGAAAACGGTGAGACTGTGGGTATTCCTATTCCTTTGGGCAATCTCGTTTTCCACGACTGCATTATGGTTCCATGGAATTGGTTTAATAACTGGGGTATTCCTAAGGGAGAAGACGGAGATTTGTACTGTGCATTGTATGCAGGTATGCCGTATATAAATCCTTTCGGAACAGAAATAGGTAAGGTCGGTAATGATAACCGTACCGTCAGCACAGAGCTTCTTGATGATGATAAATTAAAAGTGGAAATCAATCGTGTCAGACCTCTTACTCAATTACAGGCGAAACTTTATAACAAGGAAATGGTTAAGCACGAATTTCTGGGCTCTTATCGCCGTCAGAGGGCAACTTATTCCGACGGCACTACCGTAACTATTGATTTGGACAGAAATACTAAAGAAATTGGAGAAAATTAATGCATATTATCAGATACAACAAGCCTGCTAAAAACTGGCGTGAGGCGCTGCCGCTGGGCAACGGGTTAACAGGCATAATGGTTTACGGTTCGCTGAAAAAAGAGCATCTGTGCTTTAACGACGGCACATTATGGTCGGGTTATCCAAAGGATTATAACAGTAAAGAAAGCCTTGATAATCTTGAAAAAGCGCGCAGACTGATTTTTGAGGGCAAAAATGCAGAGGCGGACGCTCTTTGTGAAGAAAGGCTGACAGGATTTTACAGCGAGTCGTTTCTACCACTGGGTGAAGTTTCTTTGACGTTCTGCGGTTTAAACAGCAGAGGATATTCAAGGTGCCTTGACCTTTCAAATGCAGTACATACTGTAAAATCAAAAGGCTGTACTGCCGAGGCGTTTTCATCCTATCCCGACAAAATTTCCGTTTATAGAATAAAGGCGGATAAACCTTTTTCCGCTGTGATAAAAGCTAAAAGTAAGCTTAAATATCATACTTGTGCCGAAGAAAACAATCTTTTTCTTATAGGAAATGCTCCCGACTATGTTGCGCCTAATTATCTGAGAACTCAGCTGCGCCCGGTGCGCTACGACGACAACAATGGTATGGCATTCTGCCTGCAAGCACAGGTTCACACAAACGGAAGTATCTGTGGTGCAGACAGTTTCATTAAAATTAAAAATGCAACCGAACTTACTTTGTATTTTGTTACGACAACAGGTTTTAACGGCTTTGATAAAATGCCGCAAACAAACAGAACTGAGGTTAAGAAAAAATGCAAGGCTCTATTAAATTCGGTGAATAAAGATTTTGATACTCTGAAAGCTCGGCATATTGAAGATTTTTCTTCACTTTACAGTAATCAGGGCATATCCTTTAATTGCGATAATGACAATACTGCTGATAAGCTTTTAAAATCAGTTAAAAATGGCGGCGGCGAAAAAGCGCTATGCGAACTGCTTTATAATTACGGCAAATATATGATTGTTTCCGGCAGCCGAAAAGGTGGTCAGGCGCTTAATTTACAGGGTATTTGGAATAACTCTATTCGTCCGCCGTGGAGCAGTAACTATACTGTTAACATTAACACCCAGATGAACTACTGGGGAGCCTCCCGTTCGGGATTGTCACAGTGTATTGAACCTCTTATTCAAATGGTTTACGAGGCTTTGCAAAACGGCTCAAAGACGGCGCAAATCAATTACGGATGCAGTGGCTTTGCTTGCAATCACAATGTGGATTTGTGGCGCAAAACACCGCCGGTTAAGGGCAGTGCTAACTATATGTTTGAGCCTCTTTGCGGTGTATGGCTTTCCAATGAAATCTATTCTCATTTCCGTAATGGTTTTCTCGGTGAATACGAGGACAAAATTAAGGAAATTGCTACGCAGTCTGCAAGATTTGCCTGTGATTATCTTGTTATGCACGATGGCAAATATGTGATTTGTCCGTCGCCGTCACCTGAAAATATTTTTATGCATGACGGACAAAACTACAAGCTTGACTATGCGTCGGCATTTGATATGGGACTTGTTAAGCAGGCGTTCAAAAATGCTCTTGAAATATCGGACGATGAAGAGCTTAAAGCCCAGATAAAAGAAAAAACACCACTTTTATATCCTTTCAAAGAGGGCAAAAACGGTATTTGCGAATGGCACAAAGAATATGAAACTCCCGAGAAAGGACACCGCCATTTTTCACCTTTATATGCATTTTATCCTGCTGATATTATCGGATTTTACGGTAACAAAAATCAGAGGGAATGGGTAAGAAAACTGTTCCATTACAGGATTGAAAATTCCGCTCAGCATATAGGCTGGTCGGCGGCGTGGGCAATCTGCCTTTCGGCAAGACTGCGAGAAAAGGAAACCGTGCAGAAAGTTATACACGGTATGCTCTCCCATTCGGTATTCAAAAATCTATTTTGCGTTCATCCTCCGTTCTATTTTCAGATTGACGGTAATTTAGGTTTTGTTGCAGGCATAAATGAAATGCTTATAACCGAAGAAAGCAGGATTATTGAGCTGCTGCCCGCTCTGCCCGATAATTTCGGCTCTTCAGGCGAAGTACGTGATATGCTCGTAAACGGAACAAAAATCAGCTTTAAATGGAAAAGCGGACTTGTTACTGAAATAAGCAGTGATAAGCCTGTAACAATTTTAAACAGGCATTTAAGCAATGCGGTAAAAACAAGTGATATAATTACAATAGCAAAGGAGATTTAGTATAAAAAAGGGATTAAAAATATTTTTAAGTATATTGCTTGTATTTGCAATTATAGGGGGAGTGGCTGCTTTGAGCGTTACCTTCTACGGTAAAAAATATGTCAGATCAGATGATACGGCTTTCACTGTTTTGCAGGTTACGGACGCCCATATTCTCAACAATGAGAAAAAGGATGCAAAGGCATTTAAAACAATTACGGCTATGGTTGAAACAACGAAGCCGGATATGATTGTTGTTACCGGCGATATAACCAGCGAAAAAGAGAATTATACCGCCTTTAAAACTTTCTGCACTTTCATGGAAGAATTTCAAATTCCCTGGGCATTTACTTACGGAAATCATGAGGGTCTGGACATTCAGTATGAGCCGGACGAGGTTTTGGACCCCGAGAAGATTGCTGACAAGCAAACTTTAAACGATTATCTGGAGTCTCTCAAATACTGTATTTATGAGCGCGGTGACGAAAATACAGACGGTATGGGTAATTATTATTACACAGTTCGTGATAAGAACGGCAAAGCCCTGACATCGTTGATTTTTATGGACAGTAACAGCTACGATGAGGAAAACGAAGGCTACGACCATTTCCATGACAATCAGATTGAGTGGTATAAAAATACCATTAAGCAAATTGCAAAAGATGAAAACGGTGACGAGGGCAAGGTTGTACCGTCTTTGGCATTTTTCCATGTTCCTATGCAGGAGTATATGACCGCATACGATGAGGCAAAGAGAATGGATAACAAACTTTGGGGATTTCGTTTTCCCAATGAAGACGGCACTCCTGCGGTTGATGATGAGATGTTTGAAACTATGGAAAAGCTCGGTTCTACAAAGGGATGTTTTGTCGGCCACGACCATATGAATAATTTTTCTGTGAATTATAAAGGAATCAGACTTACATATGGGCTTTCCTGTGACCACAATATTTATGTTGTACCGTTCAGAGGCGGTACGCTGATAAATATTAAAAACGACGGTACATTTACCAATCAGTCGCTTATCCGCCACAGAGGTCAGAGCACAGTTACCGTTTGCAAGGAATATTGATAACAGCACATTTAACCAAAATAAAGAGCAGATACCCTGTATCTGCTCTTTATTCATTGCCTGTTTTATACAAACACAAAATGTATCAACAGCATATAGCCTATTGTACCTACCGCTATGCTCAAAAGCGTATTTCGTTTCCACAGGTGGATTAATGCGGTGGCGGCGACAGCAATAAGCTGGGGGATAATTATATTTTTGTCGCCTAATGTAAAGTCTTTAAGACAGTACACAATAAGCACCCCTATAATTGCCGCAGGAAGAATATCGCCTAAATATTTGATGAATTTAGGTACTTCTTTCTTGTTGCCGAAAAGCACAAAAGGGAAGAGTCTTGTTGCAAATGTGCAAATGGATGCAATTACTATCATAGCTACTGCCTGAGAAAAACTTAATGCCATACTCTACGCCTCCTTTTCTATAGGCAATGAAGAGCAATCCAAGCCGTGGTTTAAATTAGCTGATTTGCCCTTACTCTGTGTTAAAAATACTCGGAATACAAAAAATTCCTGCGGTTTTGTGCCTTGATTAAGAACAAATCAGCACAATTTAAACTCGCAGACCAAAAATATTGGAGTAAAGATGAATTTTGGATTTTGGGATGGAAGCCTTGCTTGGCGCAAGGCGACAGTGAAAAATACGGAATTCGCTTTAAAACAACATTTTTGGCAGGCTTGGATTACTCTTTATTGCCTACAAAATAAGGCTTGCCTGCGGTAAGTGCAAGTACGGTTATAATCAGCGACGGCAGCAGGAACTTGTCTGCACCGAATATTATCAGGCAGATTGCACTGCATCCGATGCCAATGAATCCTACGGTTTTCAGTCTGCCCTTATGTCCTCTTACCAAATCAATAAAAATAACAACAAAAAGCGCAGTCATTGAAAAATCAATACCTTCAAAATCAATTGGTATAATCTGACCTGCCAGGGAGCCTATAACCGATCCAGCTATCCAATAGCAGTGGTCAAAAATGCTGATTAAAAATCGGGCGTGGGGTTCATCTACATTATTAGGAACGTATGAAATTGAAGTGTTAACCGAATATGTTTCGTCGGTAAGCCCAAAAATGCAAAAAGGATATCTCCAGCCGCCCTGCCTGAATTTTTCAATATATGAAAGACCGTAAAAAATATGTCTTGAATTTATAAACAATGTCATAACTGCGGTGGTAGCAAGGGAAGCACCGCTTGACAGCAGCGATACCAACAAAAACTGACCGGAGCCTGCATATACAAAAAACGAAATGAAAATCGCCCAGATCCAGTTGTACCCTGCATTATAGAGCATAATACCGAACGCAGAGCCTAAAAAAAGATAGCCGAACAAAACCGGCAGTGATTTTTTCAGAGCAAATTTATATGTATCAATATTATTTCTATTTTTCATAATAATCCTTCTTTTGGATAATAGTGTGTTAATTACATATGGCAGCGACAGAAAACGAGTATTCTTTTTTAGAATACTCGTTTTGGTTATTATGAATTTGAAATTCTGTACGCTTTAACACCGTGCTTTGGAATCGTTGCAGTAATGTCATCCTGGTGCATACGCTCGTCCGTCCACAGATCGTGAACCTCATATCCGTGTGAGCTTCTGCCGAAATCAAGATACTTTTCATCGCAGAGAGTATCAATTTCAAAATTAATAGTTTTCTTAGATGAGGATTTATTAAAAAAGCACAGAGCAACGTCGCCGTTTTGAAGGGGACGTGTGAGAATATCAACGGTCCTTGATGATTTAATGCGCTTTGCAGGTTTAACAAGAGGATCCTGGTCAATCAAAATCAAGCTTTTGTTTGTAACGATATCAAGTATATCCTTTGCGGATTTTGAATTACTGTTAAGTTTTCTTAAATCATTGCCCAAAACCAAAGGTGCTGCCATCATACACCAAAGTGTAAAATGCGTAATATTCTCGTCCTTAGTAAGCTTACCGTTGCCGACTTCAAGCATATCCGGGTCATTCACATGGCCGGGACGGGCATATTTGTATAAATCAATATTCCTTGAATAAATAAACAGAATGCTTGTCCAGTTGGCCATAATATCGTGGGTGGTACGCCACATATTGCCAACCTTTCTGCCCCAGTTCCAAGGATGGGATGTGCCCCATTCACAAAGGGAATAGACGATAGGCTTTTCCGGTGTGCCGGTGTATTCCGCCCAAGCCTTTGAAGCATTTTTGAGTGCCTCTCCCATACGTTTATACTGAATGTATGAGGAGTCGGCACGTGTTACAACCGGATTCATAAGCTTTATAACATTTTCGCCGCTGTCAAGCCTGATTACCGCCTGAAGCCGTGCATCGTGAGTAAACGGACTTGTAGCAGGGAAGAATATCTCGTTAACTCTGCCGTTTACTATAATCTGAAGATACTGGGGTTTGCGTGTAAATGTTTTATTGTATCGTATTGTGAATACATAATCGCCGCCTTGAGAGATATTTTCAGTAAAAGTAGCGGTGCCTGCACCGTGGTTAAGATATCCGATACCCTGTTTTGAGGAAAGGTCATTGCATTTTACAACCCTTGCTCTTCCGGTATATTTTGCGTGTTCCGGCTTAAGTTTAATAAATGCCCTTTCACCTTTTCTGCCGATATCAATAAATTCTATAACAGGTGTATCGCCGTTAATGCTTTCATTGTGGCAGAAATCGTATTTAAAGAATTCTGCGCCCCAGGAGGCAAAGGTTTTTGCATCCAGCTCCTCGTTGCCCAGTGAAGCAGGTAAATCTTCGCAGGTAAGCGTACCGTTAGATGAGTAAAGACCCACCTTTAAACCAAGAGCATTAATTTTTTTAATTAAATTGTCAATGCCGGATGGAAATGTTTCAAGGTCACCCTGCATTTTTCCGTCGGAGTCACGCAGAGAGCTTTGCCAGCAGTCATCAAGATTGATGTATTCATATCCTGCGCCTGCAAGACCGCTTCTTTTCATTGCTTCGGCAGTTTCATAAATAATGTCCTCGTCAATATGGTTTCTGTGAGTGTTCCAGCTTGACCAGCCCATTATAGGAGTTCTTTTTGCATTGTTGTTGTAATCCTCGTCATGCGATGTATCAATAGTAAGTTTTGTAGGTATAATCTGCTTTAATGCGCAAAGAGGACATTTTCCTTCAAATTTGAGAGCCAAAAACCAGGTAACAAATGCAACGATTGCTATGGCTAGAAGTGCGATAATTAAAATCAAAAAAATCATAACAGACCAATCTCCTCAAAATATTGCAGCTCAATCTGAGCTGCTTTATTTGTCTTATCACTGCCGATTGAAGCGGTGGATTTTTTTACAAATTCTTTTCTTTTTTTAAAATTATATACTATTCTGTAAATCCAAGCGTAGCCTGTAAGCCAGGGTCTGCCTTCAATAAATTTAATATATGGAATTTCCTTTAATTTTTCATAAGGGGGGAACAAAAGCCTTAAACGTGTCATAACCGGGGAGTTTTTTTTGCCCTCTTCAAGTTCTTTGCGTTGAATTACAGCCGCCTTATTGCGGTTTACATTACCGAATGCACCAAAGGAAAGCAAAAACATTTCTGTTTTTATGACGTCGTCAACGTAAGCTTGTCCGACCCCGAACCATTTGTAACAAACTGTCAAAATAACCTTTGAAAAATCATAAAGGTCAATTTTTTTCATTTTATTCAAAACATTGTCCAGATTAATATCACATTTTTGAAGCAATATTGCCAAATCCACAATCATTTTTACTCCTGCGCCGTAAAACCAAAAATGATGGGCAATGTGAGTAAGAAGATAAGCAAAATGATAATCATTGTCAAGGTAACCGCAGTAACCGTCAAATTTTGCATTATTAACAGCGTCAGCAAAGCCGTCGCAGGCTGTGGAGCTGCCTACTTTTCCGCTGATAATTTTTGTATGCACTTCAGTAAGAATGCCGTCATAAGTGTATTCATAAACAGGACCGTTACAGTTTTCATTTATAAAACCGTTCTCACACAGAATTTTTTTAACTCTGTCCCTGTTTTCTTTATCAATCAGTACATCAATATCGCCCATAACACGAACCTGGGGCAGAGGATACAACTCTTTTATCTGCGAACCTTTAAAGAATACGTGGCGAATCTTATTTTCTGACAGCAAACTGCTGAGATGATTTATTACCTCTGTCTGCGTTTGGTATCTGTATATGCTTTCGTAAAACACATTTTCAAACAACTGCCTTATTTGGGCGTTTTCTTTGAATTCATCACAGTCTTTGATAACGCTGTAAACCAGTGCACCGAGATTATGGCTTTTTGAAATATTGTATAACGTTTTATAATCAACTTCGCCGGGCATTTCAAATTTTGTTTGATAAATGTAGGCTTTGCATATATTTATCAGAAGCTGATGTTCTTTTATCATCCAAACACCGCCTTACCGAATATAAGGCTGAGAATAGTCATAATCAGTCCGGCAATGAACACACCTACTGCAATTACGCCAAAGCTTTTTTTACGGTCAAGATGGAGCAACGACGCCAAAAGCGCACCGGTCCATCCTCCTGTGCCGGGCAAGGGGATAGCAACAAATAGCAAAAGCCCCCATATTCCGTACTTGTCAATTTTATCACGCTTTTTAAGAGTTTTTTCCTCAAGCCAGATAATCGGTTTTTTTATTCCGGGAATCTTTTTCAGCCATTCAAAGATTTTGTTAATTAAAAGCAATATAAAGGGAATAGGAAAAATATTACCCAAAAAGCTGATAATAAATCCGACAAATGTGTTCATTTGCAGAATAACTATTGCTGTAAACATTCCCAGACGGCACTCCAATATAGGACATACCGAAATTATAAAAACGGTAAGCCAGTCAGGAATACCGTGGGAAGTTAAAAATTCCTGTATTGCATAGCAAACATCTTGCATATTATATTCAAGCCTTTCTGTGTTAATACGGCAACACTAAATATAATTGTGCGTGTTTAAAAAGTCGTGGGCGGCGCCCAGTATATATCTGTCATTTTCAAATTTAAGCAAATTCATTGCCTTATCGTAGGTCAGCCAAATATAATCCTCTATTTCGTTTTTTTGAATTGTAGTAGAGGTGTCCTTTGTAGTGCCGACGAATATAGATACTTTCTTTTCTATTTTCTCACGGATTTTATACTTTGATTCGCACTCAAATCCGTCAATAATATCTATATGTAATCCGGTTTCCTCTAATACCTCACGGTATGCAGTTTCAAGCTTTGTTTCACCGGGTTCAATATGACCTTTTGGAAATCCCCAATGAGCAGAGCGTTTATTCTTAATTAAAAGATAACGCACTATACCGTGTATATCACGAAAAACAACAGCGCCGCAGCTGCTTTCGTAAAGACAATCCAGTTTATATGTGGGAAAGTCCTTTTTGATGTCTATAACTTTTTTTATGTCGTTATTTATGAAGCGGGTACTTTTTGGCGCAACAATCCAAATGTGACGGGATGACTTCTTATCGGACAGAACGGCAATAACCCTGCCGTCAAAATTATTTACCGGATGGTCTATCCCCATAATAAATGCTTCCTGTCTGAACCTTGGATAAATTCCGCCGAAATTCAAAGGGTAAGTATAGCCCGCTTCATCAGTCGAACCGACAGGTCTAACGACCTTAACCCTAACGTATTTTCCGAGCATTTTTTCACCACCGAGTTTAAGTTACCATATAGAACCATTATACAAAAAAATTACCGCTCTTACAAGTACTATTTATAATTTATTATAATATATAATATTATATATATTATATACATTATATATTGCGGCTGGTTTGTCCGGATGGAATTTACATATTACAAAAAACTGCCTTGCTTTCGCAAGACAGTTTTTGTTTTATTTGCTGTTATTAAGCAAGAGTCTGAAGAAGTTCTACAAGACTTTCAATAACCTCGTCAGCGTCGCCTTCAAGCATTCCGAGTACCTGACCAATTACATCAGATATTGAATCGCTTACGTTGTCGCCAAGGAGTCCGCCTACAAGATCTACAATTGCATCGTAGTTATCCTTGTAGTTGATTGTGTTAACAAGGTATCTAAGAACTGCGATAAGTGTAGCATCCTGGTCGGATTTAACACTGATTCTGCTGCCATAGCAAGCAACCTGTGAAGGTTCGTCAAGAATTACTTCGCCGTGGCTTGCAAGCTGGAACCAATCAATTTCAGGAAGTTCAAGACCGAGCGGTGTGCCCTTAATCTTGATTATGCCGAGGATTGAGTTAAGCAATGATACTACATTGTCAGAACCGATTACCGGCTCAAGTGTTCCCTTAAGGTCGTAGATATCAAACTTAGAAACCTTAATACCAATCTTACCGAGCTCTGCAGGAATGTTAAGACCGAGAGATTTAAGAAGGTCATTAATATTAACTATCGGCTTAAGTGCCTTAAGGAGTGCAGATACAGGAGTAAGAAGATTATCAATCAACTGAAGCAAACCGTTGTTTGCAAAGAAGAGTGAAAGGTTAGGAAGAATGTCAGCCAGTGTCTGGATAGGAGCTGAAAGGATATCTTCTACCTTATCAAGGATAGGATTGAGAATATCAAGCAGGATATAATCGTAGGCCTGATACATATCTTCTCTGTACTGATACTGAGTCTTGATGTTGTAGATTCCGAATGCCTCCATAAGAGGAACTATTGTTGATGTGTATCCGTCAGAACCTGGGATGTTAATCAAGTCAAACAGATTAAGCAATCCGTCGTTGAGAAGTACATCAAGTACGCCGTATACAGGACGGAGAACTGCGCAAAGTGCATGCAGGAATGTATCTCTGTCTTTAACGCCCCACTTGAGAGCATCAACTTTCACGTTCTTCCAGGATCCGGCGCTCTTAATAACATTTGAAGCGTCCGGATAAGTATTGCCGTAATCTTTATTTACAAGAAGTGAAGCAACATTGGATGCTGAGAAGTCAATATCGGTTTGTGCAAGGAGATTTGTAAGAGAACCGATATCGTCGCTGATTTTAACGCCTTCAATAGCGCCGTAAAGTCCGGTTGCCATCTTGCTGATCATTTCGTCAGTATAAAGATTTTCACTAACAAGTGCGTTAAGATCTGCGAGACCTGATACCAAACCGTCAAGCATAGGAGCAAGCTGATGACAGAACTCTTCATCCATATTGCCGTATGAGAAGTCATACTCTTTATACTTGAAGTCTGAATAATCAAAGAATGAATTTGTTGTCTGCTCCTGAAGCAGATAGAATACAGCGTAAACGATGCTGTCCTTATCGGCTGTGCCGATTGTGGTAAATACGCTCTTGATTACATTTGCAATAGTCTTATTCTTCTTAATTGCATCAATGTTGCAAAGAATCTTCTTAAGACCGTTTGCATTCTTAATAAGTACGTCTGCTACATAACGGAGAACTGCTACAAGAACCTCGCCCTGTCTTGCCGTTACTTTCTTTCTTGTATATTTTCCTGTATCATTCTTAGCCTTGCTGCTTACGGTGCTGATTGTACCGTGGCTTGCAATCTTGCCGAAGTCAATATTAGGAACAACAATGTCAATCTTTTTCTTTTTTAGAAGTTTGTTTACAAGAGGAACGATTATATCCTGAATGTTGCAGGAAGCAAGGTCGTTCAAATTGAGTTTGAATTTAACCTTAAGACCAAGTGCCATTGTAACTACTTCGCCGAGGTTTTTGCCTGTGAACGTTTTTTGGAGTTTGTCAACATCAAAGCCGTTCTTCTTGAATACTCCCAACAATCCGTTCTTGGCAGTTATCGGAGCAAGAAGATTGCCTACTGCCTGTGCAAGTCCGTTGCTGTCAATGAAGTATGCAACATTTGGAAGAATTGCAGAGATTTTGTCAAATGGAGCATCAAGTACATCGTCAACAAGATTGATGATTGGCTTAACCACATTGATGATAAGGTTATCTTTAGCCTTCTTATAATCACTCTTGTACTGTTTGTAGTTCTTAATGCCTCTGCATTCAAATGCTTCAAGGAGAGGAATTACAGCGCTTTCATAACCGTTTGTACCACAGTTAAGTTTTGTATCGCTGAGCATTGCCTCAATATCCTTAACGATTGATTTAATATCAATCTTGAATACGTTTACTACATTCTTCTGTGAAGGATGATCTGCGTAATCGTGATAATCAGCAGTTGTTACATTGCTTTGTACTGTCAGTTCAAGAATACCATTCTTGATTGCATACTTGAGTGTGCAGCCATATTCGCCTGATCCAATCTTTTGTGAACCTTTGACAGCAATCATATCAATGATTGACTGAATGTCAAGCTTGCTTGCGTCTATTGAACCCTCTGCAAGGAAGATAGAAGCAATGTCGTTGAACGGACGAAGAACTGCTGCAAGACCGTTGACAAATCCTGTCTTAGCCTTTGAAGACTTATCGGTGAAGCCCCAGTTAAGTGATTTAACACTCTTCCAGTTCTTAGCCTTTGAAAGCTTCTTAGCTGCGCTGGAGTATGTCTTGCCGTATTTCTTATCGGTAAGGATCTTTGCAATACCCTTAGGTGATACGTCAATATCAAGTGCGCCGAGGATAGGAGCAATCTGCTTTGTATCAAGTGCACCGTAAAGTGCAGTTGCAAGTTTTGTAAGAATTTCGTTTGTATAAAGGTTGTCGTTGACAAGCTGTTCAAGGCTGTCAATGTCTGCTACTCCCAGTCCCTTAAGAAGCGGGAATACATTTGCTACAAGGTCATCCAGCTGACCGATTGCATTGGTTGCATCAGATGCAGTAACGCCGTTAGGATAGCTGAAAGAGTTTGTAAACTTAGCAGCATACTCGCGGAATGTCCAGTAAATTTCTGTAGGACTCTGTGCAACCTTAAGTACCTGATCAATTATTGTGAGAATCTTTACTGCGTCAAGGCTCTTGAACAGTTTGTAAATCTCAGGGCTTACGCTCTTGAGCAGGCTTTGGAGAAGTTCTGAACCAAATACCGTATCTACTGCGTATCCGTAGATGAGCAGGAGAACTTCACCTGGTGTCTTTGCTGCTGCAAGCTTGGTCCAGTTGATTGCAGGAAGTTCAAATATATCGCCTAATGCGCTGTTGATAAGTGATACAAGAACATTTTTCTCAGCCAGCGGAGGCAAGCTGATTCCGTCGCCGAGTGCGTCACGGAGAAGTCCGGCGAAAGTAGGTGACAGATATTCAACGATATTTGCAAGACCGAAGATTTCGTTATTAAGCGGAGTGATTGCCGCATTAATAATCTTCTTGACTGAGGTATCGTTGAGTACGCCTGCAAGACCCTTGATTGTGTTGAGAAGCATTGTTGCAGGTCCGTCATAAATCTTGCCAAGGATTGCACTTACAGGAGTAAGGATACCCTTGATAAGCTTCTGAGAGTCAGATGCTTTCTTGAAGTCAGCAATGCTCATTACTGAACTCTCAACGCCGTTAGCCTTTGCCATGCTGTTAACTACAGGATAAACAACGTCATTGTAGTAATTTGTCTGTGTAAGGAGTGCACCGATGATTGCACTTACACCGCTCATTGATTCACCGAGTGCGTCATAGAACGCGGTCTTATCACCCTTATTGAAACCAAACTTCAGGTAATCCTTGCTCCAGGTGCCCTTAGTATTGTTTGCATTTGTGATTTCAACCTTGAAGTCGTTCCAGTTGAGGTAACCCTTCTTTGCAAGAATATCAGCAGTGTTTGAATATTCTTCAGACATACGGATGCCTACTGCGTCAGGTGAAATAATTCCGCAAAGAGCGTCGGCTATAAGCATATTTGTATCTTTGTTCTTCAGGAAACCTGAATCCTTGTTGTAGAACAGATAATCAATTATGTTTTCAATAAGTGAATATGTCTGAATAACAAGATTTGAAAGGTTTGCTGATGTATAAACTTTGTTTGCGTCTACATCGCCGTCCTTTGTAGGAGCAGTACCAACTTTACCCTTTGTGCTTGTTTTCTTCTTGTTTTCGCCTGTGATGAAGTACAGGTAGTTGTTAAGAAGCTTAACAATAGCATCTGTATTGTTGGCGCCAAGATAACCGGAAGCAAATGATGCTACGGAAGCAAGAATGTTATCTGTTGCATCCCAGTCAAATCCGTTGAGTGAAGTATTTTCAAGGAGAGATGAAAGTAATTCATCGAGTGTCTTAACTAAAGCGTCAGCCGCTTTCTTGTTTTTACCGGAAAGAAGTTTACTGTAATCTGTGCCGGCAGCAGACTTGTTAGAATTAGCAAGTAACGGTGATGCAGATCTAGTCTTCTTAGCGGTGCCGTTTACTACAGGACCTAATTTGTAGTTCGCGTCAGTGTCGCTGCCATTAATAAGTTCCATAATTACAGGAACAAGGCCTTTTGATTTTCCGTCCTTAGTGAACTGAATATTTGAAAGAAGGAAGAATCCTGATTCATTGCTGAATCCTACAAATCCGGTCTTTTCTCTCTCTGTAAGTGTGAATGAAGCGTCGTCGCTTCGCTTAAGCTGGAACAGTCCGTTAACAACGTCTGTGATAATACTTGTTTCACCGAAACCGCCCAGAGCATTAAGCAAGCCGTCAACAATCGGGATATTAGCTGTAATGCTGTTGCTTTCATCCTTAACCAAATCGTTAACAAGGTCAAGCAGTGCGTTAATCCAGTTGCCGATTAAGATGTCAACGAAGCTGTCAAGTACAGCATCAGGCTTATTTGATGTTGCCAGGTCTTTGAAATTCTGAAGTGTGTTGTTCTGTAACTGATTACGTGTTGTACCGCCGTATTCTTTGCCTACTGTGGTTATCTTTCCGTCGTAGCAGAAAGACCAGTCGGAGTCAATGTTGTATTTCTCAACAAAATCCTTACCCATTTGGTCAAGAACCATTGGTAATGCAACGCCAAGATTGTTAAGACCTTTCTGAGATGTTACATCCTCAGACCATCTTACGTCACCTGCGTGTTCAGCAAGATATTTATCAACGGCATTCATTGCGAATGTGGCAATTTCTGTTACCATTTCGTCAATGCCTTTTGCAGTTTTATCATAACTGCTGTCGTATTTGTCGCCTTGCTCTTTCTTCTTGTTGTTAATAAGAGTCTTAGCGAGACCGCCGTTAAGGTGTGCACCGTAAAGTGCCTTATCAACAACATAGATGTTTAAGAATCTCGGGATATCATTATTGTAGAAACCGCCGTCGTAGCTGCCTACAAGGTCATAAGCTGTCTGCTCGTCGCCTACAAGCCAGTGAAGAATTGCAGGAACTGCAAGGTTAAGGTCAAATGTAAGTGAACCGATACCTATTGCAGCGTTCGCTTTTTCTTCGTCTGTTGCAGTTGCCGGGTCAAGTGTTGCAGCGTGTTCCTGGGTGTACTTGTTAAGTATGCCCTGGCTTGCTGTTGAACAGAGAAGATTGTAAACAACTGCGGAACCGCCGTCTGCATTGTATCTGTCTCCTGAGCCGTTAAGCACGATAGGCATTACAAGCTCATCAAGAAGAATTGCAAGAGTGGGAAGAAGGTTGAATATTGTTTCAACAGGCGCCTCGTACAGATTTAACCAAATATCGTTGAGAACGCCGCTTCCATCGGAAGTGTAAAGTTTAACATTTGTCTCAAGCAAGTCGTTTATAAGCGGAGCTACCATTGCGCCTGTGCTTGTTGTTTCGTCAAGAATATTTCCTACGGTGTTATTGAGAAGAGAGTTAACAGCCTGAACTGCAAGTGAATTAGGAATAGCATAGTCAGAATATTTATATTCCTTGTAATTCGGGTTTTCTTTCATTCTTGGCTCAATAAGCTCTTTAAATTCTGCAAGCATATTGAATCCAACCTGAACATTTACAACATGACCCTGGTCAATAGTTTGGTTGTCGACACTTACAGGATAGCTGTCGCCGATTATTCCGCGGCAAAGTTCAGCAGCAACCATATAGTTGGTTCTGTCAACAATTCCCATATCGTCAAGTTTGAATGTACCGTCACCGTACTTATAAGCTTTAACTTCATCAAGAGTACCGTTTGTAAGAAGAACTGAAAACTGTACCATATTCTCTTTTTTGTAACCGATAAGGTATCTGAGATATTTGGTAGCTGATGCGCTGAGTACGTTATCACCGCTGGCAAGATAAGCGTCAAAAGCGTCGGCGCTGTTGTTCCAGTTTTCTGCCTTGGCTGTTGCCATAACTGCTCTAAGTTGGTCGTCAGTGATTTTTTCACTTTTAACCTTTTCAATAGCATTTTCATATACACCTGAGTACTGGAGCCATCCGGTACATATTTCTTCGTAATGGCTGCTTCCGAATATACCATAGGTGCCGTCTTCATCCTGAATCAGGAATGCCAGTGCAAGCATTGCACAATATGAATCGTGCATCTCATTTGCCATAGCAGCAGCAGTCGGATCCTCAAGGTCTTCATCGCTGAATCCCATATCAGCAAGAGTAAATATTTTGCCTATTTCGCTGATATAGTTTGCTGCAGTTAATTTTGTATAAGAATCAAATGTCTGTTTGTGGTGGAACATTACATCAATCTTTTCAGCAGTAAGAGTTCCGCCGCCTAATTCAATAGATTTAATAATAAGTGAAGTAAGTGTAGAGTACAGACCGCCGCAGGACATATAGTATGCTGTTTCTGCAACTGTCTTAACCTCAATACCGTCGCCTGCAGCTTTGTGCATTGCGTTAGCATATTCAGTGTATGGCTTAATCTCCGGGTCGTTGATTTCGCTAAGCTTAACACCGTTAACAGTCATCTCTTTGAGCTGAGTCAATGTAAGCTGAGTGAGATCGCTGATTCCCATTTCGTCTGCCTGATCGTTAATTGCAGAAAGATATTCATCCTCAAATTTATCATAGGCGATTGAGTAAGCATCATCGTATGCATTTCTTGCATCGGGATAAACAGAAAGAATTGCGTCAAGCTTTTCAAGTGTGCTGTTTGCGTATTCCTTCAGCTCACGATTAGATGAGTTTTTATTGCTGCTGCAAAATTCGTACAATGAATAAAAGTCCATTGTGTCATTGTCGCTGCCGCCTATGTATGAGAAATAAATGTCATTCAATGGGTTGTAACTATCAGTAGGGCCAAGACTAAGTGCTCCGTTAATAACGGCTTTCTTGTCACCGCTTGTACCGCCCAAAAGACCCATAAGCGCAGGAGATGCACCTGCCACTACATCGGATATAGTGGTGTTTTCCGTTACGGTCATACCCAGGTTGTCCTCGAGAAGTTTCTTAACTGCTGGAATGTTAAGCAGCTGAGGTATATAGGTATCAACCAAATCGTTAAGTGAATCAAATGCCGCCTCGGCATCTGTTCCGTCATCCCAGTATGTGTTGTTGGTATCGGTTTTGCTGTCTGCTGCGAAAGCTGTGAAACCAACTGAGCACGAGGTAATGACCATTACTACAGCCAGAAATAGGCTGAGTAGTTTTTTGCTCGCTTTCATAATCATCTCTCCTTTTCTTACAATGATTAACACAGGGTACACTACGCCTATTGATATAGTACGGCAGTGTATCCGTGTCTATAAAACATAAGAATAAAACCAAGCAGGGCAAAAGGGCAGTACGGTGCTGAACCGCAGTGCCGGATACGCCTTGCACAAAATCCTTGGTTGATTGCATTTTTGGATTTTGGGCGTAAATATCCTTATGCACGAACAAATCAATATATTTATAACAGATAATTAATATAAAGTCAATAGATTTTAAACATTTTTTTTAATAAATTATGAATTTTTTTAATTGTTCTTAATTTTTATTTCATACATATCATATGACAGAGAGACTATTTTCACTGTTTTCAGACCGATTTTTCACAAAAAATGTCCGCCATACAAAGTTGTGTAAAGCACAGTAACTTTACAGTGGATAAACACGTGTAATGATAAAACACTTTACATACAAAAACGTAAATATGTAAAGCTGGAAAAATATGAAATAATTACCAAAATGTAAATAAAGTGTAAACAAACTATTAAATAATATCGTAGTCGCCTATTATTTTTGTAAAAAATCCGACGTTTGATTAACGTCTTGTTCATATTTACAAAAATGAACACTCCTATTTGTCGCATTTGCACAATTTTATTTTTGTCTATTGACATTTACCATTAATATATGGTTAAATGATAATGCGTGATAAGCGATAACTTATTACCATTATATGAACTAGGGCATGATGCCCCTCAGTCTTTTGCGATAATTTGCAATTGGTCAGAGATTGTGACAGCAGTGTCATTAGATAATGTTATCCTTATTATTCGTATTAAAATTTTATGGAGGTAGAAATTAAGTGGAATCTAAATCTAAAACATTTTCACGTAAACTGATAGCTTTGTTTTTATCAGTGGTTTTAGCACTTTCCTGTTTTACAGGTGCATTGACTGCCTACGCTAAATCATCAGATGATTATAACGATTCCAACCTTGCTTCTAACTTTATGGCTTGGGCTGAAACAACAGACGAGCAGACAGCAGAAGCATTCTTGGATTATGCAGACCTTTATCTTGGCGATCTTATGACAAAACTTCTTGGTTCAGATCACCTTTATTTCAGCCAGAACGTTGTAGTTGCAACAATCACTATTGATGCTTACTTTGACAGCGTTGACGGCTTGCTTGACGCAGTACGTCAGGTTTACGGAATTCTTGACAGTTACGGAGGCATCGTAGGTGGTGACGTTAAAAACCTTGACCTCAGTCCTCTTGCAAATCTTCCGTCTGTAACAAGCGGTTCTGAAGTTTTCTCAAAGTGCGGACGCAGCTATCGTTCACAGAATAATGCAAAAGACATTATTATGGCTCTTGCAAAAACACTTTACGTCAACTCTAACGACTTTGGCGGTAAAAACGTAATCGGTCAGTTTGTTAAAGGTTCAATGGACCTTGGTATCCTTGAAAACTTTATCGGCGGCAACATCTATAAACTTCTCCAGAATACATTAGGTATGTGGGATGGTTACCAGTCTAACCTTGTTTACAACATTGTTGCAAACCTTATTTGGAATAATACAAACTGGTATACAGATCAGGAAATTGCTGACTTTAAAGTTAATCTCGGTACAACAAACGGTACTTGGGAATTTGATACCGAGCTCTTCGGCAAGATGACATCAGAGCTTCTTGATAAAATCAGCGTTCTTGTTACATATCCTGAAATGATTTCTGTTGAAAAGAAAGATGCAAACGGTGATGTTGTTCTTGATGAAGACGGCAAGCCTGTTATGATTCAGGTAAATGATTCATCAGCATACCGCAGAGAAAAAATTGACAACTATATGAAAGCTCATAATGTTGATTATGCAGCAGCAGCAACTGCTCTTGGTTATGATCCTAACCTTGTATATTCAACAGAAAAGGGTATGGAAAACAACATACTTCTTCTTCAGTACGCAGACAAGAAGCTTTCTGTTACAAAGAATGATACATTATTTGATGTAGCATTTAAGGCTCTTGAGCTTGCATGGGACACAGTTCTCAAGGGAACACTCAGCCTTGTTCATGTTAACTATAATGTTGACAGAGGCAAAGGTGCAAACTTTGATAACCAGTTCTATTATTGGATGAGCGACAACAAGTCATGGAACACATCTGACTGGAAGTCAAACTACTCTGCAGCAAATGTAGAAGCATGGGCTGAAGCTGTATATGCAGAATATAACTGTGCTGATGCAGCAGAATTCCTTGCTAATGTTAAGCATACTTTTGAGTACGACAGAAGAGTTGTAAGCGATCCTAAGAACAACTGGCAGGATATTGATTCAACTCAGTTGTTTGCAAAACTTCGTTACAATCCTCTTGCAGACTTGTACTTCAATATGCAGACAGGTCCTATCAACCTTTATCTTTCACAGACAGGCGTTAAAGAATTATCAGATTTCTTTGACACCGCATTTACTCAGTATAGTAATATGGTAGCAGCTTTCAACGATGCTCTTGTTGCAGTAACAAAGGTATTGTTCCCTGAAAGCGCAAATATCGGTCTTGGCGACGGTAAAGACAAGGTTGTAACACATCTTTCTGTACCTACAATGGCTACTACCGGCAATACAACCGATATTGATACTATTACATCTACTCTTGTAAGCAATATCTGTGCAATGGTAGAGTATGTTGGTAATGTAACCGACGAAAATATCTTCGGCGGATTCTATGCAAAGAATAACATTACAACTAAGTCAGGCAACCTTACTGAAGCAACTGCAGAAGAGGCTTTGGTTCCTCTCCTTATTGCTTGCATTCAGAATGTTAAAGATACAGAACCTATCCACGATGAAAAGTGGGATTCATGTAAGGACGCAGAAGGCGTAGCTATTGTTGCTCTTGAAGAGTATCTCTCCTACGTACTTCCTGATAAGGACTATTCAGTTCTTTGGTCAAAAGACAGCAACGGTCAGATCGTTGCAGGTAATGTTGATATCAGCGGCGACGGCGCTTACACATTGTTTGACGACGTTGTAATGCCTATGTGCCGTGACGCTCTTGGCTATATCATTTCTTCTATCGTACCTTGCCGTACAACGTCAGGTGCTGAATGGAATGTTTATAAGACAGACGTTACAACAGACAAAACCACTATTTTTGAAATTCTTAACTCAGTTGTTTGCTATTATGCTTCTGCAGACAACTTTGCAGATGGAACAACAGGTAAAGCCGTAGCTTCACTTCTTGGTATAGTTAACAGCAACGGTGGATGCCAGATTTCCAGCAATAACGATTTGTGGACTAACTTAGACCTCGTCGTTAACCATCTCTTCCCTGCAATTGGTACTCTTCAGTACGGTACAGAAAGCAAGAAGGGCCAGGCAAGTTCTTATGACCTTATCTATAATAAGATTATTAAGGGCTTCCTTGATATCGGCGAAAACAACGGTATCACAAACTTCATTAAGCAGTTCCTTGTAATCTGCACTTCAGATCCTATCGCAAATAAGGGTATCGACGTTATGGTATATGATGACGTTGTTGCTCCTCTTGTAAATGCTCTCTTTGGTGCAAGATATACAGGACAGGGCTATACTTATGTAATGCCTTACTCTTCATACTATGATTCAGATACTTCATCATTCACCAAATCATCAGCTCCGTTCGATTCACTCGTTCACGTTGATACTCTTGCCCACTATTCACAGGCAAACGGCTCGGATGATGGAAAAGACACCGGTATTCTCGGCGTACTTATCTGTAACATTTATGAAGCATTCGGCGGCGCAGACTATGGTACATCTGCTAAAGCAGGTGCCGACGGCTGCTGGGTAGGTGCAATGTTCGCAATTGAAGCTGTTAACAACTTCATTCCTTCATTCGTACCTCAGTTGTCTGACCATACACTGAATATGGCAAGTGCAAAGGTTGCAAATGCTTCTCAGTCAGGTCTTACATCTGGTCAGCCATTTACAACAACAAAGCTTGATATTACTAACAACGCAAGAGGTCTTAACAGATTCTACAGAGACAAGAATGGAAATATCCAGCAGGATGACAGATATTTCATCAATGTAACAAGCGTTGAAGTTAAAGATGAAAATGGTAACACACCATCTAACATCACACTGGGCGACAGCACCGGCGTTATTGCTCCTGATACAACAAAGAGAGTAAATATTTCTGGTACTGCTCCTTCTACAGCTCAGCTTTACACATTCACAATTACTTATGACATCTTTGAAGCAAAGATGAACGGTACATCACTTCCTGCCGCTCCTTCAAATCCGAAGTACAGCGATGTTCAGACAAAAGCTTACCTGTATCTTACAAGTGAGAAGGACTGGAAGAATACACTTTATACAGGTACATCAGGTGATTGTAAGTCATTTGACGGTTCACTTATTGCCGGTAAGAATAGTTCTAACGAATTTACAACAAGCCCTGATAGCTTCGGAACAAAGAATCGTCTTGACGGTACTTTCCCGAATAACTTTATTATTCCTATGTCAGACCCTGCTTCAGTTGATGAACTCGGCCTTCGTACAAAGAATAACACAGGTACAAACATGTTCGGTAGTATTGTCGGCGGTAGTAACTGTTCTATTGACGGTATCTTTACCTATCTTACATCAGGTACAACTTATCAGCCTGTAAGCGGTACAACAGTAAACGCTGAAATAACTGCTAAAGCAGATGATACATCTATGGCTTATGTTTCTATTAACAAAGCAAACGGTGATATCCTCAACAACGAACTGTTTGACTACAGAACAGCAACTACTGATTGGAATAGAGGTACAATCTGCGCTGATTCAACAGATTATGATGGTAACACATTCAATACAAAGAACATGCGTCAGGGTTACACAGCAGAAGAAATTAAAAATCTTCCTGATACTGTTAAAGGTGCTGACGGATTTGAAACACGTGCTCACGTTGCATTCACTATTGATGAGGCAATGGCTGCAGGTCTTGTAAAGGGTGTTATCAGAGATGAAGCTGCTCCGGATAAGCAAGGTAATAAGACATATACTTATGAAGCCGTATTCATGCAGCCTACAACATTGTTCATGGCAGGTAACACTGTAAACAGCGCTCATACATCTATTTCTTACGGTACTCCTACTCCAGGTTTCTTCCTTTCAATGGATAAGATTACTCTTACTCCTCAGCAGGAGAAATATGTAAGATGGATTACTTACGATGGTACTACAGAGATTTCAACTGACGAATACGATATGAAGGTTTCATTGTTCAACAACAATGAGAGCGGCCTTGGCACAATTCATATGTATATCGCAGATGATACCGGTGCTCAGACACTTACAAACTCCTACAATACCGGACTTAAATCAATGTCTGCTTACCAGCAGTCTGACTTTAAGGCTATGGAAGATGGTACTAATGTATATACATCACTTCAGGATGCATTCTCAAATGCACTTGCAGTAGTATCTACACCTCTTAATACCAATACTGCTTCTAAGCTGGGCAGCACACTTATTACAGAAGCTAAGACATCAACTACAACTTCTAATAAGGGCGATAAAGCTTATAAGCCATGCAATGCTGAAACATTACCTGGTAACATTAGTGCATTCGCTACAAGAAGAGCAGATGGTTACTGGTTCTGGAATGAAGAGATGACAATGCCTATCTACACTGCAACAGCTCTTGCTGATTCCGACGTAACAAACGGTAAGGATGCAACAGGTCAGGCAGTTACAAAGGGCGATGACGGTGTTTGGTATCTTGCTAACGAACCTCTTTATGAGACAGAGTGGGATACAACATCTTATGATGCTCCTTATCTTGCTGAGACATCAACTCAGGCTGTAAACGACAAGAAAGAACCTCTCTACAAGCAAAAACAATTTGTTTACAGAGACGTTAACGGTAATAAGACAACATCAACTGCTATGAACGGTTCAGAGCAGTTATGGGTTTACAAACTTGCTGAATCCAACACAGTAATTAAGCAAAATGATGGTACTGAATACCGTGGTCTTTATCAGCAGGCTATTGACAGACTTGATTATTGGATGAGTATTGCTCGTGGCAGTGTTAATACTGAAATTGCTGCTGATATCCATAAAAACGTATCAGAAGCTCGTAAAGATCTTAACAATGTTAACTACAATGTTGCTACCTATGAGAAGATGGTAACAGTTGCTAAGACAGCAGAATCACTCATCTGGTCTGAAAATGTTGTTGATGAAAACGGCGAAAATGTACTTGACGAAAAGGGTAATCCTACTGTTAAATATGTGACAGAAGCATCATCCATTCAGGTACGTGAAGCTATTGCTCTATTCACAAGATATAAAGCAATTGCTGACGAGCAGGCTCGCGGATATATCGGCGACAAGCTTGAAGCAGAAATCGTATGTGCATCTAACTATGCATACTCAGCTCTCGGTCAGTCATCAGTTACTGAGACAGTAGAGGTTCCTGCAGTTGTTGACAAAACAACAGGTGAAGAGATTACTCCTGCAACTACTAAGGAAGTAACAACCTACACTGTAACAGGTGCTGCTAACCAGCCGGCTGAATACGGTGCATATAATGCAGACGGCGTTCTTGTTAACGAGGGCGATACTGTTTATACAGCAGAGTCATGGACTAACTACGTTAACGCTCTTGGTAATGCTATTGATATAGCTCAGAAGGGTAACGCTAACGCTTATGACAATGGCGCTAAGGTTACAGACACATACAATGCTAAGAAGAACCTTCAGATTGCAGAGAATAATCTTACTGAAGCAACTGGCGCTGATACTATTACTGTAAGCGGTACAATCCAGATTGCTAACGTAACAGACGGTTCTGCATCTAACGGCAAGGGTATTGTTGGTATCAATATCACAACCGCTGACGGTACTGTAGTTGGTACATCTGCTGACGACGGTACATTCACTGCAGAAGTTCCTGCAGGAACAACAGAGCTTATCATCACAGGTTCTACAACTATTGACAGAACTGTAACCCTTACAGGTACTGCCAATGTAACAGGCGTAGAAATTCCAATGATTATCTGTGATTACAACAAGGATGGCGGTGTTGATAACCTTGATAAGTCAACATTTAATGCTGCTATAACAACATTCAATGTTTATTGTGACTTGAACGGCGATGGCTATGTAGATAGTCTTGATAAAAACTTATTTAACGTATTTAAAAATAAGATGATTGCCTACACAAGTTTTTCTCTTGACTAAAATATAATATAATCTCACTATCACCTTAGTGATACACGGTTGAGGTCGGACGGCGGATGTTATTTCCGCTGTCCTGTAACTGAAATAAATTCAGGTTTTAACTGCCAAAAGGGCAGTGCCCGGGTGGAGAAAAGTAGAAAAACGGGCTTTTAATGTAATAATATTAAGATAAAACCTGTAAAAGCAGATAATATACTATTGATAACAGAGTATATTTATTATCGGCGTTAAGCCGGCACACGTTTTACGTGCGTTTTTCAGCGGATACGGCAGGCAGAAGCAAATACGCTTGATGAAAGTTAAGCGCAGTTAATGATTTTTGTGTGTGCATATCCCTGTTGGCGTGCCTGACGGTGAGGGCGTTTGCCCAAATGTGTTATCCCGGCTGTGTAAATTTAATATTTATGCAGCCGGTGTATTTTGCTTTTATTTTATAAAAATACGGATTAATTAGTTTTCTGAGTTCGCCCAACCTACTCGGAAAATGTGTATTAATTTATTTTTTGGGTAAACCCAACCTACTCAGAAAATAGGTATTTATTTAATTTTTGAGTTCGCAATTTATACTCAAAAATACGGATTACGTTGATTATCTGAGGTCTCCCAACTAAACAGATAATCCGGACAGAACATATTATCCGAAGACTCCCCAAGCCATTCGGATAATGTTCGTTGGCGCTCTCCCAGCGCCGGAATATTTTAATTTTTATTTTCTTAATTGGAAAAATACAACAGATTTGATTATTTTGAATAAATAAGCTAAAGACTATTGGGGGTAATTATGAGAAAAACTTCTAATAGGTTAATTGCTACCCTCTTGTCATTAGCTTTTACTGCTACTATATTTTTGCTTCCTTTTACGGCAGGGGCTGTGACAGGAACTTTGGGTAAGGAAAAGCCTGAATTAACAGCCCGGTTTACAGATTCAGCAGGAAGCAAAGTTGACGGAAATACCCTTACACCCGGTACCTATACCGTAGATGTCGTTTTAAGCGGCATGGCGAACGTATCTATGTTCCAAATGACTGCTAATTACAGCAGTACTTATATTTCCTCTCTTACCGTAAATTCTGTTTACGGCGAAGACGCTTCAACAGCTACGGAAAGCTGCGGCGTTCTTAATGAGGACGGTAAATTGGTATTCGGCTTTATTTCCACCAACGATGACTGTTCCCCGGTGAACAGTAAAGGCACAATTTTGGCTTCTCTCAGCGTAGTTATAGCTGAGGACTGTGATTTTGAGAAGGCTTTTATAGTCTCCGATGATCCAGAGTGCACCCTTGTAGGAGCAGATTTCGGCGACGGCACGGATTTGGCATATACTCTCGCCCCCAACGCAGAGTATCCAATGACCTGTGATATGTCTCCGGTGCTCCAGAACGATGTTTATTCCGTTACAGGTACTGTAAATATTGCAAGTGACCTTGCAGGTGATTCAATGCTTAAAGGTATTGCAGGTATTACCGTATCTGTTACCGTGGACGGAAAAACTATTTCAGATACTACATCAGATATCGGACAATATACACTTGAGGGGTTACCCGAGGGTGAATACACTATGTCAATAAGCGGTCCTACCACTATTGACAGAGATGTTACACTTGTTGTTTCAGCTAATAAGGCAGTCAATAATGTTATTACTGCTGACGCGGTTGGAATTGTTATTTGTGATTATAACAAAGATGGCAACGTCGATAACCTTGACAAAACCACATTTAACACTGCTAAGAGCCAGTACAACATCTATTGTGATTTTAATGGTGACGGTTATGTCGATAATTTAGATACATCTGTATTCAATGTATTTAAGAATAAGACCGTGAATTACAGCAGTGTAACATTATGATAAACTTATTAACTTAATATAAGTATTGGAGGAAATTCCAAGTGAAAAAACCTTTTAAAAAAGCCGTTGCTGTGCTCCTGGCTGTATTGATGGCAGCATTTTCTGTACCATTTACAGCCCTTGCAGCTCCCGGCGATTACGCACCGGATATCGATATTCAGCTCGGTACTTTCCATGCTGATGATGCAACTGACTGGTGCGACTATAATTCAAATGCTGCCGGTAAAACATTTACTTTGTGTGGCCTTTATGATGTTCCTCTTGAGTATGATGCAAAAGCCGGAACAATTACACTGTCAAAGGCTAAGACAGATAAGGCTCTTGAGACTTATCCGGATCTTGGCTTTACAAATCTTGACGCAGACTACACTTATGGTGTAGGTGATTATTTTACAGTTACCTGTACTTTGGATAATGTACCTACTGTTACTACCTTGCAAGCACGTATTTCTTATTCAGACAATATTGAGCCTGCAGGTTATTACAGCTATAAGCAGGGACGTGGAACAGCCTATGCACTTGGCACAGTAAGCGAGTGCGAAGCTAAGAGCGGTACAATGACACTTGGCGGTTATAATAAATTAACTGCAATGAGCGGTGATACCTTCTATGGTCTTGATATGGAAGACGCTGCTATTACTGATTTCGGCGGAGGATATGTTATGGATGAAAGTGCTGTAACTCCTGATGGCGAAACAGTTGACATTTCATCACTTCATGATGATTATTTCTGTAATCCGGAAACAGGCGACCTTTCATCCGGTTACACCTATGAAGGCAGAGCTCCTCTTGCTACTTATGTATTTAAAATTGTTGGTGAAGGTCCAATTGACTTTTATATGGGTGACCCTGATAATACTATCGGTTCAAACGGTTCTTTGAACTGGGGTTATGGTTTCTACACCGCAGTAAAAGAAGACGGTACAAACCGTGAATCCACAACAACTTATGCACCTATGTGGTGGAACGGTTCTTCAAGCTTGTCTTGTACATCTAAAGCTTGGAATGAGGATGGTACTGTTAAAGATGGATTGGTTGAATGTCCAGGTTCTTGTAAGATGACTTTCTTCGGAGAGAATGAGTGGAACCAGACTGAACCTCAGCCTACTGAGTACACAGTAACATTTAAGTATGCTGACGGCACTGTTGCTTCTGAAGCAACTTATGCTGAAGGCACTGCTGCTGCAGACGTAGTAGTTCCTGCTAACACAGCAGCTACTGCAGACGACGACAACCACTACACTTATGCTTGGCCAACAGTTGCTGACGTAACAGCTGACGCTACTTATGAGGAAGTTAAGACAACAACTGCTCATGCATGGGATGAAGGCAAAGTTACTACTCCTGCTACCTGCGGTAAAGACGGTGTAATGACTTACACTTGTACTGTAGGCGGCGAAACCCGTACAGAGGCTATTCCTGCTACAGGAAACCACACATGGGATGAGGGCGTTGTAACTAAAGAACCTACTGAAACCGAAACAGGTATCAGAACTCATACATGTACAGTCTGCGGACAGACTAAGGAAGAAACTATTCCTGTTAAGGAACACGAGCATGCTTGGGGCGAGGGTGTTGTAACTCAGCCTACATGTACAGAAAAGGGTTACACAACATACACTTGTGCTTGCGGTGAAACCCGTGTTGATAATTACACAAACGAACTTGGCCATAATCCTGGCGAAGCTGTTGAAACAGTAACTAAGGAAGCTACATGTACAGAAGCTGGTTCTAAGAACACAACAGTTAGATGTACAAGATGCAACGAAGTTATTTCTTCTGTTGACACAGTAATCGATCCTCTCGGTCATGATTGGGTAAAGGGCGAGACAGTTGCTCCTACAATCAGAGAAGACGGTTACACAGTTTACACATGTTCACGTTGTGGTGAAACTGAGAAGCGCGACACTGTTGCTGCTCTTGGTATCATCGTAAAAGTTAACTCTTCAGACCTTGGCGAAATTGCTGGTCTTCCAACAGACACAAACAACAAGCTCGCTTACGGTACAGAATACACATTGACAGCAACACCTCTTGATGGTGCTAAGTTTGATGGTTGGGAAATCAACGGCAAGATCGTATCTACCGATGCTACCTACACATCAGCTGCTGTTAACGATGTAACAATCAATCCTCTCTTCTCAGAGGTTGGTCAGAATACAATTACAGTTAAGTTTGCTGATAATTACGGTAACGTATTTGCTACATTCACCGGCACTGCCGATGAAGTTGCAGCTAAGATTGCAGCAAACGAGCCTGTTGCACCTGTACTTGACGGTTATACATTCTCCGGCTGGTCACAGGATATCACTTCATTCACTGATTCAGTAACAGTTGTTGCTCAGTATGAAGCTGCTGAAACAGGTTACACTGTAACAACATCAGGCACTCTTACTCTTCCTGCTGGTGTAACAAACGGCGCAATTCCTTACGATACTGCAGTTACAGTATATGCTGAGGGTGCAACAGCTTGGGCTGTTGACGGCGTAAATGTTGGCTACGGCGATACTTATACATTCTTCGTAGGTTCTGACATTGCAATTGAGCCTGTATTTGATGCAGTTTCATCAGTTCCTACTGTTAACATTGTAAGCGCTAAGCAGATTAGCGGTTCTCATAAGGTATCTTTCCTCGCTACAAGAAATATACCTAGCGGATACACACTTGTTAACGCAGGTTTTGTATATGGTAAGAATCTGAGTGATGCTGACCTTGATCTTGATAACGTTGGTAAGAATGGTACTGCTGCTGACGCAGGCGTTGTTAAGGTAGCTTATGCTTCCAAGACAGGTGCTGATCAGTTTGCTCTTAACTATGGTATTACCTCTAAGACAGGTAAGGCTACAGCTAAGGCATTCATAGTAGTTAAGAAGGGCGCTACAACTTCTGTAATCTACTCTGATTATGACAACGGAGTATTCACATACTAATATTTATCAAACTAATTTAATAACCGTTTCCTGCAGGTAACTGCAGGAACGGCCCAAATATTAACGGGAGGTATACATTCTTATGAAAGAGATGTACACTAAACCTGCCTGTGAAGTAACAGAATTTGAAGCTGTTGACGTTATGACTGCTTCTCAGCAC
>CAYXLH010000004.1:0-50625 GCA_964465835.1 uncultured Bacteroides sp. | reverse complement strand
CCTGACCTGCTGATTACAAATCAGCTGCTCTACCAACTGAGCTACACCAGCGTATTTCCAACGCTTTAGTAATATAGCATAATTATTGTAGATAGTCAATACTTTTTTGAAAAATTGTACATAAAAAAATTTAATGCATATAATATTACGAGGTGATTTTATGTGTGGAATTGCTGGAATACTCAGCGACAAAATTGATTTAAGAGATTCAGGGGAGATGATTTGGCGAATAAGCAACTCCCTTAAAACGAGAGGACCTGATGCAAGAGGAGAGATTATAGAGCGTGATTATGCTCTTATTCATAGGCGGCTGTCCGTTATTGATGTTGAAAACGGCGCACAGCCGATGCATTTTGGCAAGTATACGATAGTATATAACGGTGAGCTTTATAATACCGACGAACTGCGAAATGAGCTTAAAAGTTACGGATATACTTTTGACACCTCCTGTGACACCGAAGTTGTGCTGAAAGCGTATGACAAATGGAAAGAAAAAAGCGCTCAGAAATTCAACGGAATTTATGCATATGCCATTCTTGACAGGGACAGCCGTGATTTGTTTATATGCCGTGACAGAATAGGCGTTAAGCCACTCTATTACTCCCATAAAGACGGCACATTTGCCTTTTCATCAAAAATGGAAAGTCTGCTTTATGTTGACGGTGTGGAGCCTGTATGCGACAGACAGGGGCTTAATGAGATATTTATGCTTGGCCCTGCCAAAACCATAGGCAAGACCGTATTCAGAGATATTATGGAGCTGCCTCCGGCGTCGTATATGACCTTAAAAAAAGGTAAGATTGAAATTAAAGAATACTGGCTTTTGGAGGCAAAGGAATTTACCGACAGTCAGCAGCAGGCGCAGGAGCACACCCATTTTCTCGTAACTGATGCTATCAGGCGTCAGCTTGTGTCCGATGTGCCGATTTGCACATTTTTAAGCGGCGGACTTGACAGCTCTATTATTTCAAAAGTTGCGTCGGATTATTTTAAGGAAAAGGGACAGATATTAAGCACCTATTCTGTTGATTATGACGACAACGACAAATATTTTAAAGCCAGCAGTTTTCAGCCAAACAAGGATTCGGATTATATAAATCTGATTTCGGATTATATCGGCAGCGAGCATACAAATGTTATGCTTAATAATATTGACGTTGCTGACGCACTGATTGATTCAGCAATAGCACGTGGCTGCCCCGGATTTACCGATGTGGATTCAAGTCTGCTTTTGTTCTGTAAAGATGTTAAAAAACGGTTTACCGTTTGCCTTTCAGGTGAATGTGCCGACGAAGTTTTCGGCGGATATCCCTGGTATCACCGCAAAGAAGTACTTTTTGAGGAAACTTTCCCCTGGTCAAGAAGCACCGACGTACGTAGAAGCATACTTAAAAACGGTTTTCTCCCGGAGGGTGAGGATTACGCTCACAGTGCCTATCTTGATACGGTTAGAAAAACGGATTATCTTGATACGGATTCTCCTCTTGAAAAGCGTATGCGTGAGATGTTCGTACTAAATATGGATTGGTTTATGCAGACACTTCTTGTGAGAAAAGACGTTATGAGTATGGAGTCCTCCCTGGAGGTGCGTGTGCCTTTCTGTGATTACAGAATTGTGGAGTATGCCTATAATATGCCGTGGAGCATAAAATCCTTTAACGGCAGGGAAAAGGGGATACTGCGCAAAGCTTTTGAAGACGAACTGCCTGACATCATTACCTGGCGTAAAAAAAGTCCTTATCCCAAAACTTTTAATCCTGTTTATACCCAGCAGGTAAATAAAATGATGAACGCTGTGCTTAGTGATAAATCTTGTGAGCTTTATGATATACTTGATATAACAGCGGTGCGTGCGCTTATGGAAAATCCCGACTCTCTTAGCGAGCCATGGTACGGACAGCTTATGCGCGGAGTTCAGGTTCTTGCATATATTGTGCAAATATATGTATGGATAAAAAAGTATAATGTTGAGTTTGACTTATAATTATGGTATAATTACTATATTAACCTAAGATAAGCAAGCGAAGTCAAACCGTTTTAGCCTTGTTCGAATTCATCTCGTTTGCTTAAGCAAGGATGTGAATATATGACCAACAGCCAATATATTGAAGCAATTAATATGCGCCGTTCACGCAGAACGTACAGAGCAAAAGCTCTCAGTGATGATGTAAAGAATGTTATTAAGGAAATGGTGGACGCTGTTAATGAAAACGAGGGACTGCATTTCATTTTCATTGATGACGCAAGACCGGCATTTACATTATTTACAGGCAGTTTTTCCATGATTGCTGTATGCGGAACAGATACGCAGAAAGTTCGTGAAGACTGTGGCTTTTACGGCGAGAGCATTATTCTGCAATGTGTTTATCACGGTCTGGGAACAAGCTGGGCTACAGACACTTATAATGAAAACAAAGTTCTGACAATGCTTAAACTGCCTAAAGAGGAAAGGCTATATGCCGTTATAACTGTTGGTTATGTTAAAGACAGCCTTAGCCTAAAGGAAAAAACAATGTACAAAACGCTTCATAAACAGAACAGACCTTATCAGAAAATGTACGAAGTCTGCGATACGGAGCTTCCTGAGTATTATAAATACGCAATGCAGCTTGTGGAAAAGGCGCCGTCGTCGGTTAACCGACGACCCGTTAAATTCCGATACGAAAACAATGTGCTTTCCGCTTATGTAGAGGAACCTTATTCTGACAAAAGCATTGATTTCGGCATTGCGAAGCTTCATTTTGTTCTTGGTTGCCGTGCAAAAGGCGTTAACGGTCACTGGACTTATGAAAATACTTTTGAAGAAGAAAATAAGCGTATAAAATTTGAACCTCACAGAAAGGATGATAAAGATGAGTGATGCTCAAAAGAAAAAGTGGTCAAAAAAGAAAAAGGTAATAGTAATAGTTCTCTGCGTTTTGCTGGCTCTTATTATTGCCCTTGTGGGAGCAGGTGTAGGAGTATTGAACTGGTACTGTAAAACAACACCTTACGAGGTGGTATCCGTTGCCGATACGGATATGGCAGGCAACGAAAATATAAAAATGATTGCTCACAGAGGTTTCAGGGCTGTGGCTCCGGAAAACACCCTGCCTGCTTTTGAAAAAGCAGGAGAAAGCGGTTACTGGGGCGCAGAGTGCGATATCTACCGCACAAAAGACGGCGTATGGGTAGTTCAGCACGATGTTAATACATATCGTATGATGGATAAAACCGTCAATATTGAAAAAGTTACTTATGATGAGCTGAAAACATATGTAACAGATAACGGGAATAATGTGAGCGATTATCCCAATCTCGGAATTTGTACCCTTGACGAGTATCTCGAAGCCTGTGCAAAATATTCTATGATTCCTGTTATTGAACTTAAGGGTAAGAATAATACAGAGCATTACGACGAAATTGCTCAAAGCGTTGACAAGTACGGCGTTTCCCTTAAAGCTCCTGTGTTTATTTCTTTCCATGAAGAAAATCTTATGAAGCTCAGAGAGATGTTTCCTGAAAACGATATGTTCTATCTTGTTCATGAAATAGAAGACGAGAGTATAGACATCGCCAAGGAAATCGGCAACTGCGGAATTGATTTTGACGGAAACAAAGAGGAAAATTACGAAGATAACATAATTAAAAAATGTCAGAAGGCGGGTCTTGAAATGGGTGCATGGACTATTGACGATCCGGCGGTTATGGAAAAACTTGTTGACTTGGGCGTAAACTACATTACCACAAACTGTATTACCTATTAATGGCAAAAATATAATCACCCGATTTGGATTGACCGAACCGGGTGATTTTTTTATGTAATCTTTAGAAGTTTTCCAAAAGTGATTTGTAAAATTCACAGTAGTCGGAGCGGTTTTCGGCGGTAAAAGCCATTGCCTCTCTGGGATGACGGTTAAGCTGTCCCGTGAACATATACTGTAAATCATAGCCCCATACTATTCCGCTTTCTTTAAGGGGAATCATATATTTTTCAATAAAGGTAAGCAGGCTGTAAAGGCTGTATCTAGGGTTTTTCAAAAATCCTAAAAGTAATTCCATTGCGCAGTTACCGGCGCCTCTGCCCATGCCCATTGCGGTAGCGTCAAGGAAAGATACACCGTAAGACATTGTTTCAATAGTGTTTGCAAAAGCAAGATTTTGATTGTTATGAGCGTGGAAGCCTACTTTTTTATTGTATTTTTCCGCCGCTTCAATATAGGTGTTTGCAAGAGAAGCCGCGTTCTCCGGGTAAAGGGAGCCGTAGCTGTCAACAAGATAAATTACGTCAACATGGCTTTCGCTTAACATACCGAGTGCTTCTTCAACTTGATTCTGATTAGCCTGTGAAATAGCCATAATGTTACAGGTTGTTTCATATCCCAAATCGTGAAAATACTCTATCATTTCAATGGCGGCAGGGATTTGGTGAATGTAGCAGGCAACCCTTATCATATCAATTACACTTTCGCTTTTAGGAAGAAAATCTGTTTTAAAGTCACATCTTCCAACATCCGCCATAACGGAAATTTTCATATCCGATACATTTTCGCCTACGATTGCTCTAATATCCTCTTCATTGCAGAATTTCCATTTGCCGAATTTTTCCGGGTCAAAAAGATTTTTGCTTGCCTTATATCCAAACTCCATATAGTCAACGCCGCTTTTAATATTTGCTTTATAAAGCTCGGTTACAAATTCGTCCGTAAATTCAAAATTGTTGCAAAGTCCTCCGTCTCTTATTGTTGCGTCAAGCACCTTTACGTCATCACGCACGCTCATTAAATTACCTTTTCGCTGTGTCATAATCGCCCTCCTTATTAATATTAAACACTTTATCGCTTTAAAGCTTTTAATTAACAAAGTGATTATAACATTACTTAATTAATTTGTCAATAGTAAATATATTAATATGTATACAATTATAAAAGGACCACACAAAGTTGTGCAGTCCTTTTGATGAATATATAATTATTCGTTATTATTATTGATTTTTCCGGGAGCGCCACAGCACTTCTTATACTTTTTACCGCTTCCGCAGGGGCATGGCTCGTTAGGGCCTATTTTCTTTTCCTTACGGATTGTAACCTGCTTTACGTTTGCGCCCTCATCGCCGCCTGATGATGTTGCTGTAACTTTGGCAACAGCTTTTCTCTGTACATCTGCCTTATGTCTCGGCATAAGAGTAAGCATCATCTTAACTGTGTCTTCACGGATTGCAGCGGTCATTTCGTCAAACATATCGTAAGATTCCATACGGAATGCAACAACCGGATCACGCTGAGCGTATGCTCTAAGGTGAATACCTCTCTTGAGTTCATCCATAGCGTCAATGTGATCCATCCAGTATGTGTCAACATTACGCAAAAGAACCATTCTCTCAAATTCCTGGAACATTTCATTGCCAAGCATCTTTCCTTTTTCTTCAAGACGCTTGTGACCTCTGTCCTGAATAAGCTCGGTAACATCGGTGATGTTCAGTTCCTCTTTGTTAGCGAAATCTTCATCTGTGGTAAGCATCCAGCCGTTAAATCTCTCTTTAAGACCTTCAATGTTCCAATCATCCTTTGTTTCGCCTGAAAGATAATTTGCAACAGTTTCTTCAACATTCTTGTCCAGCATCTTGGTGATGGTTTCGGTCAAATCTAGACCGTCAAGAACCTGATTACGCTGTTTGTAGATAAGCTCACGCTGACGGTTCATAACATCATCGTACTGAAGTGTATTCTTACGGATGCCGAAGTTACGTCCCTCAACCTTCTTTTGTGATGATTCAACTGTTTTTGTGATAAGTTTTGATTCAATAGGCATATCCTCATCGTCGGTGAGTTTTCCCATCATCTTTTGCATACGTTCGCCGCCGAACAAACGCATAAGGTCATCCTCAAGTGAAAGATAGAATTGGCTTACACCCGGGTCGCCCTGACGTCCTGAACGTCCTCTTAACTGGTTATCAATACGGCGTGCGTCGTGACGTTCTGTACCGAGAATGAACAGACCGCCTGCTTCACGTACCTTTTCAGCCTCGTCCTTAATTTCTTCCTTATATTTAGCCTCAAGCTCAACAAATGTCTTTCTTGCATTGAGAATTTCCTCATCGTCTGTTTCACCGAAACCGGTTGCCTCTGCAATAAGCTCGTTTGTGAACTTCATTTTCTTCATCTGTGCTTTAGCAAGGAACTCTGCGTTACCGCCGAGCATAATATCGGTACCACGTCCTGCCATATTTGTTGAAATTGTTACGGCTCCGTATTTACCTGCCTGAGCGATGATTTCAGCCTCACGCTCGTGGTTCTTTGCGTTAAGTACATTGTGCTTGATGCCCTCTTGTTTAAGCATCTTTGAAAGGCGTTCGCTCTTTTCAATGCTGATGGTACCAACAAGGATAGGCTGTCCCTTTTCATTGCACTCTTTAACAGTCTTTACAACATTGTGGAACTTACCCTGTTCTGTCTGGAAAATAACATCCGGCTTGTCATCACGGATAAGTGGTTTGTTTGTGGGAATTTCAACTACGTCCAGCTTGTAGATTTCGTCAAATTCGGGAGCCTCGGTAGCAGCTGTACCAGTCATACCTGAAAGCTTCTTGTAAAGACGGAAGTAGTTTTGGAATGTGATTGTTGCAAGAGTCTTGCTTTCGTGCTCAACCTTTACGCCCTCTTTTGCTTCAAGAGCCTGGTGAAGACCTTCGTTGTAACGACGTCCTTCCATAATACGTCCGGTGAACTCGTCAACGATTTTTACCTGACCGTCTTTTACAACGTAATCAATATCTCTTGTCATAACGCCGATAGCCTTGATAGCCTGGTCAATGTGGTGACGAAGAGTTGTATTGTCAATGTCCATAAGGTTTTCTACGTTGAAGTATTTTTCAGCCTTTGCAACACCGTCCTGAGTGAGAGTAGCAGTACGTGCTTTTTCGTCAACTACATAGTCACCGTCATAGACTTCCTCGGTGTCTTCCTTTTCGTCCATCTTTGCAACCTTAACCATTTTAAGAGTTTTTGCAAAAGCATTTGCCTGACGGTAAAGGTCTGTTGACTGGTCGCCCTTACCGCTGATGATAAGAGGAGTACGCGCCTCATCAATAAGAATTGAGTCAACCTCATCCACAATTGCAAAAATGTGGCCTCTTTGTACCTTCTGTTCTTTATACTGAACCATATTGTCACGAAGATAGTCAAATCCCATTTCGTTGTTGGTTCCGTATGTGATGTCGCAGTTGTATGCTTCCTGGCGTTCTGCGTTGTTTTTTTCATGAACGATAAGACCTACGCTAAGACCGAGGAAACGGTAGATTTTGCCCATCCATTCAGAGTCACGCTTTGCAAGATAATCGTTTACGGTTACGATGTGAACGCCTTCTCCTGTAAGAGCATTAAGATATGCCGGAAGAGTAGCAACAAGTGTTTTACCTTCACCTGTCTTCATTTCAGCAATTCTGCCCTGATGCAGAACGATACCGCCGATAAGCTGTACCTCAAAGTGCTTCATTCCGAGCACACGGTCTGACGCCTCACGGCAAACAGCAAAAGCCTCCGGAAGAATATCATCAAGCGTTTCTCCGGCGGCAAGTCTGTCCTTAAAAATTTGTGTTTGAGAAGAAAGTTCCTTGTCATCCATTGCCTTGTATTTTTCTTCAAGGGAAAGGATTTTGTCAACTTTCTTACGGAGTTTTTTTACTTCTTTTTTTGAGTAATCTCCGAAAATAGCAGTTACGAATTTGTTAGCCATTTATTTCACCTCATATTTGGGATAATTTACACGCTTGTACTATATTAACACAAAATTAACTCTTTGTCACTACTTTTTTTAAATTGTTTTATATAATATATTTATACAAGCTGTTTTATAGCGGTTAATGCACCGCCGGAAACAGCGTCCTCAGCAGTTTCGTCAAAGCCCAGCACAAGATTCTTTTTGCCCTGTGTAATGGTAAGAGTTACCTGAACTGCATCATCTTTCATCTGTGAGTTTGCGATGCCCTGTGTAAGTTCGGCAAGACCGCTGTCAAGAAATTCATCGTCGTTGAGCTTGTTAAGAAGCTGCATTGATGAATAATTGCTTAACAGATTTTGTGCAAATTCCGACGCCATCCTATATAAATCCTTATTCTTAACCGAAACGGTGACAGTTTTTTCTTCAAGATTTATTGAATCAATTTCAATTTCAAGATTTTCAAATATGGCTTTTCCCAATTCGCTGAACTGGTCGTGACCTTTTGCCATTTTTAAAATGTAGCTGAGAGTATCGCTGTCAACATATTTTTCAAGTTTTTTTGTGTCAAAATCTTTAAGCGCAGTTTCAACTCTTTCTGTTGTTTCTGTAACATTATCCTGAGTAAGTTCGGCACTTGAACAGCCTGTAAGAGTAAAACCGATTGTAAGGCATAGAATAATACACATACAGCTTTTAATTATTTTCTTCATTTTTAATACCTCATAGCACAAAATTTGATGCTTTAATTATATAGTTTGAAAATACATTTTGCAACCTTTTAGACATATTTTAAAAAAAGTTGATAATTTATTATAATTCTCTACAAATAAATTGCAATTCTTTATCCTATATGGTATAATCCCTATAATCGACCACTTTATATTGAGCTTTGCACCTTGTTTTGCACAGTTAAAAATGTGGTTACAGAGGAATGAATATGAAAAATTTTTTAAAAAAATATTTCGGTCCTACAAAATGGAAACGATTATTTGATATAGTTGTGTCATTTACGGCACTTGTTGTATTGTCGCCGTTATTTGTTGCTATATGTTGTATTAATTTTTTTATCCCGGACTGCAGTGTGTTTTTCAGTCATGAGCGCAGGGGCAGAGGCGGCAAGCCGTTTACTATTTACAAGTTTCAGACCATGAAAAACAACACCCCTAACTGCGCCACCGGCGAGCTTGAAAATCCAGATCAGTATATTACAAAATTCGGCAAGTTTTTAAGAAAGACAAGCCTTGACGAGCTTCCCCAGCTTTGGAATATTCTTAAAGGCGATATGAGTTTTGTTGGTCCCCGTCCGCTTATTTCAAGTGAAATCAGGGCGCACAGGCTCAGACTTGAGTACGGAGTGTACCGTTTTCGTCCCGGGCTTACCGGCTGGGCGCAGATTAACGGAAGGGATAGTATATCTCTTATGAAAAAAATGAAGCTTGATAAGGAATATTGCGACAATTGGAGCATAAAACTAGATTTGAAAATATTTTTCCGTTCAGTGGCTGTCTGTTTTAAGCAGGAAGGCTATCAGGAAGGTAAATTTCATAGAAGATAATATGATATGGAGTTAGAAAATATGGAAAGAAATTTTATTGACGGGTATACTGAATGGCAAAGCAATCCGGAAATTGTTGCAGTAAACAAGCTTCCTCAGCATGCAACCCTGATGCCCTATGATAATTTTGACGAGGCAAAGAAGGCAAACCGTTACGCTTCTTCAAGATGCAAGCTGCTTAACGGTAAGTGGAAGTTTAAGCTTTATAAGAATTATGCATACAGACCCTCGGACTTTGCCCAGCCCCTTTATGACGCTCATAACTGGGACAGCGTTATTGTACCCTACTCATGGCAGATGCAGGGTTATGACCAGCCGCAGTATTGTAATGTTCGTTACCCGTGGGAGGGAAGCGAGGACATCTGTCCTCCAAATGCGCCCACAAAGCATAATCCGGTAGGCTGTTATCTTAAAAGGATTCATATTAATAAATCCTTGCTTTCAAAGCGAGTAGTGCTTTGCTTTGAAGGCGTTGAATCAGCATTTTATCTTTACGTTAACGGTGAGAGAATAGGTTACAGTGAATCAACCTTTAACCGCAGTGAGTTTGATATTACACGTTATCTTAAAGAAGGTTCAAATGTTATAGGCGTTGAGGTTTACCGCTGGTGCACGGGAAGCTGGTTGGAATGCCAGGATATGTGGCGTCTGGGCGGGATTTTCCGTGATGTTTATATTTACACAACGGAAAAGGAGTATATCCGTGATTTTGAAATTCACGCAGAGCCGGACTCAACTCTCCGTGATGGATATCTTGACGTTACAGTTAAAACAAACGGTTCTTATGAGGGATTGAGTATTGATATGAGCGTTGTTGATACCGACGGCGCAGTGGTGGCTCTTGACAGTCAGTATGCCAATGAGGACCACGTTACAAAGCTTAAGGCCATTGTTACAAATGTAACACCCTGGAGCGCTGAGAATCCTCACCTTTACACCGTTGTATTTACGCTGAAAAATAACGGCGTGCCTATTGAATATATTTCCGCCAAAACCGGATTTAGAACTGTTGAAATAAAGGATGGAATCATCAGAATTAACGGCAAGCGTATTGTTTTCAAAGGTACAAACCGTCATGAATTTGACTGCAAAACCGGCAGATATATGAGTGAAGAGGTTATGCGCAGGGATATTGAAATTATGAAAAAAAACAATATCAACGCCGTAAGAACTTCACATTATCCCAATGCGCCAAGATGGTATGAACTTTGCGACGAATACGGTCTTTATGTTATTGATGAAAATAATATGGAAACTCACGGCACAGGCTGGTCTCAAATTATAGGCTGTCCTCAGCTTCCTGCTTCCCGCCCTGAATGGGAAAAGGCGTGTATGGAGCGTATCAAGGCTCTTTATCACAGAGACAAAAATCATTCCTGCATTGTCTGCTGGTCTTTGGGCAACGAGTCTTTAGGCGGCGAAACACCAAAAAAGATGTATAAATGGTTAAAAGAGCAGGATAAATCAAGATTTGTTCATTTTGAATGTCACAGAGCACCTGATGAAAAAGAGCTTTCCGATGTTCAGAGTAAAATGTACTATAAGCCATGGGAGTGTGAGGAATACGCTCTTACCGGCAGAGATGGCAGACCGTTTATTCTCTGCGAATACACTCATGCAATGGGTAATTCATGCGGTTCCACCGATGAATATACAGCTCTTTGGGATAAATACCCCTGTCTTCAGGGCGGATTTGTATGGGATTGGGTTGACCAGAGTATACTCACTACCGACGAGCAGGGCAGAGAGTATCTTGCTTACGGCGGTGATTTCGGTGAAAACCCACATGACGGGCATTTCTGTGGAAACGGTTTGCTTTTCGGTGACAGAAAAGAAACGCCTAAGCTTGCTGAAATTAAAAAGCTTTATCAGAATGTTGATTTCAAAGCTATTGACCCTGAAAGGGGTATCATTGAAATTAAAAATAAATTCATGTTCACAAATCTTAATGAGTATGAACTTTATTGGTGTCAGTGTTCCGACAAAGGCGTTTACCGTGACGGCGTTGTAACGGTTGACGTTCAGCCCGGTGAGAAAAAGGTTGTTGACCTTGAACTGGGCAAGGTAGGCAATACTGAATGTTATCTTAATCTTGAACTGCGCCTTAAAGAGGATACTGAATGGGCGAAGGCAGGTCACGCTGTCGCCTGGGAGCAGTTTATAATAAATGAATTTGAAAATGTTTATGACGAGCTTGAAGAGGCAGAGACTCTGCTTGTTGACGACACTTACGGTTCCCTTAGAATTATCAGCGAGGACGCAGTTGTTCGTTTTGAACGCAGGGAGCGTAATCAGCTCTATTCAATTAAAATCGGCGGTGAAGAGCTTCTTTCACAGCCTATGCGCTTTAACTTCTGGCGTGCCCTTACCGATAACGACAGAGGTTCCCGTGCAGGCAGCAGACTTGGCTGCTGGAGAGATGCGGGAGATACGCCGGGTATCTTTAACAATACAAAATGGTCAATAGAAAATTATCAGATTCTTGACGAAGGCAAAAAGGTCGTTGTTACCTCCGGTGCAACAATCTGCACTCAGCCGGAATCAAAAGGTCAGGTCGTTTACACAATTACATCCAAGGGAATTGAAATTGATATGCAGTTTTTCCCTGACGATTCTCTGCCTGAAATTCCGGAAGTCAGTCTTTTGTTTGAGCTTCCGCCGGACTTTGAAAATGTAACCTATCTCGGAGAAGGTCCTGAGGAAAATTATATTGACCGCCGTAACGGTTCAAAGATAGGTCTGTACAGCACCACTGTTAATGATATGTTTGTTGATTATCTTAAACCCCAGGAATGCGGTAACCGAACAGGTGTAAGATATGCCACTATTGTGGGCAATAAAAAAGTGTTCAGTATTGTTGCTGAGCCGGTTATGGAACTGAATGTGTGCCATTATCTGCCTAAGGAACTTGAAGATGTATGGCACAAAAAAGACTTGCCCGAATACAACAAGACCGTTGTGCGCTGTATTGCCCGTCAGCAGGGCGTAGGCGGCTATGACAGCTGGGGCGCTCAATGCAATGATATATATAAAAACAAGACTGATAAAACGTATCGTCTTAAATTTCAAATTAGATTTTAATCCTTTTTTGTAAATATTAAGTTTTGGAAAATTTTCTTGACTTTTTAAATTATTAGTATTATAGTGGGTGTACGCTAAAACTATAAAATCGGCAATGTATTTTGCCGTAACATTAGGGTAATGGCAATATCTGCTGCGATAAACTGTGGTTTGGATTATTACCGTTACCCATAGCGATGAGAGGAAAAATTATGGCTTCTATCAAAGAAAAAGCGATGACTGTCGCTGTTAAAGAGGCGGTTAAATACGCCAGAAAAGATTTTAATAAAAATGCACCAAAAATTCTCAGTCTGCTTGAAATGGCAGATGTTAAAAAGGTTAACCGTTCAACTTACGCAGGTCTGCACGAGGTTCTTGATGATCCCGACAACAACTGGATGCGTTTTGCAAAAAGCCTTTTCTGCGATTTGAATGAAGATGTTGTCAATAAACTGATTCCTCCTGCAATGAATGTTGCAATCAACAGTTATTCAGTCAGAATGGCAGCTATTGAAAAGCACGGCTGTAATGTTCCGTGGGCAATTCTTATAGATCCGACAGCCGCCTGCAATCTTAAATGTAAAGGCTGCTGGGCAGCAGAATACGGCCACGAAAGCTCACTTTCCTATGATGATTTGGCTAGAATCATTTCACAGGCAAAAGAGCTTGGTACATATATGTTCCTCTATACCGGCGGTGAGCCGACAATGAGAAGAGCGGATTTGATGCGTATTTGCCGTGAAAACCCGGATTGTATCTTTATGAGCTTTACAAATGGTACTCTTATTGACGACAGCTTTGCTGATGAAATAGGCGAGGTTGGCAACTTCCTTCCTGCATTCTCCATTGAGGGATATGAGGAAGAAAACGATTTCCGCCGTGGTGACGGTACTTTCCAGAGATGTACTGCCGCTATGAAAAGACTTAAAGACAGAGGTATTCCGTTCGGTGCTTCACTTTGCTATACAAGTAAAAATACCGACGTTCTCTCCTCTGATGAGTATATGGATTGGCTCATTGATAAGGGCGTAAAATTTGCATGGTTCTTTACTTATATGCCTACCGGCAACGGCGCAGTTACCGATCTTATGGTATCAGCCGAGCAGAGAGCGACAATGTATAAGAAAATGCATGAATGGCGTCACACAAAGCCGATTTTTGCCCTTGATTTCTGGAATGACGGCGAGTATGTTCAGGGCTGTATTGCCGGCGGACGTCACTATTTCCACATTAATTCAAACGGCGACTGTGAGCCTTGTGCTTTCGTACATTATTCAAATGTTAATATTAAAGAATGTTCTGTTCTTGACGCTCTTAAAAGCCCTCTGTTTATGGAGTATAAAAAGAATCAGCCGTTCAACAATAATATGCTTCGCCCATGTCCGGTGCTTGATAACCCCGGTGCTATCAGTAAAATGGTAGCAGTGTCCGGCGCTTATTCAACAGAAATGCAGCATCCAGAATCTGCAAACGAACTGTTTGACAAGACTATTGAGGCCGCAAAAGCATGGAAAGTTAAAGCAGACGAACTCTTTGACCGTGACGAGTATATCACAAAACACGTTAAAGATGAAAATATGTACAATTTTGAAAAGACAGATGAAGAGAGAGATTTCTCTGAATTTGTTAAAACAGAACAGTAATTGTAAATAGTTTAGAGGGCATACCTGTCGGGTATGCCCTTTAAGGCGTATTATAAATAATTAATCGTATTACTTTTTACGTAAAGAGGTTATAAAAAATGAATGTTACATTGCTTGTTGTGATAGTAATACTTGTTATATTCTCGGCATTTTTTTCCTCTGCCGAAACGGCATTTTCCTCCTTAAACCGTGTTAAGCTTAAAGCGATGGAAAATACCGACGGTAAAAAAATTGAAAAAACTTTATCTCTTGCAGACGATTATGACGGAGTACTGTCAACACTGCTTATAGGCAACAACCTTGTGAATATCGCCAGTACATCTATCGCCACATTGTTTTTTACCGGCTTATTAGGTGATAACAGCGATTTGGGTGCAACGATATCAACCATAGTTATGACCGTTGTAGTGCTTATTTTTGGTGAGGTTACACCTAAAACCATCGCTAAGGAAAAGGCAGAAAAGTATACTGTTATTATTACCCCGGCAGTAAGATTTTTTATAATACTGTTTTCGCCCCTTAATCTGTTCTTCAGAGGATGGAAAAAATTGCTTAATAAGCTTTTTGGTTTGGGTATAAAAGATACGGTAACAGAAGAAGAACTAAAAACCTATGTTGATGAAGCACATACCGACGGCGAAATTGATGAGAACGAGTCGGAGTTAATCCGCTCCTCCATTGAGTTCGACGACTTGTATGTTACCGATATTCTGACTCCGCGTGTTGACGTTGAAGCGGTTGAAAAATATATGCCCCTTGCGGAAATTGAAAAGGTGTTCAGAAAATACAGATATTCACGTCTGCCTGTTTATATAGGTGATATTGACCATATTGTCGGCGTTATTCACCATCGTGATTTTGAGGAGGCACGCCAGCGCAGACTTAAATCATTGCGTACAATTATAAAGCCTGTTCCCACAGTTAGTCCAGATACAAAAATATCAAAGCTTTTGCGTATTCTCCAAAAGAATAAAACACATCTCGCTGTGGTTATTGACGAGTTCGGTGGCACTGAGGGTATTGTTACACTGGAGGATATTTTAGAGGAGCTCGTGGGCGAAATATGGGACGAACATGACGAGGTTCAGGTTGATATAGAGAAAGCCGGTGATTCTCAGTATTACGTTGATGCCGGCACAAATATTGACGACGTGTTTGAATTTTTCGACATTCAGCCAGGTGAAAATCTTGACGTTACAACCGTTAACGGTTGGGTTATGGAAAATACGGACAAAATACCCGATGTGGGCGACAGCTTTGATTATGAAAATCTGCATATTGAGGTTGTGTCCGTTGAGGGCAGACGTGCCCATAAAGTTAAAATAACAGTAACGGAGACATATGAAAATGTTATTTAAAAGAAAAGGTCCTGTGGAATTTCTTGTGGTCGGGTTGGGAAATCCCGGCAGAAAGTATGAGATGACCAGGCATAACGCCGGCTTTCTCGGCGTTGATATGCTTGCGAGAGAAGAAAATTTTGATATAAAAAAACTTAAATTCCACGCTCTTGTGTGCGATACAGTTATTAATGATCACCGCTGTCTTGTTATGAAACCTCAGACTATGATGAATAATTCGGGCGAGGCGGTTTTCGAGGCGGCAACTTACTATAATATTCCCGATGAAAATATAATAATATTATATGATGATATAAATTTAGAGCCGGGCAAACTGCGTATCCGCCGTAAAGGCTCTGCCGGAGGTCATAACGGCATAAAAAGCATTATATCCTGTCTTGGCAGCGAGGACTTTCCACGCATAAAAATTGGCGTAGGTAAAAAGCCGTCGGCTGATTATGATTTGGCGGATTGGGTGCTGAGTAATTTTCCTAAAGACAAGCAGGCGGATTTAAAATCTGCATTGGAAAATGCCACTCAGGCTCTTAAACTGATACTTGACGGCGACACCGACAAGGCGATGAATTTGTATAATTCGTAATTTTTACAAGGAGAAAATTATGTCCTGCTTTTCAGAAATCTTAGAAAAAAGCAGTGAATATGCAAGCCTCGGCAAGAGTATTGATAGCCTTAATACTCCGGTCGGGGCAGTGGGTCTTCCTGATATAAACAAGGTTCACACAGTTCATTCACTTCAGCAAAAATTTAATAAAAAAGCATTTATAATTACCCCCGATGAAGCAAGTGCAGTCAGATTTTATGAAAATCTGTCACAGCTTCAGCAGGGCGTCTTGCTCTATCCGTCAAGAGAATTTACCTTTCTTGACGTAGAGGGTATAAGCAGAGAATTTGAACATATTAGGCTCGGTGTTCTTTCAAGAATACTTGACGGAAATTATACAGCTGTGGTTGCATCTGTTTCCGCCGCCTGCCAGTTTACAATGCCTCCAAAGGAGTTTCATCAGCGTTCTTTTACCATTAAAACAGGGGACGAAATCAATATTGACGAAACGGTGGGAGGTCTTGTTAAGGCGGGGTATTCACGGTTTGACCAGGTTGAGGGCACAAGTCAATTTGCCGTAAGAGGCGGACTTATTGATATTTATTCCCCCGGCAGTGACGCACCGGTCAGAATAGAGCTTTGGGGCGACACGGTTGATTCAATTACATGTTTTGATATTGCAACCCAAAGACGTACCGATATGGTGGAGGAAATAGAGATAATACCGTCCTGCGAGGTGCTGTTTAAATCCTACGAGGAGCAGGCAAACAAGATTGAAAAACTCGCTTCCTCATTAAAAGGAAAAGCCATTAAAGCAAGAGAAAAAATGTATCGTGACTGCGAAAAACTCCGTCAGGGATTTTCGCTTCACTGCAATGATAAATATTTGCCTCTAGCATACGAATCTAAGGGTCTTTTTGACTATTTTGAGGGTATGCTTTTTGTATGCGAAAGTGCAAAAGTTAAAGAAAAAAGCCAGAATCAGACAAAGTTGATGAATGAGGAAGTCAAGTGGCTTCTTGATGACGGCAATCTCTGTAAAGGTATTGATAAATTCAATATTGATTTTGACGAGCTTTGCAGGGTTTATCAGCAAAGTAACGCAGTGTATCTTGATTCACTGCCAAGGGGAAGCTTTGATACTCCCGTGGGACATCTGTCAAATTTTCATTGTCAGAGCTTTAATGTCTGGTCGGGTACTCTTACCCAGCTTAAAGAGGAATTGTTCCCTCTCCTTAAAACAGGCTATACAGTTGCTGTTATGGCAGGTACCTCCAGAGCAGGAAGAGCCTTGTCCTATGATATTTCGGAAATGGGATATGACTGCACTTTCTGCGAGAAACCGCCTCAGGAGTTCAGAAAAGGTGCTGTTACCGTGATGACAGGCACTTTAAGCGCAGGCTTTCAGTTAAGCGACGTTAAATTTGTGCTGATGACTCATGCGCGTACAAATCAGTCAAAGAAAAAACATAAAAAGGTATCGTCAAAAGATGCAATCCATTCTCTTGACGAGCTTTCCAAGGGCGACTACATTGTACACAATGTTCATGGTATCGGAGTGTTTGAGGGTATTCACGCTCTTGAAATTAACGATGTAAAAAAAGATTATATAAAAATCAGCTACGCAAAGGGCGATACTCTTTATGTGCCTGTAACACAGCTTGATTTGGTTTCAAAATATATAGGACCGAAGGATGACAGCCGTGTAAAGGTTAATCGTCTCGGCTCCGGCGACTGGGTGAAAACAAAAAATAAGGTTCGTGCTTCTGTCAGGGATATGGCAAAAGAGTTGATTGCTCTTTATGCAAAGCGGATGAGCACCCAGGGATATGCTTTCAGCGAAGATACGGATATGCAGCGTGATTTTGAACTGCGCTTTGAATATGAGGAAACGGAGGACCAGCTTCGCTGTGCCGACGAAATCAAGGGCGATATGGAAAAGACGGCTCCTATGGACCGTCTGCTTTGCGGTGATGTTGGATTCGGTAAAACAGAGGTGGCTCTGCGCGCCTGCTTTAAATGTATCGGCGACGGAAAACAGTGTGCAATTTTAGTGCCCACAACGGTTCTGGCAATGCAGCATTACCAAACTGCCCTTAAAAGACTTGAACCGTTTCCTGCAAAGGTGGAAATGCTGTCACGTTTTGTATCTCCCACCAAGCAAAAGCAGGTGCTTAAAGATTTGGAGCAGGGGAAAGTAGATTTGCTTGTAGGCACCCACAGAATTATCAGCAAGGATATACGCTTTAAGGATTTGGGTCTTCTTGTTGTTGATGAAGAACAGCGTTTCGGCGTTTCACAAAAAGAAAAAATCAAGGAAAAATTTCCCCGTGTTGACGTGCTTACTCTTTCAGCAACACCCATACCACGTACTCTTAATATGGCAATGAGCGGTATCAGGGATATGTCACTGCTTGAGGAAGCTCCCGGTGACCGTCACCCGGTACAGACCTATGTGGTTGAGTACGATTTTGGTATGCTTGTTGAAGCTATGGAAAAAGAACTTGCCAGGGGCGGTCAGTGCTATTATCTTCATAATAATATTGATACTATTGACCATATTGCCGTTCAGATAAAAAAGGCAATTCCCGATGCAAATGTGGGTGTTGCACATGGCAGAATGAGCGAGGAACAGCTGTCCGATGTATGGGAAAAGCTTATCAACGGCGACATTGATATTCTTGTCTGCACAACTATTATTGAAACAGGCGTTGACGTTTCAAATGTCAACACCCTTATAATAGAAAATGCCGACCGTATGGGACTTGCCCAGCTTCACCAAATAAGGGGCAGAGTAGGCAGGTCGTCACGCAGGGGATATGCATATTTTACCTTTACAAGAGGCAAGGAACTGTCGGACATTGCTACAAAAAGGCTTGAGGCAATACGTGAATATACTGAGTTCGGCTCCGGTTTTAAAATCGCAATGCGTGATTTGGAAATACGCGGAGCAGGTTCCCTTTTGGGCAATAAACAGCACGGGCATATGGAATCCGTCGGTTATGATATGTATCTTAAATTGCTGGAGGAGGCCGTAGCAGAGGAAAAGGGCGAAAAGCAGCCTGACGTTGAAGAACCGGAATGCCTTATTGATTTGCCTGTTGATGCAAGTATTCCCGAAGATTATATTACCTCAACACCACAGCGTTTGGCTATGTACAAAGCTATTGCAAACATACGCTCCCAGGAGAGTGCAAACGATGTTTACGATGAACTGACGGACAGATTTGGTATTCCGCCGGCTCCTGTTTACGGACTTGTTGAAATTGCACTGCTTCGTAATACAGCAATGAAACTCGGTATTTACGAAATTAAGCAAAAGGGCACGGAAGTTGTATTTTATTTTAATGATGTTGATGTAAAATATCTTGTTGCGCTTAATGAAAAAATGCGCGGCAGAGCAAAATTTTCATCGGGTAAAAAGCCTTTTATCGGCGTAAAGCTTTTACAGGATAATTCCGTTGACATCGTTCGTACAACTCTTGATATTTTACAAAATGCATAAAATCTGACACCTCGGGCATAATGAAACCGAGGTGTTATTTATGTCAACGTCAAATAAAAAAGAGAATAAAAATATCAGGGCACTGTTTTCGGTGATTTGCCTTTGCATAATCGCTTTAGGGCTTATAGTTTATTTTTCAACAAATTCGTCATCAAAAAATAATGCGGTTAACGAGGCTACAACTATTGAGGAAACTACCGAGGTTCAGCATGCCGTAACGGGAGTTACAGAAACTACGCAAAAGACCACAGCGCAGAAAACCGAAAAAACAACCGTCAAAAGCCCAAAAACCACAACCGAAAAGGTAACAATGGAGCAGGGTAAAAATAATGTTCCGTACAAAAGCTACTACAAATATCCTCTTACCGAAGCGGTGTCAAAAGGGTACAGCGAAGAACTGACCTACAATAAAACCATGGGCGATTACAGAGCGCATACGGCTGTTGATTTTAAAGGGGATGAGGACGACAAGGTTGTTGCAATAAATGACGGTATCGTTACAAATGTATATACCGACGATATGTATGGTATTGTGGTTGAGGTTGACCACGGAGGAAAGCTTATAGCAAGATACAGCGGTCTTAAAAGTGCGTCAGTTAAAAAGGGCGCATATCTTAATATTGGTAATACGATAGGTTATTTAGGATCTGTTCCCTGCGAAACAGGCGACGGTGTTCATCTCCATTTTGAAACACTCCTTGATGGCAAAAAAGTAAATCCCCTTGATGTTATGAGCAAAACGGAATAAAATGTACTCATTATATTAACTGTTTCGCCGGCATATAATTATCCGGTGGGATTTATGAAAAAAAGTATCGCAGAAACAATATGCATAACGGCAGTTATAGCAGTTCTTATAGTAATGAATAAAGCGGCAAAAATGGGAGCGGCAGAGGGAATATCAATGTGTGAAAACATTGTTATACCCTCACTGCTTCCTGTACTTATTCTTACAGGTATAATACAAAATTCCCAGTGTAGTATTGTATTTGAAAAGCTGTTCGGTGCTGTGTTTGAAAAGGTTTTTCATCTGCCGAGATGCTGCTGTACCGCCGTAATTTTAGGACTTATTGGCGGTTTTCCATGCGGTGGGGTTCTTACACAGAATTTGTATGTCCGTGGTTATATTGATGAAAAAACTGCCCAAAGAGTGATGTGTTTTAACTTTTGCGGCGGTCTTGCTTTTATTGTTACCGCCGTTGGCTCGGTTAATTACGGAAGTACAAAAACAGGGCTTATTCTTTATTGCGTTAATGTAATTTCCTCTCTGACGGCAGGGGTGATTACCGCTCTCTTTTGTAGAGAGAAAATTATTAATATTGAAGCTTCTTATAAGCATCTGCCCTTGTCTGATGCTCTTGTAAAATCTACCGAGAACTGCATTCACAGCCTGCTTGTTATGAGTGCTTACATAGTGCTTTTCAGCGCAGTTTGCTCCGTGTTTTCAATACCGGAATATATTTATCCTCTTATTGAAATAACAAAAGGGATTTGCTCGCCTGTTTCAATCCCTCTAGATTATTGTGCATTTTTCCTCGCATTCGGCGGACTTTGCATACATTTTCAGCTAATGGGAATACTGCGCAGCTTTAAAATGAATTATTTTAAATTTTTTATATACAGAATGTTCTGCGGTGTTTTGTCCTTTTTTCTTATGAGAGGGTACGCCTGCATTTTTCCTGAAAGCATAAGTGTTTTCAGCAATGTTTCCCACACGATAGTTGAGCCTTATCAGGTTAATACAGGACTTAGTGTGGTTATGGTAATAGGATGTGCAGTAATAATATTTGACATAGAAAACAGAAAACTTGATACAAAACGCAAGGTGTGATATTATTAAAACGGTGATATGATGAAAAAACGAATAAAAATAATTTCGCTGATACTCAGCTTTCTTCTATTGCTTTATGGATGCAGTCAGAATGCACAAAACTCCGCTGACATTCAGACAACCGGACAAAACAGTGGATTTGCAGACGCACAGTATGCAGATACAATAGATGATGTGCCTGAATATACATACGAGCCTTATGTTATACTAAATGATAATCAGCCCGAATTTGATGAGAACTCTTATACCGTTACTGCATTTGAGAAATATGGTGACCTTGACAGCCTGAGCAGATGCACCGCTGCTTTTGCATGTGTCTGTACGGAAACTATGCCCACTGAGGAGCGTGGCGAAATAGGACAGATTAAGCCCACCGGTTGGCACACAGTCAAGTATGACTGCGTTGACGGAAAATATCTATATAACAGATGCCATTTAATCGGCTATCAGTTAACCGGTGAAAATGCCAATGTAAAAAATCTTATTACCGGTACAAGATATATGAATACTGAGGGTATGCTTCCATTTGAAAATATTGTTGCCCAGTATGTTACAAATACAGACAACCATGTTTTGTACCGTGTGACGCCTGTATTTAATGAAGACAATCTTTTGTGCGACGGCGTACAGATGGAAGCGCTAAGCATGGAGGATAACGGAAAAGGCGTATGTTTTAATGTATTTTGCTATAATGTTCAGCCGGGTATAGAAATTGATTATAAAACAGGCGAAAGCAGTTTAATTGGAGTTACTACAACTGCACAGAATAATAAAACTTCCTCTGAAAAAGAGGAAGTGCATGATTATGTTATTAATACTAATTCTAAAAAATTTCACCGTCCCGACTGTACCGGAGTTAAAAAAATGAGCCCGAAAAATAAAAAGTATTTTACCGGAACAAGGAGCAGTTTAACCGATAACGGTTATTCCCCCTGCAGTTATTGTAATCCGTAATACATAACAAAAAAAGACAAGCGATGATTTGATTTCATTACTTGTCTTTTATATTTTAGGCACGTCAATAATTGTGCAGTTTAATAATTTTGCATATTCTTTTTCGTGCAGTACGCATATCAGCGTTTTTCCTGCGGTAATCTCATTTATAAGTTTTACCGTCTGCATAATGTTGTCTTCGTCAAGCCCCGTAAACGGCTCGTCAAAAATGTACATATCGGCATCAACGGCTAATGCTCTTGCTATGGAAGCTCTGCGTGCCATTCCGCCGCTTAACTGTGATGGCAGTTCATCCTTTGCCTCATAAATTCCAAGCCTGCGGAGAATATCGTCAATTTTGTCACTGGCGGAAAATGTTGTGATATTTTCCTTAACTGTTTTAAAGGGCAGCAGCCTGTCCTCCTGAAATACTACGGAAAATTTTTTATCAGTGCAGGTGATGTCATTATTTTCCGTCTTTTCAAGTCCCGTTATAAGCCGCAGGATTGTGGTTTTTCCTATGCCTGAATCACCGTAAAGGCAAATTCTGCTGCCATTTTCTATATGTAGACTGAAATTTTTTAACACCTGACGGTCACCGTATGAAAAGGACACATTTATTAATTCTATCATCGTTTCTGTTCCTTCCATACAATTTTTAATAAGTTCTCAAGCAGTACGCTGAGCACAACAATCATCAGCGTTACGGCAAAAACATTTTGATAATCAATGGCGTTTTTTGCCGACGAGAGCAATGCTCCCATAGAGCCGGTGGGTGTTGATATTACTTCTGCCGCCACTCCTGCTTTCCAGGCGATTCCCAGTCCTGTAATACAGCCTGTTCTAAGCTGGGGCGATAAGAGTGGAAACTTTATTTTAAATAAAATTTCGCCCTTTGACATACCGTAAACTTTTGCCATTTCAACAAGTTTGCCGTCAATCGAATCAAGACCTGCCTGAGTGTGGCTCCAGATTATAGGAAGAACCATTAAAAATGAAATGAACGAGGGCAGTATTTTTGTAGGTATCCAAAGCCATGCCAGTATGATAAAAGCGGCTACCGGAACGGCTCTTACCAAATGCAGAATAGGAGATGAAATGCTTTTGAAAATCTGCGAATGACCGGCGAGCAGACCGCCCCCAATCCCTATAATTACGCCGGCAAGGAAACCCGATATGATTCTTAGCAGACTTAGCATTACAATCTGCCAAAACTGTGCATTTGTACAATTTTCAATAAAGGCTTTAATGGTTTCAAGCGGAAGTGGAATTTTAAGCAGGAGCCTGCTGTTTGCCAGTTCTGCTCCTGCCTGCCATATAATTATCCAGAAAATAATTGAGCCTGCCGCTAAGACTGGCTTTTTTATTTTATTTTTCATACCAGAAATCGTCTCCAGGCATTGAGCCGCCTATGGATTTTGGATTTGCGGTATAAAGAACATTGAGATATCCTGTTAGCTGTTCTTTCATTTCACTGCCTGTTACAAAACATATGTTGCAGTAGGGGATTGCTTTTTTTGCAACTGCCGCCGCAGCAACAATTCCGTATTTCTCGCAGAGAGATGCGGTGGTATCAATATCCTCGGTTACGGCGTTTATTGACTGTTCGTAATCTGCAAGGAATGTTTCAACCGCCTGTGGGTTTTTGTTTAAAAATTCTGTGCGTACTATAACGCATCCCATCATCAAAGCGGAGTCTTTTGCAGTCTTGTTCCATTCTTTGGTCAAATCAAGGCTTTGGGTTGAACCTTCGTATTTTGCATTGATTGTTGATGCTACCGGCTGAGGAGCGATTATAACTGCCTTTGGATCTTTCGCCCATACGGGAACAAGGTCTGTTCCCTCGGCTTTATACTCAATTTTAACGTCTTTTTCAGGATTAATGCCGTTTTCGTTAAGCAGATAATTAATTATATATTCGGGGTTTGCGCCCTGGCCGGTTGTATAAATTGTTCTGCCTTTAAGGTCGGCAATGCTTTTTATTTCAGCACCCTTATTATTGAGTACATAAAGCACGCCCATTGTGTTTACGGCAATGATTTTAACGCCGCCCTTAGTCTTGTTATAAAGGCTTGACGCCATATTTGTTGCCACAGCAGCAATATCTGCCTCGCCGTTTGAAATTTTGGAAACAATCTCGTCAGGGGATGCCGCAACGGTAAATTTGTAATTTTCTCCGCCTTCACCCTTTTCAGCCTTGTCCATTAAATTAACTGCGCCGATACCTGTGGGACCGCTGATAACATAGGCATTCACATCAACCTTTTGAGATGCGGTTGTTTTCGCCGTTGTTGTTTCGTTACTGTTTTGTGCCCCGGAACACGCCGCAAAGGAAAACATCATCAATACAGCCAAACATAAGCTTAATACTTTTTTCATTTTACATCACCTTTATAATTTCATTTTTTCTTTCAATAAGACCTCTTTCACTAAGTTCATCTACGGCACGGTAAAGACTTGTTCTGCCGATGGAGGTGAGCTTTGCTAAAGATGTCATATTGTTGATTTTTACAACATTATTTTCGTCCGCATTATTGCAAAGATACAGGTACAGTTTTGCCGCAGCGCCTTTGCAGGTGTAAAGGGCAATCTTCTGATTAAGATATCTTATTCTGCCTGACAGAAAAGTAATGTAGCTGACTGAAGTTACAGGATATTTTTCAAAAATATTTTTAAGCTCGTCCTCGGTTATAAATTGTACAACGCATTCTGTTTTTGTAACAATTTCGCTGATGTATTTTTCGCCTGCGCCGAACATTGAACCAACACCAAAAATATCGCCTGCGGTAAAATTCTTTTTTACGACATTTTCCGATACTGCCTCGGCTTTGCCCTTTAAAAATATACCCATAGCGTGCTGAAAAGTGTCAGCGTTGTATATAGTTTCTCCTTTGGTAAAGGTTTTACGTTTTGTCAAAGAGGAGATTATATACTCTTTTTCCTTGTCGCTGAGCGAGTCAAATAAAAATAAATTTTTAATATCGTACATAACATCACCATTGTGTTCCATTTGGAACAGTTTTATTATATGGTATAACTTTCACAATGTCAATAAAATGTTTTTTACTTATGGTTTTTCCTATATATAAATCATAAAATAAAAATATTGACACTCACAAATTTTTTTGATATAATGTACAGGCTTGTTGATACAGGCAAATATCCTTGCCCGAGGATATCGGGCCAATAGTCCAGAAGGAGGTGCTGAAGAATGGCATTGAAGAATTACGAAATCGTTATGGTTTATTCACTCTCAAAGGGTGAAGAGGCAGTAGAATCCCTTAAAAAGAAGTTTACTGACCTTATTTCTAAGAATGGCACTCTCGGTGAAGTTGAAGAATGGGGCAAGAGAAAGCTTGCATATCCTATCAACTACGAAACAGAGGGTTACTACGTTCTTATTAATTTCTCCTGCGAGGAATCATTCCCTGCAGAACTTGACCGTGTAATCAATATTACAGACGGCGTTCTTCGTTCACTTATCGTTGCAAAAGGTGAATAAGGAGGCAAATATATGATTAACACAGTCGCTTTAATGGGCAGATTAACTTATGAACCGGAGCTCAGGAGCACACCAAGCGGCGTATCGGTAATCAGCTTCCAAATCGCAGTTGACCGCAATTATCAGCGTTCAGGCGAAGAAAGAAAAGCAGATTTTATTGACTGCACAGCATGGCGTCAGACAGCGGAATTTATTTCACGCTATTTTCACAAAGGTTCAATGATTGCCGTTGAAGGTTCAATCCAGACGGAAAATTATACCGACAAGGACGGCAACAGGAGAAAACAGGTACAGGTAGTAGCAAATAACGTATCATTCTGCGGTTCAAGAGCGGAAAGCGACGGAGGCTCACAGGTTTACAGTCAGCCTGCACCGAGTTATGCAAACGCCGACAATTCTGATTTTGAAGAAATTGTTGATGATGACGACGATTTGCCGTTTTAAGAAATTTAACTTAATCTCACAAAGGAGGAAATAACCATGGCATACAATAAAGGTCCCAGAAAAGGTCGCAGAAAGGTTTGTCAGTTCTGCGTTGAGAAGGTTGACGAGATTGATTACAAAGACGTAACCAAGCTTAAAAGATTTGTATCGGAAAGATCAAAGATTCTTCCCCGTCGTGTAACAGGTACATGTGCAAAGCATCAGAGAGAGCTTACAACAGCTATCAAGAGAGCACGTCACCTTGCACTTCTCCCTTACATTTCAGACTAATAGACAATAATGCTATCAAGCGGATTGGACTTCTTGTTCAATCCGCCTTTCTTTTTTATTTTTTTGCTTTACGACACACAAAATACATAAGTATATGATATTTTATATATGGGCAATAAATAGCAATTAGAACCGTGGTTTAATTTGGCAGGTCCGGACTACTTTTTATTGCCATAGAGATAAGGACGTCTTAATTATCTTACTTACCTAAAAGGAGAGAAATATATGTATAAAATTCTTGCAGCGGATGATGAAGCGAAAATCCGTGAAGCAATATACGATTATTTAACCGCTAAAGGCTTTGATGTAACTCTTGCGTCAAACGGTGAAAATGCCGTCTGCGCCGCTGAAAAGGAAAATTTTGATTTGATTATCCTTGATGTTATGATGCCTGTCAAGGACGGTTTGCAGGCGTGCCGTGAAATCCGTACCTTTTGTAAAACGCCCATACTGTTTTTGTCGGCACTGGGGGAGGAAAATGATTTCCTCAAAGGCTACAAAAGCGGCGGCGACGATTATATTGTAAAGCCTTTTCCGTTGTCTGTTTTGCAAGAGAAGTGCAATGCTATGATCAGACGCTTTAACGGCGTGGGTGAAAACAACCGGCTGACATTGTCGGGGATTACCGTTGATTATAACAGTGTAAAGGTTTTTTCAAACGGCGTACAAGTTGATATTTCCGGCAAGGATTTTAAACTTCTCTCTTATCTTATGCAAAATAAAGGCACGGTTATCAGCCGTGAAAAAATTCTTGATTATGTGTGGGGCTACGATTTTGATGGAGACATACGTGTGGTTGATACACATATAAAAAGAATAAGGCGCTCATTGGGCGAAAACGCCGGCTGTATCAAAACTGTGTTCAATTCAGGCTACTGTTTTGAGGAGGTGTGACAATGAGTAAAAAAAGATTATTTGCCTTTGTGTTCGCAGGTGTGTTTGTGCTTTACATAATATGCGGTGTTATCACTTTTTCCTCTGCAAAAAAGTATGTTGACCAAACATATTTATCTTCCGTTAATGATTTTACTGCGGAAATAAATGAAGCAGAATTTTCCGCAATGACGCAGTATGACGATTTCACTGACGAAGTCGCAGAAGATACATTTATTTCAAACTGCCGTAACTTAGGTTATTTCGGCGGATATCCCTTTGCGCTGACAGTGATAAAAGGCGGCAGTGAAGTTGTATGCAAAAGCGAGTCGTTTATTAATTTTACAAATGATTTGACGGGTGATGAATACTATGTTCCTATAGATAATTATCTTACTCCCGAAATAAAAAATGAAATATATAATTTCCAAAAGAAATATTATGACAACAGAATAGGAATTTTTGAATATAATATCAAAAATGAAGAAATCGTACCTGTCAGTATGACCCTCGTTTCCGTTAATGATAAAAGCGCCCAGCTGAAAATTAATTTTTCATTAGGCAAAGCAGAGGAGCATGTTAAAGCGCCTATCGGTGAATACAGCACCAACGGTGAGTATTCATCAATGCTTGACGTAACCTTTTACAATTTAAAGCAAAAGGGTTTGTATCACGGCATTTATAACGCTCTGGGCGAAAGGGCAAGCCTTGATAACATTTCGGCAATCGCATCTATGAGCGAAGAGGACAGGGCAAATCACGACGATTCCTTTGAGGAATATATTGACAATTTTCAAATCGGGGACCAGATGTACACTATATATGCTGTTATGGCACACGATACAAATTATGATGCGCTGAAATCCGACGTTTTCAAAAACGGCATTATAAACCAGACAGTGCTTTTTGCCATTGCCGGTGCGGTGATCTTTATTGCATCAGGTAAAATGTACGATAAAGCAAAACGTCTTAACGATTCAAAGCAGGCGTTTACCGCCGCTGCGGCACACGAACTTAAAACGCCTCTTGCCATAATTCAAAATCAGTGCGAATGTGTTATTGAAAATGTAAATCCCGAAAAGAACACCTCGTATGTTAATTCAATTTATGATGAGTCCCTTCGTATGAGTGCGCTGGTGTCGGAACTTCTTGAGTATAACCGCCTTGTCAGCGCTGACAAAGTTCAGAAAGACAACGCATTTCTTGCAGATATAATCAATGCGGAGCTTGAAAAATACAAACCGCTGATGGATAAAAACAGTCTTGGTGTAAGAAAAAGCATTTGTGACAGGGGCGAAATTGTGTGCAATGCAGAGCTGATTGCTCTTGTAATTGATAATTTTATTTCAAATGCCGTAAAGCATACTGCCGCAGGTGAAAAAATATCAATTGATTTAAGCAAAACAAGCTCGGGTTATCGTCTTAGTGTTTTCAATCCCGGAAAGGGTATAAGCAAGGAATATCAAAATAATCTGTGGGACGTGTTTTACCGTGACGATAAGGCACGAAACAGCGGTGATAATTCCTGCGGTATGGGCCTTGCTTTGTGCAAGCAGATACTGCGCCTGCATGGTTACAAGTACGGCTTTGAAAACAGGGAGGGAGGCGTAGAATTCTACTTTATTACCCAATAAAATCATCACAATAAAAATCATCACATATTCTTTTTATAGAAAGCATTACAAAAAACGGTGCCTCAAGCGAGACACCGTTTTTATCATTTTTTACTTCTTAACTTTTTAAAAAAATCCGATAGGAGCGAGGCACATTCCTCCTCCATAATTCCGCCGTAAACCTGCGGTTTGTGGTTATAAGGCAGGGCGTTAAAATCGGCAACACTGCCAAAGGAACCGGCTTTTTTATCATATGCGCCGAAGTAAACATTTTTTATCCGGGAGTTGATAATTGCTCCTGCGCACATAGGGCAAGGCTCAAGAGTAACATACAAATCGCACTGCCACAGTCTCCAGCCGCCTAATGATTTACAGGCGTTGTCTATGGCTTCAATCTCCGCATGGTAAAGAGCGTTTTTGCCGGTTTCGCGGCGGTTTCTGCCCTCTCCTACGATTTCGCCGTCCTTTACAACTACTGCGCCTACGGGAACTTCGCCCTCATCTGCACTGATTTTTGCAAGCTCCGCAGCTCTTTTCATAAACGTATTCATAGTCAGATTTTTGTTACCGTGGTGGCGGTTTCAACTATAAGCAGGATAAATGGAACTGCCAGACCCGGAAGAAGCATAGCGAGCTTTGTTCCCAAAGAAAGTTCGCTGCCGTCTTTTTCCTTTTTATCGGTAAAGATAAGCTGCTTATTAATAATAAGATATACCAGAGAAGCAATCGCAAGAACAGCCCATACGATAAATAGTGCAGCAACAACATTTTCTGCTGTTTTTTCATCGGTGGCGTATTTTACGATATCCTGGGTTACCGAAAGTCCGTTGTTAAAGGTGTGTATAAACATTGCAGGTATAACACTGTCCGTTTTAACAGTGATGAACGCCAGTACAAGACCAACTAAAAATGCAAAAACAAATTGGATTACATTTCCGTGAATTAAGCCGAATACAACGCTGACCGCAATTACGCCAAAGGCTTTTCCGTGTTTTTTAAGCAAGCCTAAAGCACAGCATCTCATAGCAAATTCTTCACATACGCCGGGGATAATTGCGGTTGAAATTACCAGTGCAATGCAGGAGAATATGCCGTCAGGGTCCTGCATACTGCCTTGTGAAAGCTCGTATCCTGCCATTTTGAACAGAGTGATTATAAAATTAGTTATATAATTTGCTATAATACAGCATCCCATACCAAAGGATATCCACACACAGGATTTAAAAAACCCTACTTTTTTTGTTGGCACAATCGGTCCGTCATACTTTTTTTTCATTATAAGGCTTAATATTCCGAAAGGAAGTATCAAAGAGAGAATATGCACCGCAATTACATTAAAACAATACTGAAATGTTGCCGAAGAATTGTAAGTGTCCGTCAGTCCAAGACTCGACATAACCGAAACGGCAACAACCTGTATAATAAGATAGCATACAAGCACAATTCCTATTGCAAATCCCAGTTTAAGTATTTCATTTTTTTCTTTTTTTCGCCTTAAATATATTTCTCTTCTCTTTTCAGCCTCCTTTGGGTCAAAGGGGTGAGAGTATGCATTTTCATAAGGATTTGGCTGATACGGCGGCTGATTATAGCCGTAGGGGGTCTGATTATACGGCGGATAACCCGTCTGCTGATAATTTACGCCCTGGTTTTGATTATATGGATTTGTCTGATTCTGATATGGGGGAGGGTAATATCCTCCCTGATAATTACGGTTGTTTGGATTGTTGAATGGTTCATTCATAGTTTGCTAGTCTTCGTCCTCCTGAATAAATAACTCTTTAAAATAAGGCAGTTCTTCAATCCAGTCACAGTATGTGTGCCATTCTTGAAGCTTGTGATTTTTCCTTGCGTAATATATACTTACAAGGTTTTCATAATTCAGAGTGCAGGTACGCATCTGATTGTAAGAACTGGGAAGAAGCTGGATAATTGTGTACCAAATGGCTTTGTCCTTTGTTTCAAGATACTTAAGCCTTAAATCTTCCAGCACTTTAATTACTTCGTTGATTGCGTCAATGCCCTGCTGATTCATATGGTCTGTGGAAAAGTCCGAAAGTTCAAAGGGCTTTGATGTAATTTTGTGCATTGTTGATGTAGAATTGGCAACGGTACCCACCTTGTATGTGTCATATTCTTTCCACCAGTACATTGGAGCAGTAACGTCAACAGATACAAAAATCATTCTTACGAATTTTCTGTGATCGGTACCTGCCTTGCAAAGACGTTTTGCCAAAGACAAATCGTTTTCACCGAATACAAACTCACCGTTTTCATTATAGTACGAGTCGTATCTGCCCCAAGAATTTAAGGGGTTGCGTGCGCCTCTCATAGCGTTATCAAAGTTCATTACCGATGTTCTTTCACACTTTAGCATAGTATATTTTCTCCTAAATCGTTTTGCTTATTTCTTTTATGTATTTTTTTAACTGTTGAGACGTTTCGGGATGTTTAAGACCTACTTCAATATTGGCTTGAAGAATGCCGAATTTATTGCCCATATCGTATCTTGTGCCGATATAATCTACCGCCGTTACGCCCTCTCTCTGAGCAAGGGTTTTCATGGCGTCGGTTAACTGAAGCTCATTGCCTGCGCCCTTTGGCGTTTTTTCCAGAATATCAAATATTTCAGGGGGCATAACAACTCTGCCTAAAATAGAAAAATTGGACATTATTTCTTCTTTTTTAGGCTTTTCAATCATATCGGTGCAGTTATAGCAGTTGCCCTCAAGAGGTTCTACCGCCAGAGAGCAGTATTTTGTAATGGCGTCCTCGCTGACTTCCTTTACGCCTACTGCGCCCTTGCCGTATTTTTCGTAAGCCTCAATAAGCTGTTTTGTTACGGGATAGTCCGAAATAATTACATCGTCGCCGTATAATACGGCAAACGGCTCGTCGCCTACAAAATTCTTGGCGCACAATACGGCGTGTCCGAGACCGCCTGTTTCCTTCTGCCGCAGGAAGTAAATGTTGCCGAAATTGGAACATTCCTTAACGCTGTCGAGTATATCGCTCTTTGATGCATTTTCGCCAAGCTTGGTTTCAAGCTCAAAGGCGTGGTCAAAATGGTCCTCAATAGCGCCTTTTCCACGGTTTGTTATAATTAAAACTTCCTCAATTCCGGAGTCAAAAGCTTCTTCAACGATATATTGTATCGCCGGCTTGTCAACTATGTTGAGCATTTCTTTAGGTACAGCCTTTGACGCCGGCAGAACTCTTGTACCCATTCCTGCCGCAGGGATAATCGCTTTTCTAATTTTCATAATTGTTTCCTTCCTTTTGTTCCGTACCTTTTACCGGGACTTTGTCTTGCGACAGGGCGGATTGTTTATTTTAAAGTGATGACGCTATTCTTATCAGTATTTGAAATACCAACAGCGCAGCAACCGGGGCGAAAAAGCTTACTCCGCCTCGCTTGCTTAAATAAAGCTGTTTCATCTGTGACTGGCTCAGGTTGTCCTGGCCGTCCGACATAAACATAGGCGTCTGTATAAACGATGCACCGTCGCTTAATTTCTCGCTGACATCTTTTATCAGGGCAAATATGCTCTTTTTGTAAAAACTGTCTGAAAACATTGCAATAATAATACGGCAGACGATAAATACGCCCAATATTGCATATATTATTATTGCTGCGGTTTGTGCGTCGGCGCTCTGCATTGCCTTGTCTGCCAGCGATTGCAAAGCGCTTTGAGAAATGTCCTTTTGATACATTGCGTTTGCAAATTCATTAACTGCGGCAGTGTATTTCGGTGCAAATTTGAAAACGCATGCCATACCGCCCATTAAGGCGGCAAAATTTATGCACATAAACAAAATTGCCTGCTTGTACATTTTTCTGAAAAACATATAAAATTCTCCGAAGAAAAATGCGCTCCAGTTCCAGTTTATTTTTTTACGTGTTTCGCTGAGCTTCTTAAACACGCTGATAAATCTCGGTGTGTTAACGGATACTGCGGCGGCAACGTCGGATGCACTTTCACCGTCTATTGTTTTTTCTGAACCGTAAATCCTGCTGTAATTGGGCATTCCCAAAACAGATGGAGTATTTGTATCATTTGCATTTTGCCGTGGTTTTTCGCCTTGAACATTTTCACCGCCGGGCACGTAGTATTCGCCCTGCGTATTCGTTTGCGTCGGCGTATTTACCGGATCTTCATTTCTTTCATATTTATAATTCTGTGAATGAAGAGAGGCGTTGAAGCAATGACCGATTGACTTATAACATTCTCTGTGATGAGGAGTTCCACATTCGGGGCAAGTTACCACATCGTCATCCGCCTCAAATTTTTTACCGCAGACCGGGCAAACGGAATTTTCATATAAAGACATATAGTTATCTCCTAAATGTAATATTATGTGTATTATTTTTATTATACTTATGTAAACACAAAAAATCAATTATTTGATGAAAATAAAATTAACATATAATAAACTATTCAATTAATCTTGAATTTTCTATTATAATAGATTATAATATTATACCGATTATAGTACTAAAATACAGAGTGGGTAATTTATGTTAGAATTTGAAGAACTTAAAGCAAGGCTTTCCCAGTCGGAAAAGCCGATAGAAAATTTAAAAGAGGCGCTTAATATAGACGGTCTTGTTGCAGAAATTTCCGAGCTTGAAAAGCAGAGCGCCGCTCCTGATTTTTGGGACGATATGGCAAACAGCCAAAAGGTTATGCAGAAAATCGGCTCCCTCAAAGCAAAAACTCAGGCGTACAGCTCTCTTAAAAGTGAGTACGAGGATGCTATGGTTATGATTGAGCTGGCTGATGAGGAAGAGGACGAGAGCTTGTTGGAAGACTGTACCGCCTCGGTTGATGAAATCGAAAAGAAAATTGAAAGTATGACCCTGTCAACGCTACTCAGCGGAGAATTTGACAGTAAAAACGCAATTCTTACTTTCCATGCCGGTGCCGGCGGAACAGAAGCCCAGGACTGGGCGGAAATGCTTTTTCGTATGTATAACCGCTGGGGAGAGCGTCACGGCTATAAGGTTTCAACACTTGATTATCTCGATGGCGATGTGGCGGGTGTAAAAAGCGCAACAATTCTTATTGAGGGCGAAAATGCCTACGGCTATCTCCACGGCGAAATGGGCATTCACCGTCTTGTCAGAGTTTCGCCTTTTGATTCCTCCGGCAGGCGTCACACCTCTTTTGCCTCTCTTGAGGTTATGCCGGAAATAGATGATGACGTTGATGTGGAAATCCGTGAGGAAGATATAAAGATGGACGTTTATCGTGCTTCGGGTGCAGGCGGACAGAAGGTAAATAAAACTTCCTCCGCAGTACGTCTTACGCATATACCGACCGGCATTGTGGTTTCCTGCCAGATTGAGCGCTCACAGCATCAGAACAGAGAAGTTGCAATGAGAATGTTAAAATCAAAGCTTGTGGAAATCAAAGAGCGTGAAAACCTTGAAAAAATTGAGGATATAAAGGGTGACCAGAAGGAAATTGCCTGGGGCTCTCAGATACGCTCATACGTGTTTATGCCATATACTATGGTTAAGGACCACAGAACAAATTACGAAATGGGCAATATTACCGCAGTTATGGACGGCGACCTGGACGGATTTATCAATGCTTATCTTAAAATGAAAAGCATTGAAAGCAGTGAAAATGATTAAAAAATTAGAAATTATTTCCTGAAGACGTAAAAGGACGTCATAACTGATTTTACCATTAATATTTTTACCTCCTGTGACAAAGATATTGTTGCAGGAGGTTTTTTATTATGAGAAAATTTTTAGCGTGTCTGATGTGTTGTCTGCTGCTTTGCGGATGTACAATCAGTATGAAAGACGCTGAGGAAAATAATACTACAAGTAATATCACGGAAAGCACAACCCAGCCGTCAACAAAGAATAACGATAATGCTCCCTCTGCCAATACCACCGAGGCACCTAGTGCAACACAGCTTGCAAGCATTAACGATTATTCAACAAACAAGGTTGTTTGGGGGCCGGGAAATATAGAAAATCATCGGGTGCCGGCAGATCCCGCTTCGCTGGAAAAAACCTTTTCATCCCTGGGCGGAAAATGGCTTCTAAGTAACAAAAAACAGGTGTGCCTGACCTTTGATGAAGGCTATGAAAATGGCTTCACACCGTCAATTCTTGACACTTTGAAAGAAAAGAAGGTAAAGGCAATTTTCTTCGTGACCTACGATTTTGCAAAAGACAATCCCGATTTGATAAAACGTATGATAAACGAGGGCCATATTGTAGGAAATCATACCTACCGCCACTACACTATGGATGAAATTGATTTGGATACCGCCAAGCAGGAGGTTATGACTCTTCATAATTATATCAAGAAAGAACACAATTATACAATGAGTTATTTTCGCTTTCCTAAAGGTGAATTCAGCCAGCAGAGCCTTGCCCTTGTTAATCAGTTAGGGTATAAGAGTGTTTTCTGGTCTTTTGCCTATGCGGACTGGGATACATCCAACCCACCCGATAAATCCCAGGCATTGACTAAAATCTGTGAATCTACACATCCGGGTGAGATAATTCTGCTTCATGCCGTGTCCGAGACCAACGCGCAAATATTAGGCTCGGTGATAGATGATATACGCCAGCAGGGGTACTCATTTACAATTAAATTGTAATTTATACTGTGTAGGGGACGGGTCGCCCGTCCCGATTGATGTTTGATTTGCGGACAGGGAAAATCCTGTCCTTACGGTGTGAAATAAGCTGTTATTTATTACCGGGCAATAATGTTGTCGTCTGTATATCCTAACTTCTCGTGTGTATGCAGGCTAATTCTATTTTTTGTTACGATAGATTTACAAATTTATTAATTTTTAAATTACATATTGAGATTAGAGAGATATTAATATATAATAAGCTGGACAGAAAATTTAAAGGGCTGAAAGTGAGAGAATACATAATGCTTTTTTCAAGAGATATAGGAATAGATTTAGGTACTTCAAATACTTTGATTACAGATAAAAAAGGTCATATTATCATACAGGAGCCAAGCGTTGTTGCAGTTGATGTTAAGTCAAAGCGTGTTCTGGCAACAGGCAACGAGGCAAAAACTATGATAGGCAGAACTCCCGGTTCCATAGTTGCCGTGCGCCCCATCCGTGACGGTGTAATTGCGGATTTTGATATGACTGCCGATATGCTTCACGATTTTATTTACCGTTCAAGCAAGCGTAATATGTTTACAAAAACTCGTGTTGTTATCAGCGTTCCTGCTGATGTTACAGAGGTTGAACGCAGAGCCGTTGAGGATGCGGCAAGAAGCGCCGGTGCCCAGGAAGTTGAACTTATTGAAGCGCCTATGGCGGCGGCTTTGGGCGCAGGATTGCCTGTATATGAGGCGGCAGGCTCAATGATAGTTGATATCGGCGGCGGAACCTGCGATATTGCAGTTGTATCTTTAGGCGGTATTGCCAGCAGCAAAAGCATAAAAATAGGTGGTGACGCTCTTGATGACACCATCGTTACATATATGAAGAAAAATCATAATCTTCTTATCGGCGAACGTACGGCAGAGGATATTAAAATTAAACTTGGCTCTGCTTCGGCTTATGACGGCGAGGGCGCTATGGAAGTAAGAGGCAGAAATCTTGCAGACGGACTCCCCAGCAGTATGGAAATAACATCAGGTGAGGTAAGAGAAATTCTTTTTGAGCCGGTTAACAGCATCGTAACCGCAGTTAAGGAAACGTTGGAGGTTACATTGCCGGAACTAGCGGCAGATATTATTGACAGGGGAATATATCTTACCGGCGGTACAGGACAGTTAAGAGGTCTTAGGGAACTGCTTGAAATGCATACAAAAATTCCTGTAATCATACCTGACAGATCTACTGAGTGTGTTGCACTGGGCACATCGGTTAAACTGAGAAGAGCAAGATAAGCAAGCGAGATAGAACTAAACAAGCTAATCAAGAGGAATGTTAAATGAAAAGTTTTTTTAAGAGCAGCAGATTTAAAATGGTTGCCGCAATAATTGTCTGTCTGCTTTTGGGTGCGGTTATTTCCGCTGCCAACGGCCACGGCGAAACAGCGCAGTCCACAGTTGTGGGAACTGTTTTTGCTCCCTGCCATTATATTGCGTCAAAAATAAGCAATGGCCTTGACAAAATTTCGTCAAATGTCAGCGGAGACGCAGAATATGAAAAGCAGATTGCTTCTCTGCGCAGTCAAGTTGGCGATCTTCAGGAACAATTGGTTGATTATGAAAATTTAAAAAAACAAAATGAACTATACAAGGAATTTCTTGAACTTAAAGAAGAAAATCCGGATTATAAATTTACTCAGGCTTCCGTAATCGGCAGGGACAGTGCTGATATTTACAGCTCTTTTACTATCAGTCAGGGTAAAGCCGACGGAATAGATGCGGGAGACGCCGTTCTTTACGGTAAATATATTGTGGGTGTTATAGACAAGGTTTATCCCGATTATTCCGTGGTTAAAACGGTTATGGACAGGGATTTTAATGTTTCCGCTTACGAGATTGTCAGCGGTGAAATGTCCTATGTTACCGGCACTGCCTCTCTTGCCAAAGAGGGCAAATGCAAAATGGCTAATCTTGACTCGTCAACAAAAATTACCTACGGTTCAATCATCTGTACCGCCGGAATAAGTACAACCGTACCCAAGGATTTGATTATAGGTACTGTTGATGAAATCAGCGACGAGGCAACGGATATTTCGTCCTATGCCGTAATAACTCCGGGCGTTGATGTAAGTACTATTACCTCCTGCTTTGTTCTTGTGGGTCAGGAATAATATAAAACTCAGAACAAAGTGAGAAAGTGAGGGCGAGTAATGGAGTTAACTAAAAAGGACAAAACTGTTAAATACATAGTTTACTGTGCAATTTTAATGCTTTGCGCACTGCTTCAGAACACTGCCGGACTTTTTCCTGAAATAGGCGGAGCACGCTGCTTTATTCTAATTCCTGCGTGTGTGCTTATGAGCCTTGACGAGGATGAAAAAGCTGCCGCACTGCTGGGGCTTTTTGCAGGTTTGCTGTGGGATATTGTCAGCGCAGAGCATATGGGGTACAATTGTGTTTTCCTTATGTTGGTGTGTTTTATTTCATCAACGTTTGTGACGTATGTGTTCAGAAATACTTTTGCCGTAAGTATGGTATGCACAGCAGTTTCAATTGTTTTATACTGTCTGTTCTACTGGCTTATATTTATGGTTATTCAAAAATCCGATGGCTCTGTGTGGACCCTGTTTTATTTTTACATTCCCTGCGCCGTTTATTCAATGGTGACGGCTCCGCTTTTTTATCTCATCTTGAAACCGCTGGGAAGAAAGCTTAACAAAAATAATGATTTTATCGATTGATTTTTTAATGTTTTATTATCAAAGAAAGGAGGATTGCCGTGAAAAGCAGATATAAAAGTTTACGCGCAGTTGTTGCCATAGTGCTGATTGTGGCGGTGCTTTGCGGATTTGCATATGAATTGTACGATATTCAGATTATAAATCACGAGTATTATGCAGCACAGAATAACACTGTAAAAACTTATACGGTGCCCATTGAAGCCGCAAGAGGCGAAATTGTTGACAGAAACGGTAACCCTCTTGTTACTAACCGTCAGGGCAACAGTATTATACTTGACGCCGCATATTTCCCCTCATCAGAGGAAAATGATGAGCGAAACGAAATTATTGTCAGCCTTATTAATCTGTTCAGGAAAAATAAGGAAGAATATGCACATAATCTGCCCCTTAAACTGAATAAATCCGGCAATGCGGTTTTCATTACCGAAAAAGATGACGAGGATTATGAAAAAGAGATAAAAAATCTCAAAAGCAAGGATATGCTGAATTTACAGGACTATGCAACGGCACAGAACTGTTTTGACGCAATGGTGGAAAAATACGGTCTTGAAAGATATGATAAAAAAACTGCTCTTGAAATAGGAAATATCCGTTACGAACTTACAAGACTTCTGTTCTCCGTTGATAATCCCGTTACTATTGCCGACGATGTCAGCGATAAAACAGTGGCAGAGATTAAAGAGAATAACAGTAAGTATCTTGGCGCTGATGTAAGAGTTGTCGCTTATAGGGAATATGCGGATTCCACTCTTGCTCCCCATATTATCGGCACTGTCAGAAAAATTAACGCCGAGGAATATGCCGAGCTTAAAGACCAGGGATATAAAATCACCGACGAAATAGGTGAGTCGGGTATTGAAGCAGCTATGGAGGAATATCTGAGAGGGGAACCGGGTGAAAAAAATGTTACAATTGACGGTGACGGAAATGTTACCGAGGAGATTACAAAAGAGCCTGCTCAGGGCGATACTATTGTTCTGACTATTGATAAGGATTTACAAAAAGTGGCGCAGGATCGTCTTGAAGAAACCTGTAAAGGTGTTGATTATTACAATTCAACCGGCGCCGTTGTGGTTGAAAACTGCAATAACGGCGAAATTCTTGCGGCGGCAAGTTATCCTACTTACGATTTAAATGATTATTACGAAAAATATAATGAACTTGCAAAAAATTCAAAAAAGCCCCTTTATAACAGATTTGCTATGGGCGCTTACGCTCCCGGATCAACATTCAAGCCAATGATGGCGTCTGCTGCGCTGCAGGAGGGCGTTGTTGACCAATATACCACCTTCAACTGCTCAAGCGCATTTTATGTAGGCACAATGAAATTTAAGTGCACAGGTTCTCACGGCGGTGAAACGGTAAGAACTGCACTGCGCGATTCCTGCAACATTTATTTCTACAACTGTGCCCAAAGGCTGGGTATTGAAAAAATGAATATGTATGGTTCTATGTTCGGTTTAGGGCAGAAAACAGGAGTTGAAATTCCGGAATCAGCAGGCATTCTTGCCGGTCCCGAATACAGGAGTAAATTTGATATGTACTGGCGTCCCGGTGATACTGTACAGGCGGCTATCGGTCAGTCGGACAATCTGTTTACCCCGCTTCAGCTTTGTAATTACAGCGCAACTGTTGCCAACGGCGGCACACGTTATCAGATGCATTTTGTAAAATCACGTATTTCAAACGCCACAGGCACCGTAACTCAGACCGGTGCTAATGCAGTTGAAACAGTGGCTGTTTCTTCGTCAAATCTTGAGATTGTCCGTGAGGGTATGCGTATGGTTGCCACAGGGGGAGGACCCCAAGCTATATTCAATCAGATTGATACAAAGGTTGCCTGTAAAACAGGTACTTCGCAGGTTGCTGTTAACGGTGTAATACTTAACAATGGTTTTCTTATTACCTTTGCACCTTATGAAAATCCCGAAATAAGCATTGCCTCGGCTATTGAGCTTGCCGGATCCGGTACGTCAACGGCAAAAATTACATCCTCAATCATTGATTATTACTATTCGCATAACACAAACGAGAAAAAAGCCCAGAAAGAGGGTACTTTGCTGAACTGATTTTATATATAATTTAAAATATAATCTTGTAAAATTTTGTATTTTATGATATCATACTATATGTGAACGTTTTTTTAAAAGGCATTTTAACTATTATTACAGGAGAAAAGTATGAATATCGCTCTTATAGCTCATGACGCAAAAAAAGAATTATTAGTGCAGTTTTGTATAGCCTACTGCGGCATTATCAGCCGTCACGATGTCTGTGCTACGGGAACAACCGGCAAATTGGTGCAGGAAGCAACCGGTCTTAAAATTAACTGTTTCCTCAGCGGTTCACAGGGCGGGGGACAACAGATTGCCAGCCGTATCGCCTGCAACGAAATTGACCTTTTAATCTTTTTCCGCGACCCTCTTACAGCAAAACCTCACGAGCCTAACGACAGCGATTTACTTCGTCTGTGTGATGTTCATAATATTCCCTTTGCTACTAATATAGCAACGGCGGAAGCATTAATCAGAGGCGTTGAAAGAGGCGACTTTGAGTGGCGTGAGATTGTTAATCCACGTTATAATTCAAAATAAAATTCGGGTGACGGTTTTTGCTGTCACCCATTTATGTGTATATAGATATAGACAGGAGATTTTTTATGGCGTTAATTACGAAAGCAATTAAAGGCACAAAAGACGTTTTACCGTCAGAGTCTTTTAAAAATCAATATATAGAATCCGTTACTCTCAAAAATGCAGAAAAATTTGGATATAAGGAAATTAGAACTCCGGTTTTTGAACATACTGAACTTTTTCAGCGAGGAGTAGGTGACACCACCGATGTTGTTCAAAAGGAAATGTACACTTTTGATGATAAAGGCGGACGTTCAATAACCCTTCGTCCCGAGGGTACGGCAGGAGCCGCCCGTGCTTTTCTTGAGCACGGACTTAATAACGAAACACTGCCCCAGAAGGTTTGCTATCTTACCTCTTGTTACAGATACGAAAAGCCCCAGGCTGGCAGGCTTCGTGAATTTCACCAGTTCGGTGCCGAGTGCTTCGGAACTAAGTCGCCTCTTGCCGATGCAGAGCTTATCTCTATGGCGAAATCCATAATAGATGATTTAGGTATTAAAGATGTTCATCTGGAGCTAAATTCTATTGGCTGTCCCGAGTGCAGAGCCGAGTACCACAAGGCGCTTAAAGAATATTTTTCTTCAAGAAAAGATGAGTTGTGCCCTACCTGTCAGGACAGGCTGGAAAGAAATCCAATGCGTATTCTTGACTGCAAAAGCCCTGTATGTTCCGAAATTGCGGCAGGTGCGCCTGTTGTACTTGATTACCTTTGTGATGATTGTAAAGCGCATTTTGCAAAGGTAAAGGACTATCTTGACGCAATGAATATTGAATATAAAATCAACCCTCAGATTGTAAGGGGACTTGATTATTATACAAAAACCGTGTTTGAATTTGTTTCCGATGCAATAGGCTCTCAGGGAACCGTGTGCGGCGGCGGTAGATACGACGGCTTGGTAGAAGAGCTTGGTGGAGCCAATACACCGTCTTTGGGCTTCGGTATGGGTCTTGAGAGAATACAGTTGGTAATGGAAGCCCAGGGATGTGAATTCCCCCAGGCGGCAAAGCCTGATTTGTTCATTGCCGCTTTAGGTGAAAAAGCAACTCTTAAAGCCATTGAAATTGCAAAAGATATGCGTGAGGAAGGCTTTACCGCTCTTTATGACCTTAATCAGCGTTCGTTGCGTGCACAGATGAAATATGCTGACAAAACAGGAGCACAGTTCAGCGTTGTAATAGGCGACAATGAGGTTGACAATGACCTTGCCAAGCTTAAAAATATGCAGACAGGTGACGAAACCGATATTAATCTTACGACATTTGTGTCAAAATTTTACAGTGTAACATTTAATGACGCTCTGGACGATTTAACGATCAACGGCGAAAGTTTTGATTTTAATTCACTGTTTTTAGGAGGAGAAGAGGAATAATGGCAGACTCCATAAAAGGACTTAAAAGAACGGCTTACTGCGCCGAATTTAATATGAATAACGTTGGGCAAAAGGTAACTGTCTTCGGATGGGTACAGCGTCAGCGTGATTTGGGCAACCTTATTTTTATTGATTTAAGAGACAGAACAGGTATTGTTCAGCTTTCCTTTAATGACCAAACAGAAAGAGATGTTTTTGAAAAGGCTCAGTCTGCACGTTCGGAATATGTTGTTGCCGCAGTCGGCATTGTTGCAGAAAGAGAAAGCAAAAATAAGGAAATTCCCACCGGCGATATTGAAATTCTTGTTGAGGATTTCAGAATTGTATCAAAGGCGCAGACTCCGCCTTTTGAAATTGAAAAGAGCGAAAAAGTAGGGGACGAAACTACCCTTAAATACCGTTATCTTAATCTGAGAAATGAAAAACTCACAAAGAATATTCTTATGCGCCATAAGATTGCAAAAATCGCAAGAGATTATTTTTATGATAACGATTTTATTGAAATTGAAACCCCGATGATGATTAAATCAACTCCCGAGGGTGCCCGTGACTATGTTGTGCCCTCACGTATTCATAAGGGAAAATTCTATGCTCTGCCCCAGTCACCGCAGATTTATAAACAGCTTACAATGATTGCCGGTTTTGACAGATATATTCAGCTTGCACGCTGTTTCAGAGATGAGGATTTAAGAGCCGACAGACAGCCTGAGTTTACCCAGATTGACCTGGAGATGTCCTTTGTTGATACCGAGGATATTATGGAGATGGCAGAGGGCTTTATTGCAAAGCTTATGAAAGAAACTCTGAATATTGATATCGCACTTCCCCTTAAACGTATGACTTTTGCGGATGCGATTAATAAATACGGCTCCGACAAGCCGGATACACGTTTTGATATGCTTATTCAGGATATTAGCGATTGGGCGGACGGCACGGATTTCGCCGTGTTTAAAAATGCCGTTGCAGACGGCGGAGCAGTAAAGGCTATCGTTGCAAAGGGCGCCGCCTCTAAATATTCAAGAAAGAAAATTGACAAGCTTACAGATTATGCAAAGGGCATTGGCGCAAAAGGTCTTGCATATATCCGTTGGGCTGACGAAGTTCCCAACTGTTCTTTCGGAAAATTCCTTAAAGAAGGTGAGCTTGATGCTCTTATTGAACAACTTGGCGCACAGCAGGGCGATGCTGTTTTCATTATTTCCGACAAAACAAGAAAGGCGCTTACAATTATGGGCGCACTACGTCTTGTTATTGCAAAAGAACTTGATATCGTTCCGGAGGGTAAGTGGAATTATCTGTGGATAACCGAAATGCCGTTTTTTGAGCAGGACGAGGAAACAGGCGAGTGGGTTGCAGCCCATCATCCGTTCACAATGCCTATGGAGGACAGTATACAGTATCTTGATACCGATAAGTCAAAGGTTAAGGCACAGTCGTTTGATTTGGTTCTTAACGGTACGGAACTTTCCTCCGGCTCAATGAGAATTACAGACTGTGATTTGCAGAATAAAATGTTTGAACTTCTCGGTATGCAGCAGGAAGAAATTGATGCTAAATTCGGCTTCCTTGTAGATGCTTACCATTATGCCGCACCGCCTCACGGTGGTATGGGCATAGGCCTTGACAGACTTGCTATGCTTATCTGTGGCGCAGACTCTCTGCGTGATGTTGTGGCGTTCCCGAAAGTGCAGAATGCCAGCGAGCTTATGAGCGGTGCACCGTCATATATTGACGATATTCAGCTTGATGAGCTGGGCATTGATATAGGGTAACGGTAATAATCCGAACACGTCAAAAAGGAATAATTTAATGGACAATCAGTATAATTTTTTTGCTATGGTCAATCGTATGAAAATGATTGACCGCTGGGCGCTTATGCGTAATAATTCCAAAGAAAATATTGCAGAGCACAGTCACTGCGTGGCAGTTATCGCCCATGCACTTGCCGTTATAGGTAATAAGAAATTCGGCAAAAGCTATGATGCTGACCGTGCGGCTGTTTTGGCTTTGTACCACGATACTACCGAGGTTATAACAGGTGATATGCCTACTCCTGTTAAGTATTATAACGATGAAATCAAAACAGTTTACAAGGATATTGAAAAAACTGCCGGAAAGCGTTTGCTTAATATGCTACCCGATGATTTTAAAGACGAGTACACTCCTTTTTTTGAAAAGCAAGACTCAGATTCCGAACTTTGGAAGCTTGTTAAGGCGTCGGATAAAATCAGTGCCCTTATTAAGTGTATAGAGGAGTGCCGTATGGGCAATAAGGAGTTTGAAATAGCCCTTAAATCCCAGGAAAAGAAAATCGACGAAATAGATTTAGAAGAAGTAAAATATTTCCAATCCCACTTCCTCAAATCCTATTATCTAACCCTAGATGAGCATACAAAATAACAAAAAAAGACTGTGAACTTAGCAATTTTTAGATTGCGTCAGCTTCACAGTCTTTAATTATAATAATATTTTCAAAGTTTTATAAATCATCTGCGTCCTGCACCGGATTTTCAAGCTCGTCACCATAAAAGGTGTCATTTGTCATTCCGGTATAAGAGCCGTTTGTATCATACTGAACATCATTGGGATTAATGTAAGATGTCAGGTCAATCACTTTTTTATCGTTTTTAATTTGCTTTTTATTTTTATTTTTTTTCATATAAATCACCTCTGTATTATTTTTTGCAAAGGTGATTTTTTTATACTGCTAATTAATTTTTTTCAACGTCTATTGCGGAAATTTTATCCATAAAATCTTTAGGCGTTATTATCGTTCCCATATCAAAAAAATCGTCCATATTCATATTGATATTATTTATAAATACAGGAACGCCGCTGTACTCAATGTCAATATGAAGCCTTTTTGCATCCTCTTTGATGATTTTTTCGTCGTAGTTTGTTTCGTCGTACATTTTTACGGCACGCACTTCATTGTTGCTGATATATTGAAGTATTACGTTTCTCACCGATTTTGAAATAGAAATATATCTTGTATAATCCTTTGAAAGTGCCTGTCCCATTGTCATCTGCGCAACCGCCTTGCAGGCTCCGCTGTTTACAAAAAATTCGTTGATGAAGATTGATTCAAGCATACTTGTGTCATCAGGAACAATAATTGCAAGTACATTTTTTGTCAATTTTTTTCCATAAATGGATTTAATAAATTCTTTAAAATAATGCTGGTCTTCAGCAATTTTTGACGCAAACTGATGATAAAAAGGAATGTTAGGAGTGTCCTCAAGATTTGGCATATTAAAAGCTCTGAACTCGTCGCTCTCCTTATCTTTAACAAGTATTCCTGTATTTGTGATAATCATAGGAATGCATTTTACCATGGTATCATCTCAATTCTTTTAGATTGTACTTCTATTTTACTATATATTTAAAATCTTTTCAATAGTATTACAATTTAGTAACCATTATAGACATTATTGAACATTATGGTATAATAACAAAGTATGTTTATGAAATTAAGAAAGGGAATGTTATGAGCGAACAGGAACTTGAAGATATTTTAGATGAAATAAAAAAACGTGCCAATGCCAATACACCTTTAGAACCTCCTGCTCCATCACACAGCGGAGGTAATTCTGTACCCGATTTTAATTTGAATCTTAAGGATGATATAGGTGCTGCACAAAGCGGTAATACCGGCAGTAATTTAAGGGAAGAAAAAACAGATAGCTCAATGTTTGATTTGTCCAGCGTTTCGGATTTTTCAAACGGCTTTGAAAAAGAGGACGAACCTGTCCGTGAAAGAAAGCCTAAGAAAAAGAAGAATAAAGGCAAAAAGGGCGTTTTAATTGCAGTTTTAATTATAGTCTTGGCAGCAGTAGCAGCCACTGGCGTATACTTCGGTATGTTTTATAATAAAGATGCACAGGAAAAGCCGACAGTAACAAAGTCTGCCGCAGTTGAAGAAAAGCAGAGCGATCTTAACCCCCTTACAGGCGAGCCGGGATATAACATTGACGCACAGGGCAAACGCCCCGTTGCTGTTGTTGTAGAAAATGAGTATTCTACTGAATCGGTAAGACCTCAGTGGGGACTCAGTGACGCAGATATTGTTCTTGAAGGTGAAAGCGAATATTCAACCAGACTTCTTTTGTTCTGGGCAGATTATACCGATATGCCGGAGCAAATTGGTCCAACACGTTCTGCAAGACCTCCGTTTATCAGATTCAGCCAACTGTTTGACAGTGTATTTATCCATGCCGGACTTTCCCATTCAAAAGGAAATTATGAGGGCGCAGACACTGTTTTTAAAAACGAAAATGTAGACCATATAAATGGACTTCAGTATGAATCAGACAGCAGTGAAGCTGAGTTTTTCGGCAGGGATTACAACAGAACAAGCACCATTGAACATACAGCATTTTTAAACGGAACAAATGTACCTGAACTTCTTGAAAAAACAAATATAAGTACAGATTTGGACACAAATAAATTTACATCTCTTAACTTTAATAGCGAGGCCAAGGCGTTAAGCAGTAACCAGGCAGAGTCCTGTACTTTTAAATGGTCTGACGGCAGCGCTGATGGAAGATGCCCCAAAACAGGCACTTACACGTATGATGAAAGTCTGCAAAAGTACGTTACAACCGACTTTGATTCGGATTATGGTACATCAGATGTTCAGTTTGAAAATCTGATTTTCCTGCTGGATGAAACCGAGTATGTAGTTAAGGATAACTATAAAGGTTCCGGAAACAGCGAAACCTATTGTAATTATGCACTTTCCGGTGGAGAGGGAAAGGTCTTTTCACAGGGAACTTATGTTGATATTACTTGGGGTGTAGAAAACGGCAAACTTTGGATGAAAACTGCCGACGGCAAGGAGTTTAATCTTAATCCTGGCAAAAGCTATATCGGCTACGGTTCGTCAAATCATGGCGGTTCAATTACGGTTAATTCCCAAAACGAAAATGATACAACCGAATAAATCAAGCGAGACGGCAACTGCGGTTGCCGCCTCTTTTTATTGGTTCGTTTTTACTTATCTCATAGACTCTTCGTAAGCCTTGATCATCTTTTTACTTATGTGACCTGTACGACCCTTAGTATTTTCAAGGAATTTTTCAATCGTAGTGCCTGCGTTCAGGTGAATTTCAAACCTTGTTATATCTTTTTCAGGGTAAACAATGATTTCTTTGATATACCTGTCCACAAAGGCTTTGTCTATCTCTTCATCATCAATATGCTTTTCCGCTGCTTTGAGTATTGCTTTGATGTTGGCAAGTTCTTTTTTCATATCCTGTTCGGTTTTTGCAGTTTCTGTCAGCATATCAACTTGTTGGTGTAATCTTTCAATTTCGGTATTGCAGTCAGCAGTCATTTTTACAAAGTCATCATCTGTAATGTTGCCGTTGGTATTGTGTTCAAGCAATTTGGTTTTCATTTTTTCTTGTGTAATAATGTCTTTGTTGATTTTATTTATCTCTGCCTGATTATCATTTGCATCAAGCAGTTCAGACACAAGTTTTAACACGCAAGCAGAAAGTTCTTCAATATTCTGCTGACCTGATTTGAATATATCCTCAATCATCGGTTTGATTTCATTTTCATAAATTGCGTGTGACGGACAACTGTCTGCACCGTTTTTTATCTTACCTGAACAAACCCACTTTGACATCTTCTCGCCATTTTTACCAACCGCATCTTTTCTGTAATACGGCTTGCCGCAGTGCGAGCATATCAGTTTGCCTGTCAGTAGATTTTGGTGAACTGTTTTGTGTTGAGCAGTGATAACATCCTGACTTCGCATATACAAAACTTCGTTTGCCTTTTCCCACAGTTCCTCACTGACAATGGCAGGCACGGTTTCGCCTGTTTCGTCTTTGTACATTACCCATTCTTCTTCAGGCAGGAATTTTTGCTTTTTGGTGAACAGGTCTGTTATCACAACCTTGTTGCCTACAAAATAACCTTTGTATTTGGGGTTCCGGATAATGTTGCCCATAGTGGAATGGGACAACTTGTTGCCCTTGCTGTTTCGTATGCCTTTCTGATAGAAATGCTTTTCCATCTGCTTCATACTGAATTTGCCTGTAGCATACATTTCAAATAATTCTCGGATAAATTCGGCTTGCACCTCATCAATCATTAGCTTGCCGTCTTTTTTTGTGTAACCGAACATATTGTTCGTTCCAAGCACGGTACCGTTTTTGATTGCCTGATGATGACCAAATCGCACACGATTAGAGATTTTTCTCGACTCGTCCTGCGCCATAGAGGACATAATCGTTAGTCGCAATTCCGAGTCCTCATCAAGCGTGTTGATGTTATCACTTTGAAAATATACAGCCACTCCGTTTGACAGCAACTCACGTGTAAATCGGATACTGTCAAGGGTGTTACGTGCAAATCTCGATACCTCTTTGGTGATTACCAAATCGAACAGTCCAAGTTTTCCGTCCTCAATCATTTCATTGAATCGTTCACGCTTTGCAGTCGACACACCTGATATACCTTCGTCAACATAACCCTCAACATATTCCCAGTTGGGATTGTTCTTGATGAAGTCTGTGTAGTAGGTTATCTGATTGTCGAGAGAGTTGAGCTGAACATTGAATTCCGTACTTACACGGGCATAAAAAGTCACTCGCAAAGGCAGATTCATAAAGTTAATGTTTTCCTTTTTTATCCGCTCACGAACAGCGTATATATCCATAATTATTACTCCTTTCTAAGCAGACAATATCACATAATCCTGATTTAATCCAGTCAATATGATATTGTTTTCCACTTTTATTTTACAATAATAACAGTTCCCGTTCATTAGGGAACTGTTACCATTTTTAGTGAGTACTGTATCTTCGGTTGACTTCGGTGTTTATCTTTGCCATTAACTTTTTATAAGTCTTTTTGTCTATCGCATTCTGATTCACCAACGCATTGGCAAAATGCTGCATCCAAAGTTCAGTACTTATCTTGTCATTCGCATTTTGAGTATTGATTTTATCTCCGCCTTTAGCAGTTTTATCAATACTATTATTGCCAATCTTTTTGCCAATTATTTTCTCCGTTGCCATACGGCAACACTACTTATTTGTTTTCCGTTTCACTCCTTTACATAGTTAATTGATCGTTATTGTAATAATCTTCATACTCCTCATAGCCATCGGTTTTTTGACCATGAGCAAGCCTTTTCTCAATTTCTTTTTGAGATAATTTGATTCGCTTTCTGTGATAACGAGTCTGATTATTAATTATTTTAAATAGATTTCCAACAAAATAGAAACTATCTGGAAAAACACTTGAACTCCTATCATCGTTCCAAAGAATATCGGAATCCATTTCTTCTTCAGCAGATTCAGTAAACTGTTCGTCTGTTCTGTAACCGAAAGCATACTCTCTTTCACGAATCCAGTTTGTTCCGTCATCATCGTTTCCTGATCGTTCAGTTGTTTCTGAATCGTACTTTCCTGTCCCGATATCTTCTTGTTGATTTGCTGAACAATCCATTCCGATTCGCCGGCTATTGTTTCTTTGTCCGGTTTTGTTTCCAAAATCGAATTCAACATCTGATTCTGATTGCTGTTCAAGTTTATCAAAGCTTTCCAGTAATCGCTCTCTACTATCGTTACCGATGCTGCTTTCTCCATAGTGGAAATCATATTCCTGTTCTTCTCTTTCAAGGCTTGAAAGTCTTTCTCGTATTTCAAATTCTTCCTCCATTTCTTCTTTTAAAAATTTTTCCTGGTGCATATTATTATCTCTGCACTTGTGATTTGGGTTTGCTTTTTCAATGTAGGTTATGTTTTTTCGAGTGTCTGTCCAACGAATGTCATAACCTAACTTGTCCATTTCATCAATGAATTGCTGCTTTGTTTTTGCTCTTTTCATTGCATATTCGATTGAAAGTATCATTTGCATCTTCCAGCTTTTGCCTGCATCTGCAACATAATATTCCTTCGCTTTCATTGGTTTTACTTTCTGCTTTTGCTTAGGAATACAAACAGGCAAACCATATTTGATACAGAGTTCATCATTAATTTTTCGCATTTGATTCAGCTCTTTTGTGCTTTGGTGTATCTTTCTTCCTGTTTTCATATTCACAGAATTGATAACAATGTGCGAATGAATATTGTCAGTATCAAGATGCGTTGCAATATATATTTCGTGATTCGGGTAACATTTCTCTGCCCATTCTCTTGCCATCTGATGAGCAAGAAACGGAGAGATATTTAAGTTCTCTTCAAAGGATTGAACAGCATAATAATATTGCATACCATCCGTTTTATTAAACTTTTTCTTGGTTGCAATGAATTCTTTCATAGCAGTTTCGGGCAGACAATTTATTCCTGAAATCAATCGATTGCCTTCGTAAGAGGTCTTATACTTCTGAGCACAATAAGCAATTACATTGCCGAGTGACTCAATATTCTTGACATCCTTTCGTTTGATAAAGTTTAAGGTTGCCATTGACTTGTCCTCTTAATTATCTTCTGAATGGA
>CAYXLH010000003.1:51779-53319 GCA_964465835.1 uncultured Bacteroides sp. | reverse complement strand
ATACTCATTAAAATTATGGAAAGGAGCCTGAGAAAAAGTGATAAAAGTTTGTAATCTTGAAATGACTTTCGGCGACAATCATGTTCTCAAAGGCATTAATTACGAAATAAATCAGGGCGAAAAAATTGTTATTGTAGGCCCATCAGGCTCTGGTAAAAGCACTTTTTTAAGATGCCTTAACCTGCTTGAAACTCCCACAAATGGCGAAGTTTATTTTGATGGTGAATGTATTACCAACAAGAAGTGTGATATAAACAAAGTACGTCAGCATATGGGTATGGTTTTTCAGCATTTTAATCTGTTTAATAATAAAACCATTATGGAAAATATCACTCTCGCACCTGTTCATCACAAGCTGATGACAAAAGAGCAGGCAAACGAAAAAGCCCTTGAACTGCTTAAAAGAGTAGGCTTGTCAGAAAAGGCAGACTCATACCCAAGCCAGCTTTCCGGCGGTCAGAAACAAAGGGCGGCAATTGTTCGTTCCCTTGCAATGAATCCTAAGGTAATGCTGTTTGACGAACCCACGTCGGCTCTTGACCCGGAAATGGTAGGAGAGGTTTTGCAGGTTATGAAAGACCTTGCAGACGACGGTATGACAATGGTTGTAGTAACCCACGAGATGGGCTTTGCACGTGAGGTGGCGTCAAAAGTCTTGTTTATTGACGATGGTATAATTAAGGAAGAGAATACACCGGACGAATTTTTCACAAATCCTCAGAATCCCCGTCTTCAGGAATTTTTATCAAAAGTATTATAAAATGTATAACGGTACAGAAAACAAAAATTTTCTGTACCGTTTTTATAAATTTATGTTGACAAATAAAAAAAAATACGTATAATTAAATTGTAATTATTACAAAGTAACACTAATTACAAAGGCGGTGATTGATTGCATACAAAAGATATAGTTGCTCTTTTTAAGCAAAGAGGCTTCAGAGCAACTCCCCAGCGTATAGAAGTGTACAGATATCTATGTGATAATCCGCATCACCCCGATGTTGAGGAAATATATAGAAGTCTTTTGCGCAGCAACCCGTCTTTTTCAAAAACGACTGTATATAATTCTTTGGAAGCGCTTAGAGAACAGGGATTGATTATAGCGGTAAATATTGATAATCAGCGTGTTCACTATGATGCCTGTACAAATTCTCACGGTCATTTCATATGTGAAAAATGCAAAAAAATTTTTGATTTTCAGATTGACAAAATAGAAAATCACGGCATTGACGGCTTTAGCATAAAGCAAAAAGATGTGTATTACAGCGGCGTTTGCCCTGAGTGCAAATAAATATTAAAATTAATTTTAAAGGAGTAATTGTAATGAACAAAAAGTATTATTGTCCCGTATGCGGATACGAAAGCGATGAACCAATTGACATCTGCCCTCTTTGCGGCGCTAAGATGGAAGTAAGAGAAGCATCAGAGGAAACCACATGGGCTGCCGAGCATCACGTTGGAATTATTGACGGCGTTGACGAAGAAATCGTTCAGGGTCTCCGTGACAACTTCAACGGCGAGTGCAGCGAGGTTGGTATGT
>CAYXLH010000003.1:0-51769 GCA_964465835.1 uncultured Bacteroides sp. | reverse complement strand
GCTGAGCATGTAGTAGGCGTTGCCAAGGGCGTCAGCGAGGACATTCTGGCTGACCTGAGAGCAAACTTCGAGGGCGAGTGCTCTGAGGTTGGTATGTATCTTGCAATGGCAAGAGTTGCTCACAGAGAGGGCTATCCGGAAATCGGACTTTACTGGGAAAAGGCTGCTTACGAAGAGGCAGAGCACGCCGCTAAATTTGCAGAAATGCTTGGCGAAGTAGTAACAGATTCCACCAAGAAGAATCTTGAAATGAGAGTTGCCGCAGAAAACGGCGCAACACTTGGCAAAACAGAGCTTGCTAAGAAAGCAAAGGCTGCAAACCTTGATGCTATCCACGATACTGTACATGAGATGGCAAGAGACGAAGCAAGACATGGTAAGGCTTTTGAAGGTCTTCTCAAGAGATATTTTGGTTAATTTCTATTCATTCACGGAGTGGCTTCGGCTCTTGCCAAGCTGCTCCAAATTTTTATGCCCAATTCAAAATTTGGGAGAAAAGGTCCGGGGGACCTTTTCGTAGCAGGTTGCCAAACCAGGGCGGAAGCCAGACATGGTAAAGCATTTGAGGGCCTTCTCAAGAGATATTTTGGTTAATTTCTATTCATTCACGGAGTGGCTTCGGCTCTTGCCAAGCTGCTCCAAATTTTTATGCCCAATTCAAAATTTGGGAGAAAAGGTCCGGGGGACCTTTTCGTAGCAGGTTGCCAAACCAGGGCGGAAGCAAGACATGGTAAGGCTTTTGAAGGTCTTCTCAAGAGATACTTTGGTTAATTAACGGTATTTATAACAATAAACAGCGGCGACAGAGAGCAAAATCTCTGCCGCCGTTGTTTTATTTTTTAATTTCTGCTTTTGTAATCCAAGCCCCATTGCTCCATTGCATTCATAATCGGACGCATAGACTCGCCAAGTTCGGATAAAGAATATTCAACTCTCGGCGGAACTTCCGGATAAACAGTACGAACAACAATTCCGTCTGCCTCCATAGAACGCAGGCTATCTGTCAATACCTTTTGACTAATTCCCTCCAAATCTTTTTTTAACTCATTAAAACGCCAAGGACGGGTAAGCAAATTACGCATAATTAGCAGTTTCCATTTGCTGCCAATCATTTGTACAGTTGTTGCAACCGGACAAGCAGGCAATTCTTCTTTGGTCAGCATATGAATAACCTCCGTAAATCATATTGCATCATATTTGAATGTTACACTCATATTATAGTGTAACATTTATTTCTTTTCAATAGGAATTTCATATATCATAAAATTTTTGTGCCTTAAAATCCCTGCAACTACACAAAGGTCACAAAAAAGTAACCGAGTAATAAAAAAGTGCGTACTTGTACAGTGTCAATAAATCGGTAGAATAGTAAGTACAGAGAGCAAGAATGTTCACTGAATAAAATCAAATGGAGGAAATAACAATAGCACTCTCTAATTTGGCTGAATGGAGCAAAGAACAGGAAACTGCTCCTGCTGCGGCTTGTGGTTCTGCTTGCGGCGCCGGTGATAATCCGGAAGAAAAACCAGCAGCTTGCGGTTCTGCCTGTGGTGCAGATGACAAATAATCGCCAAACTTTTTCCAAAACGTTCCCGGTATTAAAACAACCGGGAACACATAAAATTTTCTCGGTTACGATTATCTGTCAAAACCGATTTATATATACATAAGCAAAGCGAGGTATGCGAAATGAAACAATATTTTTCCTTTCAATGGCACATTACAGATGAATGCGATCAGCGGTGCAAACATTGCTATATTTTTTCGGGAGACACCTGTAAAAAAATAGATTCTATGAATTGGCAGCAAATGCAGGACACTTTCTATAATTGTCTTGACTTCTGCGAAGTTTATAACCGTATGCCTTATTTCTATATTACAGGCGGAGACCCGATTCTTCACCCGGATTTCTGGAAGCTTCTTGAGCTTATGAAAAAGTATAATATTTCTTTTACTATCCTCGGTAATCCCTTTCACCTTGATGATGAGGTTTGTAAAAAACTTAAGAAATACGGATGTGAAAAATATCAGCTGTCGATTGATGGACTTCGTGAAACTCACGACTGGTTCAGAAAACCGGGCTCCTACGATTGTACGCTGGAAAAAATCGGCTGCATTAACCGTGCCGGTATTCGCAGCGTTGTAATGACAGCGGCGGCGATCTTGACGCAAGTATGACGCCGCAGGAATATCGTGAGCTGCTTGCAATATGCGATAAGAAGTTTAAGCAATATGAAGAACAGGGCTGCAAGACCTATTTCAATAAAAAAGATCACCTCTGGACGCTGTATGAATATGAAACAGGCACGTTCAAAATTCCAAAATCAGCAGTGGATGCTATGATTTACGGCGGCTGTAACTGCGGAAAATGTCAAAGAAGCTGTCCGCAGCACTGCATTATACAGGGAAAGCCTTATTACATACAGCAGGAGCATTGCCTGCATTGCGGAAACTGCTATGAAAGCTGCCCTGTAAAGGCTGTCGTGAAAAGAAGAAACCAATGAATCAGACTGAAAGAAGAATATATTTGATTAAAAAACTGCTTTCAGAGCGGCCGGAATATGCAGATATGCAAGTTCCGGCGAACACACAGGAGCAAAAAAAGCTATTGCGTTCGCTTTTTAATATACGGATGCCGGAGCCTGTTTCGCAGGAATTTTTAAAGGTTCAAGATGAATATTTGCAGGAAGTAAATTTAAAAAAAGGGATTACTGATATTGCAGCACTGCAACCTGTTAGTAACGGTATTTATCTCTGGCAGGGCGATATTACAACACTCAAGTGCGATGCTGTTGTAAATGCAGCAAACAGCCAAATGTTAGGCTGTTTCTGCCCTTGTCATGGATGTATTGATAATGCCATTCACACCTTTGCAGGCATTCAGCTTCGTTTAAAATGCTCTGAAATTATGCAGAAACAGGGTTATGAGGAACCTGTGGGCAAAGCTAAAATAACGCCGGCTTATAATCTTCCCTGCCAATATGTTATTCATACCGTTGGTCCTTATATTGACGGTACGCCGAAACAAAATGATAAAAAACTTCTTGCCTGTTGTTATGAGGAATGCTTAAAGATTGCTGACAAAAACAAATTAAGAAGTATTGCATTTTGCTGTATTTCAACAGGAGAATTTCATTTTCCAAACGATAAGGCAGCTAAAATTGCGGTAAATTCCGTTAAAAAGTATAAACAAAAAACAGGAAGCAAAATCAAGGTGATATTCAATGTCTTTAAAAAACTTGACCTATACATCTACCAAGAACTACTCAAACAGTATTGAAAAATTGATAAGCGTTATTGATGGCTGTGATGCTGTCATAATCGGTGCAGGGGCAGGACTTTCCACCTCCGCAGGATTTGATTATACGGGAGAACGCTTTAAAAAATATTTTTCTGATTTTGAAGAAAAATACGGCTTTCACGATATGTATTCCGGCGGGTTCTATCCTTATTCCTCACCGGAGGAACATTGGGCATATTGGTGCAGATATATCTATGTGAACCGTTATATGGACGCTCCGAAGCCTGCATATCAGGAACTTTTGGAGCTTGTAAAAGAAAAAGACTATTTTGTTATAACAACAAATGTAGACCACTGCTTTCAAAAAGCAGGTTTTGATAAGAAGCGACTGTTCTATACACAGGGCGATTACGGTTTATTTCAATGCTCTGAGCCGTGCTGTAACGAAACCTATGATAATGAAGCCTTAATACGGAGTATGCTTGAAGAGCAAAGGGATATGAAAATTCCCACTGAGCTGATTCCCAAATGCCCGAAATGCGGAAAGCCGCTGACAATGAATCTGCGCTCCGACGATAAATTCGTGGAGGACGAGGGCTGGCACAAGGCAGCGGAGCGTTATGAAAACTTTTTGCGGACAAGAAACGGTCAGCGAATCTTGTTTCTTGAACTTGGTGTCGGGTACAATACGCCTGTTATTATCAAATATCCCTTTTGGCGTATGACGGAAAAAAATCCCAACTCCATATATGCCATCATCAATTACGGCGAAGCTGTCTGTCCTGGCGAAATTAAAAATCAATCAATCTGCATTGACGGGGATATTGACAAGGTTCTAAAATGTTTAATTAAAAAAACTGTGTAACCCATTTTTTGGTTACACAGTTTTTTATAAAAATTATTAATACTTAACCGGGGTTGAGTCAAGATATTTGTTAACCATAAGAGCTACTTTAAACACTATGGCATCATCAAATTCTCTTAAATCAAGTCCGGTAAGCTTTTTGATTTTTTCAAGTCTATAAACAAGAGTATTTCTGTGAACAAAAAGCTTTCTTGACGTTTCGGACACATTAAGATTATTTTCAAAAAACTTCTGAATTGTAAACAAAGTTTCCTGGTCAAGGGAATCAATAGAGCCTTTCTTGAACACCTCTCTGAGGAACATTTCACACAATGTTGTGGGAAGCTGGTAAATAAGACGGGCAATGCCCAAATTCTCATAACTGATAATAGAACGCTCGGTATCAAAAACCTTACCTACCTCAAGGGCAACCTGTGCCTCTTTAAACGAACGTGCAAGTTCCTTGATGCCTGTTACGCAAGTGCCGATACCAACAATGGCAGTACAGTAAAACTCTGTTGAAAGAGTATCGCAGATTGACTGGGCAAGTTTTTCCAAATCCGTGCTGTCAACATTTGGGCGCACCTCTTTAACAAGGGCAATATCCGTTTCGTTAATATTAATAACAAAATCCTTTGTTTTATCAGGAAAGAAATTCTGAATAACGTCAAAAATGGAAACATCTGTGGTTTTTGTAACCCTGATAAGGAAAACTACCCTTGACGCATCGTTATTAAACCTGAGCTCCCTTGACTTAATATAAATATCACCGGGAAGAATGTTGTCAAGAATTACATTTTTTACAAAGTTTGAACGGTCAAACTTTTCATCATTACTGCGTTTAATCTGGTCAAGCGAAACTGCAATAATATCGGCAAAACGCTTGCTCATTTCATCCATACCGTCAACAAAAACGGCATATTCAGGATGAATGGAATCACCGAAAGCCTTGTATGTACAGTTGTCCACACAAATCGGAAGTCCATTGAAAACTCCGGCAGAAATAATACCCTTGCGAACCTCGCCTATAAGTCCAAGTTCGCTACAGGAAATAACTGTTGCACTTTCGTCAACTACGCCGATATTTCTGTCAGTAGCGTCACGCATTTGATTAATAATACCCTGAAACAATCTGTTTGGCATAATTACCCTCCCACTTGTCTACATTTACAAACGCTGTTTGAAAATATGCACAAAAAAATATCAAACCAATTGTACATATTATACAATCAATTTGATAAATTTGCAACCTTTTTATAAAAATTTATATAGTTTTTTGTGCTATTTGCATAAAGTATTCTTTCGTCAAAATGACGAAAACACAATATATTGTGCAATTATAAAAATAAAACCCGTTAATTTGCGTAAAATCTATGAGAAAAAATTTTTATTTTTTCAACAAATTCAGCTCTTTTTCCGTTAAATACCGGCAATCTCCCTCACCGAGAGAGCAATCAAGCTCAACATCTCCCATAGCAATACGTTTAAGTTCAGTTACCGTTATACCGTGTTTTTTGAACATTCGCTTAACCTGATGATAAAGCCCCTGCCTTAAAACCACCTTTGCGGCAGTAAAATCTTCATTAACAGATGAAATCTCCGCCTCAATAAGTTTTTCACCGCCAAGAATCATTCCCGATTGAAAGTCACGTACAACGTCCTCATTAAAAGGCTTATCAAGGTGAGCAATATATGTTTTATCAATATGATTTTTTGGGCTCAAAATATCATGAGCAAATGCGCCATCATCGGTAATCAGCACAAAACCAGTGGTGTCCTTATCCAGCCTGCCGGCAGGAAAAAGTCCCCGGCGCTTCATATTTTCGGGCAGAATATCCACCACGGTTTTTTCACCCTTTCCGTCGGATGCCGAAATCACGCCCTCAGGCTTGTTCATCATAATATAAACAAATTCTTCATTGCCTGCATTCCTGCCGTTTACGGTAAAAATATCGTCTGTGCTAAATTTAGCGTCACATTTAACAACGGGGACGCCGTTAACCTGCACCCCGCCTTTTTTTATAACATTTTTTGCCTGTGAGCGTGTAATATTAAGTTGACGTGAAATAATTTTATCAAGTCTGTCCATCTTCGCATTTCTTAAGGGCAATAAGAAAGCCGTCCTGAGCGTCACTGTCGCACAAATCCGAACCTATAAGACTGCCATTATACACAATCAAATCAGCTTTAACATTGTCCGAGCCGTTATAATTTCTAATACTGTAAGAATACAGCACAGCCTTTTTGCCTTTGTAGTTTTCCAAATCAAAGCCCTGACTTTTCTGTATATCGTTATAATCATTATACACATCGTTGAAAACAGAGGGAATTACAATGCTCTTCTTCTCCTCCTTTTCGTCAACCTGCCAGCCCAGAGAAGTAAGATACGATATCCTGTCGTCAGCGGTGGAACATTTAATCTGCGCCGATGCAGGCGCCGTGCCTGTATGGTTGCCAATAAAAGTAAGAAGTATAACCACGATTCCTGTAACGGCGAGAATTATACCGAATATAGTTTTTGGCTTTGCTTTAATTGTAATCATTTGCATAAAACCACCTCATAATGATTTTATGCAACCGGTTTAAATAATATAATCTTTAATACCGCCGAGAACGGAAATTTCCGCCGATATATCCATCAGCGTACCGTTTTCGGTGTACTCCTCGCTGAAAACCTCTCCGTTTTCACGCAGAAGATTTACAAGAGAGCCTTTGTCAAAGGGTATTAGAACCTTAACCCTGCGGCGGCTTTTGGGCAAAGCTTTTGAAACCGCATCAAGAAGATTATCAATTCCATCTCCTGTCAACGCACTGATTTTAACGCTGTTTTCAAAGAAGTCAAAATCAGCTCCGTCTGTTACAGCGTCGCATTTGTTAAGCACATTTATTATAGGTTTTGCGCCGCAGTCAAGGTCACGAAGCAAATCCATAGTAACATTTATGTGATTAACACATTCTCTGTCGGAAGCGTCGCACACATTCAGTATTACGTCCGCCCACACAGCCTCTTCAAGGGTTGAACGAAAGGCGTCAACCAGCTGGTGGGGCAATCTTTGAACAAGACCTACAGTATCAATAATCATAATCTGCCTGCCGTCGGGCAAAGCAAGCTTTCTTGCAGTGGGATCAAGGGTGGCAAACAGTTTATCCTCCTGCAAAACACCGGCGTTAGTAAGAGCGTTCATAAGGGTTGATTTGCCTGCATTTGTATAACCTACAATGGCAACGCTCAGCGCACCGTTTTTCTTTCGCCGCACGTGCATAGCCTGACGCCGTTTTTCCACCTTGTCAAGCTCGTCGTTAAGATTTTTAATTCTGTTTCTTATATGACGACGGTCTGTTTCAAGCTTTGTTTCACCGGGACCTCTTGTACCTATACCGCCTCCGAGACGTGAAAGGCTTGTTCCCTTGCCTGTAAGTCTTGGCAAAGAATACTTTAGCTGTGCAAGTTCAACTTGAAGCTTACCCTCACTTGAACGAGCACGCTTGGCAAAAATATCAAGAATAAGAGTAGTTCTGTCAACTACTCTCACCCCTGTTATATCTTCAATATTTCTTACCTGAACCGGGGAAAGTTCTCCGTCAGCAATAATCAAATCTATTTCGTTGTCACGGCAGAAGCCTCTGATTTCATCAAGCAGTCCCCTGCCTGCAAAGGTTGCTGCCTCCGGCGATGGGCGTTTCTGTATTGATGTGCCTTCCACCTGCGCTCCTGCCGTTTCGGCAAGACGGCAGAGTTCCTCCATAGAAACTTCTGCGTCAAAACCGCCGGTATCAACGCTAAGCAGAAACGCTCTTTCTATGTTTATATCTTTTTCGTTATTTTCTATCATCTATCTTATCAATCAGTGTAGCAGTAATAATTTAAACTGCAGTTAAACTATTACCTGTAAAATTTTATTTGCAACAGGACCGGCGGTCTGACTGCCGGAATTTCCGTTCTCAATTACAACAACAAAGGCATAAGGATTCTCGCTATCGTCCATAAATCCTGTAAACCACGCAATATTGTGAGCATCTACTTCGTCAATCTGCGCCGTACCGCTTTTTGCGCAAAGATGCAGACCCTCGTAATTGTAGTCGCCGTATTGATTTTTAACATTGTATCTGAGCATATCTTTCATCTTTGTCGCAGTATCACTGCTCAGCAGTTCCACCTGATTATTGGGCAGGGTGATATTAAGCGCCTTGCCTGCCTGATTTGCAAGATTATCTACAATGTTAAATGAAACCGCCTTACCGTCGTTTGCAACGGCGCTGACAATTCTGAGCATGGTAATCGGCGCAATGCGTGTTTCACCCTGTCCTATTCCTGTCCAGCCTACAATATCGTCGCCGGCGCTTTTCTTCAATGCAAAATTGCCCTCAAATGAATTTATTGAACCGCTTATTGAAACAGATGTGCCGATACCTAATTCCTTAGCCGTTTCGTTAAGCTTTGCAGGACCAAGTTCAATAGCAACCTGTGCAAAAACAGAGTTACAGCTTTTTGCAAGAGCCTCTTTGAAATTAATCTTGCCGTGGGTTGCGTTACATTTAATGGCAACGCCCTCCTCCGGCTGATACTCGCCGTGGCACTCCCATTCCCTGTCGTAAATATCGGGTATATTCTCTATAGCACATATTGCCGTAACAATCTTAAATGTTGAGCCGGGAACATAATGCGCCGTTAGCAGACGATTGATATATACGCCCTCATAATCGGGGTTTGTATCAATATCTGAAGGTACATCGTAAACATCATAGCTTGGCGATGACACCATACAGAGAATGTCCCCTGTTTTATAATTCACAACGCCGACAGTTCCTTTTCGTCCGTCAAGGGCTTTGTAAGCGGCATCACAGATATCCCTGTCTATGGTCAGCTTCATATCGTTGCCTTTGCCGTATCTTTCAATATTATACACACCGAAAAGCAGATTATACCCGGTAAGCTTTGCATCATAAATAGACTGGACGCCTGTTGAAATAAAGTTTTTAGGATCACCTACCGTGTGGAGAGTTGATTTTCTTGTGGTTTTGCTTTCGCTGTATTTACGCTCGCCGTCAACAGTCTCGGCAAGCACATCGCCGTCTGTATCATAGATAGCTCCGGCTCCGATAAGTTCTCCGTTGGAATAAACATGATGATTAAAGCGTTTCATAACCCATTCGTCGCCGTTACTGACAAGTGATACTGTTAAAAACACAAGACCCACTACGAAAAGAACAGATAAAATCCAGAGGAAAATTCCTCGTCTTGTAATCATTTTCATCTTTTCTTCACACCTCCCAGATAGTTATAGGTGCGCACATCAGACGCTTTAATAAACGCCAGAACCGCCCAACAGCTCATCATAGAAGAACCGCCCTGACTTACAAAGGGAAGCGTTACGCCTGTAAGGGGCAGAATATCGGTAATACCGAATATATTAAGTGCAGTCTGGAACAAAAGCATTCCTGCGCCTGCCACTGCTGCGATTGAATAAAAAGTTGAGCGGGCGGCAATACTGTTTACCAAAGCCGAAACGGCAATACAAACAAATGAAAGAACCAACGCAATGCCGAAAATATATCCCCATTCCTCACAGATTACACCGAAAATAATGTCTGTTGTTGCTGCATAAACATACCTGACGTTTCCGTTGCCTATACCAAGGCCAAGCAGACCGCCGCTGGCAAGTCCCACCAGCACACGTGACTGCTGAAAGCCTTTATCGTTATAATTATTATTTTCCCATATATGACGGTAAACGGCAAACCTGTTTTTAACGTAAGATTTATATTTAAGCACAATGGCTCCGCCCATAACCGCAGACGCCACCGCAAGAATAATTGTTTTAATATCGCCGGAATTCATAAAGGCAATAATCAAAAATGTCATAAAGAATATCAGCGCCGTGCCGAAGTCTTTAATTATAATAAGAGCGCCTACGCAGGCAACGGAGAATCCGATAAAGGCAAAAATATTTTTTGATGTCTGAATTTTCTCCAGCGTTGCCGCACCTACAAAAATAAAGGCAATTTTTACAAATTCCGAGGGCTGGAGCGTTACTCCGCCTATTTTTATCCAGTTTCTCGCGCCGTTTGTAGTGCCGGCGATAACAAGGTTTACCAAAAGCAGTAAAATTGCGCCCCCTGCTACAAAAATTCTGAGCTTCATACACAGGTCAACATTACCCATAAGAAAAACCATAAATATAAATATCAGCACTCCGGCAAGCACCATAAAAAACTGCTTAAAAGCGGCGTCCGGGTCAATACTGCCTATTGTAACAAGTCCCACACCGCTTAGGAAAAAAGCTATAATTTCAAGCTCAAAATTGCGGCGGTGAAAGCCTACGTAAAAGATTATAAGATACACCCATTCAAGAGCAACAAGACAAAGCAGAGCAAGCATTACCTTGCTTTGAAATTTGTCGCCTGTATTTGCCCCGATAAATCCTGTTGCAACCTGAAAAACTGACAGTATGAATAAAAGCAAAAAGTTATTCACAGGCTTTATTTTAGGCATTTTTTTTATTTTATTATTCGCCATAGATTTTCTCCTATTTCTCATAGAATATGAACACCCTGTCACCGAAGGTAATCATATCCTCGTCAAAAATAAGCTGAGGTTCGTTAATATATCTTCCGTTTAATTTTGTACCGTTGTGGGAGTCAAGGTCTGACAACGCCCAGCCTCTGCTGGTCTGATGAATACGAGCATGATGAGAACTTACCATCTGGCTCATAATCTGTATGTCCGCATCATTTCCCCTGCCTATCAGTACATCACGTTTTTTAAGATAAATCGGACGGTGCGTTTTTATGTCAACTAATACGCCGTAAGCCACTGCCCCTGCTCTCGGAGAAGCGTTTTGACGGGCATCGGAGCGTATTTTCTGCTTGCGTTTGGAGGAAAGCGCCTCCTGACACTGAAATTTCATAGGAATTTCACCTATTGTAATAATATCTCCGTCCTCAAGGACTGCGCTTTTTTCAATCTCTTTTCCGTTAACAAGCACCCCTGTTTTTGAAAAAGTATCGGTAATAAGCCAGTCATTCCTCTTTTTCGCAATAACTGCATGAAAACGACTAACCGACGGAAACGGCAGAACAATATCATTTGACTTACTTTTGCCTATGGATGTTTCCCAGTGGTCAATGTCTATAATCGTTGCGTTGTTCTGGTCAACCAGCTGAGCCATTTTATGCACTCTCGGTCTGTTGCGGAAAAGCGACACTATGCAGGTGGCAAGTATCAGCACTGCGGCAACCGGAGCAATATACCTCATTACAGCAATAATATATTCCATAACTTCTCCCTTAAATCAAATATCTTCTAACATATATTACTATTTTATACTAATAATAAAATGCTGAAATGTCAAGTCAATAAAAATAAACAGTATTGAATTTAATATTAATTTAATATATACTGATTATATAATATTCTAACGAAAGAGTGTGTAATTATGAGCATTGAAAAATCATTATTCGGCTGTCTTGATGACGGTACTAAAATTGACCTTTACAAAATAACAAATAAAAACGGAGCCTATGTTTGCCTGCAAACTCTCGGCGCAGGCATTCAGTCGCTATATGTACCCGACAGAAACGGTAAACTTGACGATGTTGTTCTAGGATTTGACAATCCACAGGATTACACAAATCCCGACTACGGCTATCAGGGTCTTGTTGTGGGCAGATGGGCAAACAGAATACGTGATGCAAAATTCACCTTTGAAGGCAAGGAATACCACACACCTAACAATCAGGGAACATGGACTCTACACGGAGGCGGACGCTTCAGCTTTACACCGTGGGAGGTTGACTGCACCACAGACAACAGCGTAACATTTAAAAGATTTTCTCCCGACGGCGAGGACGGATTCCCCGGTAATTTTACAATGAAGGTTACCTATACATTTACAGATGATAATGTTCTGCGCCTTGAATACAGCATTTTAAGTGATAAGGACACTGTGGCTAACCCTACAAACCACGCTTATTTCAATCTTTCCGGTGACAATAACTCTACTGTTGAAAACCACAAGTTGACTATTTTTGCCGATTATTTTACCGAAACTGATGACAGCCAGCTTACCACAGGTAAACTCAGCGAAGTTAAGGGCACAATGATGGACTTTACTTATCATCACAAAATTAGCGATAAAATTGACGAGCCTTTCAGAGCAATAATTGAGGGTAAGGGATATGACAATAACTTCTGTCTTAGAAGCAAGGGCGAATCCTTTGATAAGGCGGCTATTCTTGAGGACGAAAACAGCGGAAGAATTTTGGAAGTTTACACCGACCTGCCGGGAATACAGCTTTACTGCGGCGGCTGGCTCAGTAAGGATTATACCGCCGGCAAGGGCAAAAACATTGTAAAATTTCGCCGGGGCGCCGCTTTGGAAACACAGTTTTACCCCGACACTGTAAACCGTCCCGAGTTTCCGTCACGTTATGTTAAGGCAAACGAGGAGTTTAAAACCATTACGGAATTCCGTTTTTCTGCAAAATAATTTACAAGAGTAAAAGTGGCTTAGACTTGATGTCTAAACCACTTTTTATATTACCAAGTATTTATTCTTTTCCGTTCCAGCAATATGTACACAATTTGCTCTCGTCAATTCCTACCGACTCAATCATATCATCAAGTCGGTGGTATCTCAGAGAGGTGAAATTAAGCTTTTCGCAAATTTTATTTACCATCTGCTGATACTTTTCACTGTCGGGGTCAGTGTACTCCTGAAGAACAGCGTCATCCGGGTCACAGCCCTCAAGCTCTTTTATGACACGGCGCGTAATAAGTTCCATTTCAGAAGTTGAACGTGAGAAATTGAGATACTTACAGCCGTAAACAAGAGGCGGACAAGCAGGGCGGATATGAACCTCTTTAGCGCCGGAATTATACAAAAATTCCGTAGTTTCTCTAAGCTGTGTACCGCGCACGATTGAATCGTCTATCAAAAGTAGGCTCTTTCCCTCAATCAAATCGTGAACAGGAATAAGTTTCATCTTTGCAATAAGATTACGCTTGCTCTGATTTGTAGGCATAAATGAACGCGGCCAGGTTGGCGTATATTTTATAAACGGACGGCTGAAAGGCACACCGGATTCATTTGCATATCCGATAGCGTGGGCAATACCCGAATCAGGTACCCCTGCCACAATGTCCGGCTTAACTGAGTCACGCTTAGCAAGGGCACGTCCGCAGTTATAGCGCATTTTTTCAACGCTTATACCTTCGTAGGAGGATGAGGGATAGCCGTAATAAACCCAAAGGAATGTACATATTTTCATTTCTTTGCCGGGTGCAACGAGAGTTTTAACGCCGTCTGCCGTCATAATTACAATCTCGCCGGGGCCAAGCTCCTTATAATCCTCATATCCCAAATTGAGATACGCAAAACTCTCAAAGCTTGCACAGTAACCGCTGTCTTTTTTGCCCAGAACGATAGGCGTTCTGCCCATTTTATCCCTTGCACAGTAAATTCCTTTCGGCGTGAGAATCAGCATACTGATTGAGCCTTCCACTATTTCCTGGGCATATCTGATACCGTCAATGAAATTTTCTTTCTGATTAATAATTGCCGCCACAAGCTCGGTGGGGTTGATGTCGCCGTTTTGCATTTCAAAAAAGTGGGTATTCGATTTAATAATCTTATCCACAATTTCATCGGCGTTATTTATTTTGCCCACCGTGGTAATTGCAAAGGTGCCGTGGTGAGAACGCACAAGAATAGGCTGTGCCTCAAAATCAGATATACAGCCTATACCCAAATTTCCGTGCATATCGTTTGATTCTTTAGTAAATTTCGTTCTGAACGGCGCATTTTCAATATTGTGAATGGCTTTGTCAAAACCATTATTTTCATCGTAAACAGCCATTCCGGCACGTCTTGTGCCCAGGTGAGAATGGTAATCTACACCGAAAAATAAATCAAATACACAATCCTCTTTTGAAGCAGCCGCAAAAAATCCGCCCATAAGTTATTCCTCTCTTCTTAAAATTTAATGCACATATTATAACAAAATAAATGTTAAATATAAATACTATTTTTTAATTTTTAATAATATTTTTTCAAAAAACAAAACCAGGCACATCAGCTAAGCTGCACCCGGTTTTTTATTTTATTTGAATTGTCTTGACATCAAAGCATAATCCTTTACATTTATAACGCCATCATTATTTCTGTCACACGCTGCCACATAATTTGCTTCACCCTTTCGCTTAGTGAACAAATCAAGCCAATTATAGGTTGAAGAATCATTGCATCCTGGGCATGAAACGGTAACGGTATCGCCATCAAATGCAGTAACGTCATAATGATGGTCGTCACGCCAGATTATATATACGTCCATATCCGATGTTACAGATGAAAAATCTTCACTCCATGAGTCAAAAGCCTTGCACTGGGGAATATCAGTAATCTCCGGCGCCTGGGCAGACGCACCTGTATTTACAATGCAGGATTTCATAAGGGTTTGTTTGTCGTCTGCAGTATAGAAATTAACCTGCCAGAAATCTCTGTCAACATTAACATGAACGGACATTGACTCTGCGTTTGCAAGCTGTACGTCATAAACATAATCTATTCCGTCGGAAATACCGTCTATGCTGAATGCTACAAAATCCACACCGTCATAACCGGATACTTGAATCTCCTCGCCGTCGGCAACCTCAATTCTGTCAAGGCTTGTTGATACAATGTTCTGCGAATCTGCAACGTCAAGACCTACAAGATACATTTCGCCGTCAATAACAGCGCTTGCGTCAACAGTCTGAGATCCTATCATTGTATTTGTAACGCTGGTTAACTGAGTGTTTGCACTCAGATTAAGCGATGTAAGATGATTGTTGGCACACATCAGGGATTTAAGCGCCGTATTACGGCTTAAATCAAGAGATGTAAGCTCATTCTGCTGACATCTGAGTGTGGTAAGAGCACTCTGCGCTGTCAAATTAAGAGATGTCAGATGATTCGCATAGCAATCAAGCTTTGTCAACTTTGTATTCGCCGTCAAATCAATAGACGTAAATGCATTTGAGGAACAGTTAAGCCAATCCAACTGGGTATTACGGCTTAAATCAAGAGAAGTAAGTTCATTACCCTCACAGGTAATTTCAATCAACTGAGGCATTGCGGTTACATCAAGGCTCTTTAAACCGATACCGCCGCAACGCAGACGCTTAATATTTGTAAAATATTCAATTCCTTTAAGATCGGAAATCTGTGCTTCCTCTCCGCAGGCATCCTCAAGCATACCGCTTACTGACATTACGCTCCCCACTTTTTCATCGGAAGACAAATATCCATCGTCGTTCGTATCATAATATGACCTTACCACTGTACGCCAATTGTCATCGGGAAAGTTTGCACTGTTAATGGCAACTGCGTCGTCACCGTAAGCGAACATCCCTGCGCACATTGATGAAACTATTACTGCGCCTGCCATCAGGGAGGATATCAGGCTTTTAAATTTTTTGTTTTTCATCGCTGCGTCCTCCCTATCTGGTAATTTTAACATTTATGCTCTTTGATACGGTAGTACCGTCCATATTTGTAACAGTACATGTGATGACAGCTGTATTGCTTGATTTAGCCTTGCCCAGGGCAGTAAGTTCAACAAGACCGGTATTGTCAACGGTAATATATGTTGAAGCTGATGATTTCCACTCTACTGAAGCAGGCTCTGTTGCATCCTCAGGTGAGGCAATATAGCCCAGCTGTACCGGCTTATAATCGGAGTAACCAAACTTATGACCTGTGCTGCTATATGTATCTCCGGCAGCTTCCCCGTTAAGAGTAAGCGTAATTTCAGTAATATTAATTATTTGATTTACAATAGTAATATCGTAAGAATAATTAGTTACTCTGTCATAATTATCGGTAACCGCAAGATTAACAGTAACCGTTGCGCTTCCTTGGGCAGTCTTTGTAAGAACAAGAGAATCACCGGAAATCTGGGAAGTAACGCCATTTTCGTCAGTAGTGCTCCATTCAACAGATTTAACCATTGCACCCTCGTTAAGAGCATAATCAACTGTTACCTGTGAATTTTCATCAATCGGATAAGATGCGCCGCTGCCAATTTCGTTTCCTGCAACTGTTATTGCTGCCTGAGGCTTAATAAATTCGTTACCCTCAAGATTTGTAGTCGCTGTCTGAAGATTTGCACAGGCTGTATCAATTTCTTCCTGAGTGGCATAAACATTTGCATATACCGCCTGAGCCGCCTCATAAGCATTCTTAAACGCCATACCCTGCTCGTAAGCGTAATCGGTATAAGTTATTGAATCTGCTATGGAAAGGGCTTCCTGTAAAGCGGTAGTGTCCCAAGTGGTGTACGCCGTAATTGTACCTGTGAAACCACCGTCGTATGATGTACAGGTAATCGTTGCGGTGCCCTGTGAAACAAATGTTACATTACCGCTTGAATCAACAGTTGCAATGCTTTCATCAGATGACTTATATTCACAATCCGTAACCTGGGCAGAAGCAAGAATACTTCCTGTTCCCAAATCAGGGCTAAGCGCTTTAACCTCCTGAGGAGCGCCAAATACAGTGTCGCCTTCAAAGGTTACACCTGTAACGGCATTCTTAACAAAAGATACGTAAACACTGTCCTCAAATACTTCATTTCTGGCGTTTGTAATCTTACAGGTAATCAACGCCCATTTAGCCTGGGATGTATTGCTTGTAACAAGACCGTATTCATCAACGGTAATGTTTTCGTTTGAGGAGGTCCATTCAATACTCTTATATCTGGCGCCCTCCGGCTGAGCTCCGCTTAAAAGCTGAATTTTTTTGCCATTAAGCAAAGTGCCGATAAACCTGATATAGCCATTGTTTGGTTCAGTAACCGCCGTCTGACCGGCTTCAACGGTAATATCAAGTCCCGTTGCCATAATGTATTTTTCAAGAGCGTTATATGCTGCAACAAGCGTGTCATACTGAGCGTTAACCTCTGCCTGGGTTGCCTTGCCCTCATCAACCATATTCTTGCTTTCGGTTACTGCTGCACTGAGAACCGCAAGGCTTTCTTCGGTGTAAACAAAGTTATCTGTAACACCGTTGATTAAATCGGAATATTCCGAAACTTTTTCAGCAAGAGCGGTGAAATCCGTCTGTACCTCAATACTAATTCTGTCTGAATAGCCACCGTCAACTGTTTTTGCGGTAACATAAGCCTGACCTTTATCAACTGCGGTAACCGCACCATTCTGGTCAACCCTTACAACCGATTCATCAGAGGAAGTCCATACAATGTTTGAAAATTCCGGACTGCCGCTGACTGTATACTGCAGCTGCTGTGCAGACGCACCGGCAATCAGCATAAGTTTTGACTGAGTAATATCAATTCCCGTACAGGTATTGTCCGACATACAAACATAGATGGTTCTTGAAGTAACTCTGTCGTAATGGTCGGTGGTACTTACGGTAAGTATCGCCCATGCGCCGTTGTTGTGTCCGTCATCCGGGGTTACAGTAACCTTTGAACCATTTACTGAAACCTTTGCATTTTTGGAACTGTCGGTGTTCCATGAAATTGATTTGTACATAGAATTTGACGGTGAAGGCGATGCATTTATTTCTACGTCATTATAATTGTTATAATTAGAATAACCTGATGACAAATTAACCGACAAAGCATCCGTAGTGGTTGATACCGTACCCGACTTAACTGCCGTCGACTTGTTTGTAAGCGATCTCTTGTAAGTAGTATAGCTCAGATCAATGCTGTCAACCAAAATATACGGATGATTAAGCATCTGCTCACCGGCATAGTTAAGTCCTACTGTTGCATCATTAATTTCGTCCTGAGTCAAAGTTAAATCAGCAAGAGCATTTTCAGCCGCCTGATATGCCCGCTTAAATTCTTCGGCATAATCGTAATCATAAAGAGTGCAGTCAATATCCTTGTATTTATCTATTGCTGCTTTAAGACCTGTTCTGTCACCCTCAGTTGAAACCTGACATTCCGCTGAAACACCGCCGTCATAAGATACCGCACGTATTACAGTAGAGCCGGCATTTACAAAGGTAACAAGTCCATTTTCGTCAACAGTTGCAACATTCTCATCATCGCTTTCCCAATAGAAATCCTGAATTGAGGCAGCACCCAAATGGGTAAGCGGTCTTCCTGTGGGATATACAGTGCAGAGAAGCTGATGGTTGTCGCCTACCTTACCGTTTATCGTCGTGTCGGAAAGTTTAAGCTCTGTAACAGGATAATATGCAAAGGATACCCAAACGTCATCGGAGAATTTGCTTCCGAAATGGTCTGTTACGGTACAGGTAATTCTACCGTAGCAGGAGGACTGAATTGTAGGTGAACATTCACCGCTGTCGGTTACGGAAATATCGGACGTTGAAGATTCCCACTTAACCGAAGCATAAGAGCCGTTGTTAGGATAAAGTCTTACATTAAGGTCAAGCTTTGCATTTTTATAGCTTACGCCCTCTTTAAGCAGGCTCAAGTCATACTGATAAAATTCCGCTGTAGGTTCGCCGTCAAGATAAAGCTCAACTTTCTGAATATAATTATATTTCTTAAGTGATTTATATGCATTTTCAAGTTTTGCATACTGGGCGTCAACTTCTTTCTGTGAATAACCACCTCTGTCAATCATCGCCTGTGAAGCCGTCATTTCATCAGTAAATGCTTTCCACGTGTCAGGATAGTAGTTTACCGAATTAAGCTGTAAATCGTTATACTGATTAATAAGAAGCTGAAGCGGGTCGTAGTTTGTAACAACATTTACGGCACAGGATGCAGTATAACCGCCATCCACTGTTGTACAGATAATTTCGCAGTCACCGCCGTAAACAAATGTAACAACGCCATTTTTATCAACAGTTGCAACGCTTTCGTCCGAAGACGTCCATACAACATCTGTACAGGAGGCCGTGGAGTTACCTAAAACATTTGTAGGACTTACCTTTGCGGAAATGGTCTTTGTTTCACCAACCTTACCGCCAGCAATCTGTGTTGTATCAAGTGTTACGCCTGTTGCCTTTGTTCGTGCAAAAGCAATGTTTACCGTATCAGAACTTTCGTTATCCATATAGTCAACAACGGTACAGGTGATCTGCGCTGAGCACGGATCATTTGACGTAGGTCTGCAGATACCGTTTGTGTCAACAGAAACAGAACTGTTGGAGGAGGTCCATTTTATCTCCTTGTACATTGCGTTTTTAGGCGCAACCTGTAAATCAAAGTCGTAGCTGTATTTCTTATAGCTTGTGGTAGATGATACATCAACTGTAACGTAATCTTTTTTAAGTGCCGTACCGTTTTTGCCGAGAATTTTAACTCTGCCTATGCCTACAAAACCGCCTAATTTATAAAATGCGGTAAGCAGTTCATCTGCGTAAGTATCGCATGTATCCTGAGAAGCCATATCCTCGTCATACAGTACATAATAAGCCAAATCCAGTTTCTTCATATACTGCTGATAAAGTTTTTTGTTTTCGCTGGTTCTCAGAACAACTGTATTTTCACACAAATCTACAATATTTTTTAAGTATTCCTTGTTCGGCTTAACCGTTACCTGACAGGAATCAACAATACCTCCGTCAGTTGAAACGCAGTAAAGAGTAGCTGTACCAACATCGTTGCCTGTAAGAATTGCGTCACAGTTATCATTTGATTTTGCCTTTACTGAAAATACGCTTTCGTCAGATGAATACCAGTTTGCTTTGTAGCAGGCATATGCCGTGCCTGTCCAGCTTCCCTTAAAAGATACGGTATGTGTTGCGTCAGCATTTTTACCGTTAATAACTTCTATGCTGTCCTGGTTAATCACATTGCCGGTCACGTAGTTTCTTGTAACACATACGGTGATAACATTGGATACCACCTCGCCGTCCTGGGACACTGCATATACATTAAATGTATCGGCAACCTCGTGACCAGCATTTTGCTTAACCGTACAGGTATGGGTTTCATCCGATACCTCTACGGAATAATCGGAATTATCCGTTACCCATGTTACATTTTTGTTTGAGGCATTTGCAGGCACAATTTCTGCATTGAACACAGCGCCGTTACCGGCATAGCCCTCAATTACCTCTTTGTGAATAGTAATATACTGATAATCTTTTCCGTTAACGTTAACGGTTTCATTTCTGTTAAGCTTTCCGTTTGAGGTTGCTCCGGTGCAAGTAACATTTATCTGCTGAACCGGAATACCGTTGTTAACTTTCTTTGTACCGATACAGCTTGAAATCTCATAAAAGGTACCGTTTGACAGATAATATCCGGTAACAGCTTTAACGGCTATTGTACATGCGCCGCCGTTGGTGGGAGTATAATGTCCTGCCGACGTAATAGTACCTATATTGTCGGTAGCAGGCTCCTCATCATTTGCCCATATATATTTCGGATTTCCGTTTTCGTCAACACCGTCCCTGATACCCCATGTTATATACAGATTGTTGGACTCTGCTACTCGCTTGGGATAAACAGTGTATGTATAATCCTCTGTTTGTTCAGGCATCAGATTATCTGCACCGTTTATGAACACTCCGGACAGATATTTTCCTGTTTTTCCCGTAACGGTTATGGTAACCGATTTTTGAATATTATTTGCTGCGGATGTTGCAGTGATTACACAGGTCTGATTAGAAAGCTGACCAAGAGAACCACCGGCATCAAGACCTGTAATTACACCTGTTTTTTCGTCAACGCAGGCTATTGTCGGATCTGATGACTTCCAGGTAATATCGCCTGTATTACCGGTTGAGGGCTGAACATCAACAATGTTCATCTTAATCTGATTGCCCTCTTTAACTGTGGTCATACCGTCAATTTTAAAATCTGTGATAGGCACCGCTTTTTCAACATTAAAGGTAATTGTATCGTTGTATGTCATCTGCAAAATAATATTTGCTAGAATTTCAACAGCTGAAGCTGTGAGCTGAACAGGGTCTGCCACATCTCCGGCAATATCTTTAATGGCAAAGCAAACGTCAAGAATAGCAGCAAGCACTGTTCTGTTCATATCAATGCCTACATATTTTATCAAAATATCTGCTACTTTCTGTGTATCAATAGTACCTGTATTTTCAAGCTTATAGAAATAGTTAATAAATTTCAACAAAGCCTCAATTACCTGCTCAGAATCGGGAGATACAACAATTGTAACCGTACCGGGATTTTTGAATGTTACAAGTCCGGAATCATCAACCGTTGCAACAACCTTGCCGGAATCAAAAACAGATGTTGATTTTACAGAGTAAACTGTACCGAATCCCAGTCTCTGGGGAGTGGTGATTGCATAAAGCTGAACGGTGTTACCTACCGCCTGGGTTGTATTAATCTGTGATTTGTTTGTAATATGCGTACCGTTGGGCAGAAATGCCGAATACCATTCTTCATTTTTGGTAACGGTAATATGAATAACATCGTCGTCAAGCAAAGTACCGTCGGCGCTGAAAAGCTGACAGTGAATATTGGAGTTAATATTGTCAAGATATCTTCTTAAAGAGTCAACCAGTTCGCCCTTGTACGCTTCTACTTTGTCTGCAATGATAGAATCGGAACCGAATGCAGCAATTACCAAATCAACGATTTCCTCTGTATCCATTGAGTCCAGATCAACATATTCGTTGAAAAGCGCTTTTTCAATAGCTTTCGCCAAAAGACCGCCGATAAGCGGAATAGTCTTAACCTCGTTATCAATCCATGACTGAATAACGGCGCCCTTTGAAGAGTCAAACGCCTTTACAAGACCCGTCTGGTCGGTATCAACAAGAACAGGGTTTTCACTGTACCATTTTATGTAGCCGTTGTCGGGCATTTCGCTGTCAATAAGGTTGTAGATAAACTGCTTTTCCTCTCCCTCAACCATATAGACATTAAATTCGCTTTCGCCGTCATCGCCGTATGTAGGCACAATGGTGCCGGTATCGCCGTAGAAAATTTCAAGGTCATAATAACCTTCTACGCCGTCGCCTGCAAAAGCGCTCGTTGCCGGAATTACACCGCTTACTGCCATAAGCACGGCAAGGAAAATGCTGAGAATCCTTTTTCTTGCTGAACTTTTCATAAAAACAACTCCTGTTCTTTTATTCAAAAATCGCCGGGTAAAGTCAAAATTACAATCAATATAAAACAGTTATACCGTCGGTATACACCATTATATTTATTATATATTAAAACTGCATAAAGGTCAACGCAGTTTGCTTTGTGACTATTTACAAAATTTTCTTACTTTATTTGTGCAAAATAGACACACAGACCGTTTTTTGTGTATTATTTTTTACCAACAACATCTCACAGCCTCCCTTGTTAAAGGGAACGCATAGAATAAAAAATGCACGGAAAAACCGTGCATCTCTAAATTGTTTTACTATACGCCTAAACCCCGGAATATGCGTTAAATCCGCCGTCAACAGGAATGTTTACACCGGTAATAAATCCGGAATACTCCTCGTCGCAGAGGAAAAGCAGCGTTCCATCCAGCTCCTCGGGTTCACCGAAACGATCCATAGGAGTTGCGGCAAGAATCTTGCCTGTTCTCTCGGTGGGAGTGCCATCCTCGTTCCAGAGAAGTGTTGCGTTCTGCTTAGTAGAGAAAAATCCGGGCGCAATTGCGTTAACACGGATTCCCATAGGCGCAAAATGCACAGCCATCCATTCCGTAAAGTTTTTAACAGCTGCCTTTGCCGCCGAATAGGCAGGAATACGCGTAAGGGGACGGTAAGCATTCATTGAAGTTACCATAACGATACAGGTATTTTCCTTTTCAACCATGTCACGGGCAAAAACCTGAGTGGGAATAAGTGTACCCAAAAAGTTAAGATTAAATACAAAGCTGATACCCTTTGGGTCAAGGTCAAAAAATGTTTTAATATTTTCGTCCTTTTGTACCAAATCAATCTTTTCAAGGGTATCCTTTGTGGTAGTGCCCTTCGGATTATTACCTCCGGCACCGTTTAAAAGGATATCACAGGTGCCCAGCTTGTCCGCAACAATATCCCTTGCCCTCTGCATTGATTCAATCTCAAGCACGTTGCATCCTACGGCAATAGCCTCACCGCCGTCTGCGTTAATTTCGTCAGCACATTTCTGCGCCGCTTCCTCGTTTAAATCAAGCACGGCCACCTTGCAGCCCTGCTTAGCCAGAGTTTTTGCAAAAGCTCCGCAAAGAACTCCGCCGCCGCCTGTAACAACAGCAACTCTTCCTCTTAAATTCTCGTGTATCATTTGTTATTCCTTTCTGCTTTTTTCAACTGCTTCCCACAATCCGTTAAGATAGCAGGCACCGAGAGCACGGTCATAAAGTCCGTAACCCGGCCTTGCCACTTCTCCCCAAATCATTCTGCCGTGGTCAGGGCGCACATAACCGTCAAAACCAGCTTCCTGCAAGGCTTTAACAATTTCGTACATATCAAGGGAACCGGCAGAAGATTCGTGAGCAGTCTCATTAAACCACTGATTGTTAATCTGTACATTGCGAAGATGAGCAAAGTATATTCTGCCTTTGGCGGCTTTTATAATTTCCACCATATCATTGTCGGGGCTTGCGCCCAGGGAGCCTGTACAAAGGGTAAGTCCGTTATACTTGCTGGGCACCATATCAAGCAGTTTTACAACTGCGTCTTTGCCTGTAATAATTCTTGGCAGACCGAAAATTCCCCAGGGCGGATCGTCCGGGTGAATAGCCATTTTCACATCGCATTCCTCGCACACAGGCATAATTGCCTCAAGGAAATATTTCAGGTTTGCCCACAAATCATCGGCTGTGACATTTTTATACTTTTCAAACAGCTCCTTAATCTCGCCCATTCGCTCGGTTTCCCAGCCGGGCATTGCGTAGCCGTTTGAATTGTCGTCTATCTCCTTGAACATATCCTCCGGCGACTTGCCCTCCACCTGCTTGCCGTCATAGCAAAGGCAGGTTGAACCGTCGCCCAAAGGCATATACAAATCCGTTCTCGTCCAGTCAAACACCGGCATAAAGTTATAACAAATCACCTTTACACCCACCTTGGATAAGTTTCTGATAGAAGTTTTATAGTTCTCAATATACTTATCCCTGGTCGGCAGACCTATTTTGATATCCTCGTGGACATTTACGCTTTCAATGCACTCCATAGTAAGGCCTGCTGCGGTGATTTTGTCATACATAGCCTGTACCCGCTCCATAGGCCACGCCTCTCCGGCAGGCAAATCGTGAAGCGCCGGTACAACACCTGTTACAGATGGTATCTGCTTAATCTGTTCCAGCGTTACGGTATCTTTTTCAGAACCGAACCAGCGAAACGTCATCTGCATAGTCATTCCTCCTTTTTACAAATCCTGTTCTTAGTAATAATATCACATAATTTTTACCATATCAAGTAAATGAACACTGTGTTTTTACAGTTTATCTGAAATTTTTACCTCCTGCGCGATATCTTCAATACATAGTATATAGCCTTTTGCCGTCGCCTCGTCGCTGTTAAGGCTTATATGGATATCTTTTTTTATTATCTGTGCGTGCGAAAGCTCGTTTTGTGCATATTTATCCACCTGTTCATCAACAAGTCTTGTCAGCGCCTTATCGCTTAAGGTCTGGGTTTTCATAGTGTATAGTTTAACGGTTTTTTCGCTTATTCCCACAGGCAGTACAGCTCCGTTGATTTTAAGATAATTGTTTTTCACCGTTTCGTCACTATTTATATATTTACTGCTGCCTATGTATAAAGGAAGTTTAAGAGAGTAAAAGTGCAGACTCTTAAACGTCTTTTTTTCAGTATAAGTTTTAAAGCTCTGCTGCCTGCTGACAGTTATACTTACAGGTTCTTTTACCTGGGCCATAAACTTTCCTCTTGCATGGGCAAAAAGATTCGTCTTCTTTTTTTCACTTTCATATATGCCTGTTGCAAGCAAATCGCCCTTTACAACACTGTCGCCTTTGCTTGCTGTCTGCCAGCCGTCGTAAACCTGCGCTTCAACAATAATTCCGTCCTTTGAAGCTTTTACGTTTGTTATAACAGAATTGTCCGTAATTTTGGGCTTTTCCACCGTTTCGTTAATTTCAAGCCTTGCCGTGCTGCCGATTCTGTTAATATGAACCCAGGCGCAATCATCAAATGACGCCATCATCAGATTTTCAATTTTATCCCTGTCAGTCCTGCTCCAATGACTGCCTACGGTAAGTCCGTTTTCTTCAAGGAAATTCGTGATTTCCCTGTCGGTTATAATATTGTTTCCTGTAATTTCAATATTCCATATAAAACCGCCCATATAGTTTATAACCAGTACAAAACACAAAGCGCCGGCAAAAAGCCCCGGACGATTGCGCAGTTTAAGAAAAGGAAAAATCAGACCTCTGCGTTTAGTTATGCTCAGCTTTCCCGAATTGTGCAGTGCGATACGGTGAAGCTGTTTGTACGCCCGTGCAGAACACCGTGCACAAAGCTTTCCCTGTTCCTGCCTGACTGAATAAATTCTAATTTTTTTGTTAAAGCACTCGTTTATAAATCCCTCGTTAAATCCGCCCTCAAAAACAAATTCAACATATCCCGCAAGCCATCTAAAAAAATTAATCATAACACGAAAACTCCATAGATATTATTGTTCCCTCAACAACCGCGCCCTCCTGAGAAAATGAATCTATATATAAATCATCCCCCGAAAAGGTAACAATGCTTTTTCCCAGATTGATTTTTATTCTGTCCGATGTGTATTCAATAATTCCTTTAAGACCGTCAACCACGCATCTTGTATTACCGAGAATTTCTATATGAGGTTCGTTTGTGTATGTTATCAAATCGTCCCTGTTTTTAACACGCCTTAATTTTTTCATAACACCACCGGTATAATTATATGAATTTTTAACCTTTTTTATATCCACTTTTTCTTCTTTAAAATAATGATGCTTACCGCCACGGTTATTACTGCCAAAACCGTAACAAAAGCGTATCCCCACTTCCATTTCAACTCCGGCATAAAATCAAAATTCATTCCGTACCATCCGGCAATTACCGTCAGCGGAAGAAAAATTACGTTCACCGTAGTAAAAATTTTCATAGTCCTGTTTAAATTCAGCTCAAGAGAGGATTCATAAGCGTCACGCAAATGCACTGTGCTGTCCCTGAGCATATCCACATTATCCTTGAGCCTGTGTGCCTTATTGGTAAATATCCTGAAATAATTTAATTCTTTTTCGTTAAGCAGTTCGTTTTCGTTATCCTCCAGCGCTTCACCTATATCAATTAACTGCTCGTAATAATTACGCATCATCAGCATATCTTTTTTTATTTCCAAAAGTTTAAGGTTAAAATCCTTGTTTGTATCCTGCGAAAAGACCTGTTCCTCCAGCTGTGAAATAAGAAATTCCGTCTTTTCAAGGTATTTGCTGTCGCCGTCAATAACGCATTCAAAGAAAAAATATATAAGCTTTTCAAAACTGAAAGTGTCGCCTGAAAATCGTTTTATACTGTTTAAGAATTTATCCCTTATACAGCAGTTTTTATCAGACAGCGCCTCTACGATAAACAGATTTTTGCGTATATAGTAGGCAATACAGTCGCTTACCATTCGGTCATCAGAAATGCTTACAATTTTCAACGTGCCGAAAATACATCCGTCGCAGACTTCTATGCCGGAGCGAAAACTGCTTTTTCCCTCATCTGCGCAAAGATTTAAAATCTGCGGTACTCCAAGAACCTGTGCAGTTTTTTCCGCTTCAGAGGGCATAATATATCCTGCGGTAATCATAGAACTGCTGATTTTTTCCAAATCCACCGCCGCTGCGTCATCAACAAATTCATAGAACAATATATTCACTTCCAAATATTTACACTTTGTGCTATAATATTTATTATTACGAAAAGGGGAATAAAATATGCTGATTTTTATAATTATTTTGCTTTTGATAATTTTCAACGGAATATCAGCTAAAGGCAAAAATGAATTTTTTGACGATTACTGCGCACGCCGGCAAACCTCGGCTATTAACGGAATTTTTACGATTCTGATTTTTCTAAGCCACGCCTCGCAGTATGTAAATTTATCGGGTCCCCTTGACGACCCGTACATAACGCTTAAAAAGCATTTGGGTCAGCTTGTGGTGGTTTCATTTTTGTTTTTCTCCGGATTCGGCATGATGGAGTCAATAAATAAAAAAGGCACGAATTATGTAAAATCCATACCTAAAAACCGACTGTTTAAAGTCTGGTATCATTTCGCCCTTGCCATTGTGCTTTACATTATCATCGGCGCAGTATTTGACAAAGGCTACGATTTAAAACGTATCATTCTGTCTTTCACAGGCTGGTCAAGTATCGGCAACAGCAGTTGGTTTATGCTTGTAACCTTTGCAATGTATATTATAATTTTCCTGTCGTTCATTCTGATAAGAAAATCAAAAGTGTTTGCAGTAATTCTTGTTACTTTGCTTACTGCAGCCTTTGCCCTGTTTGAACACAAAATGGGTCTTGCAAGCCGTTACTACAACACAATTATGTGCTTCCCCGCCGGTATGATTTACTCGCTGATTAAGCCCTATACTGACAAATTACTTATGAAAAATGACACCATATGGGCTTGTGCATTCGCCTTGTTTTTCAGCGGTTACTGCCTGTTTTCAACTATGCGTGACGGCAGAATACTGTTCCACATAATCTGGTGTTTCCTTGCAATGGCGCTGATTTTGATATTCTCAATGAAAGTGCAGATTGCAAACAGCATTCTTGACTGGTTTGGCAACCATATATTCAGCATTTACATACTTCAAAGAATACCGATGATTATACTTGAACAGATGGGTTATACAAATCACAAGTATTTCTTCATCATAGCAAGCTTTGTGCTGACTGTCGCCGTTGCTTCAGTATTTGATTTAATCACAGATAAGCTTGACTCGCTTATATTCAAACCAAAAAAGCTCAAAGCATAAAAACAACACCGCAGAATTAATTTTCTGCGGTGCATTTTATTTGTGTTCATAATATTCATCAGCGGATTTCACACTGTCAAATCCGTAAAATCTTACCATATTTGCCACGGTTTTTTCCGACAGGTTTTCGCCGTTTTTGTCCATTCGCATTATCATATCACGGTAAAGTTTTACCGTTTTATCTGAATATGTGCCTAGCTCCCCTCGCTGATAAGTTTCAAAAGATGTGTCCCAGAGAGTATCCTCCGATGTGTGAACAGGCCGTGCAGTATTGTGAAGATTAGGATACCTAAGGGCAAATTCTTCCTCCTGGCGAACCCTTATTTCAATAATTTCTTCCTGCATTTCAAGCCTTTCGGTGCTTCGCCGCGGCAGTTTGTCCGCCAGTGCCCTATACTCGTCGGGCGCTGTGCTTTCCATCATTCTTGCATACTTTTCGGTAACAAGGTTCCACGGCTTGCTTTCCGCCTGCAAAAGGTCGTTATAATAGCTTTTCACCAAATCATAGTCCCATGCTAGATACTGACTTTTACGCATTATATTAAATGTTTCAAAATCATCCTGGCATTCGGCACGTCCGCCCTGATTCTGCGTTGCCTGAAACTGTTTAAATTCCAGCAAAATTATATCGTCAATAATTTTTTCTTTATCAGAAAGCATTTTTCATTACCTCGTTTTTCTGGTGTTCAAGAAAACTATCGCCGCTTTCACTTAGTCCCTGATTATTAAGCTCCTTAACTGTCAGAGAGCAGATTTCTTCAATAATAATTTGAACATCTTTATCTCCTGCACGGCAAAGCAAAAGCCGGTGAAGCAATTCCCTGACCTCTTTCATGCAGTTAAAATTATCCATTCCCTTAAACTGCCACTTATAATAAGGCATATAAATTTTATTAAGGAGATATGCACATTCCACGGCTGATTTTACAAATTCATTTATACATAACTGTGCGCTGTCAATACCGTCTCTTCGAAGCATTCTCGGATAATTCGCCTGCCCCGTCTGCGACATCTGCCCAAGTGAAACGGCGATTTTCTGCCGTCTTACATTTTCGGGATAATAGGAAATCTGTTTTCGGATTTTCATAAATTCACTGTCTCCGGAATCAAAAATTTTTCCATTTGAGGCGGTGCATAGAAATTCCTGGGGGATACCGTTCCACTCTTCGTCGCTTTGAGGCGCACGGTCAAAACCGATGATATTTTTATAGAAGACCTCTGTTTTAATTACGCCCACTCTGCCTTTTCCCGTAGAGATAACATTTCTGGAAGGAAACCCCATAAATTCTCCCGGCAAAGAATCATATTCTCCTTTTAAATCTTCTCCGATTTCATCATAGACATCGCCGTCAACCCATAGGCAGAAGGACGGTCCGTAATCATGGTCTGTGGAGTATTCGTCATCAAAACCCAGGCACTCGGAGCCTTCTCCTGCAAGACCTGCAGTTATACTGTTTTTATACTTTGCAAACTTTTTGCAGATTATATCTTTTCCGTAAGTTTCGTAATACATCTCAGAAAGCGACAGTCCCGAAATATTCTCTGCCGCCATTTGTTTTCTGCGTCTCAGGGTATCTTCAACCAAATCAAGGTTTGCCTTTGTAACACGGTAATACTCGTTGATTCCGTAATGCTCGCCGATTTCTTTTAATGCTTTTCGATAACACTGCGCCGACCTTTCAAGGTCTCCCATATTAAAATACGCCTCGCCCAAACCCGACAGTGCCGACGGATAATGAGCGTCCCTTTCACCCGGCTGATTTTCAAAAATTTCAACCGCTTTAAGCATATTTTCCGCACCTTTTTCTGTGTCCTGAAGAGCGAAATATAAGTTGCCCAAATTGGTATGAGTAATGGCAATTTCAATATCGGAATCATCAAGATTTTTTACAATTTCCATTGCTTTTTCAAGCTGATTTTTCGCCTCATCAAGCCTACCGGTTTCACTGTAAAGCAGGCTTAAATTATTATACAGGGCAGCCATTCGGTAATCGTGTTTGTCAAGACCCTTTTCAAAAATATTCTTAACCTGAAAATAATATTCCTGAGCCTTGTCATACTTTTTCATAACCCTGTACGCCGTAGCTATATTCAAAAGCACTGTGCCGTAATTCACAGTGCCTTTTATGCCTAATTCCTCGCTTAAAACCAGTGCTCTTTCAGCGCACTCAAAGCATTTTTCGTGCTTATCCGTAACCCTGTACAAGCCCATAAGCTCGTTGAGTATCACAAGGGCGGCGCCTTTGTCGCCCTGTTTAAGAGCACTGCTGACGCCACCCTTAAGATAGTCTTCCAAATATTTAGGATTATTGTACATTTCATCAAGTTTTGCTAAAAATGTATCAAGATTAAACATTTAAGATTATTCCTCTGTTTTGTTTGCCTGACGGCGTTTTTTAAGTTCGCTTTCAATCTCTGCACGTTTTTCCGGCGTGTAATTAATAAATAAAAGCGGAATTATGTAAAGCAGGCTGCCGATTGCAGGGGTAAGAATTACAAGAGGCCAAATCCAATTGTCGAAGGCGGCGGTCTGGGTTCCTACATAAATTGATGCGCCGTCTATCGCCTTGTAGTTCAAAAGGTGCAGTGCAAGGGTAGCAAGACCTGCTGTAAGACCTGAGGATATTTTAGTAAACGAGGTCTGCATTGAAAATGTAATGCCCTCGGTACGCTTACCTGTTTTGTATTCCATATAGTCAATACTGTCGCAGAAAATTGCCGTCTGAGCAATGGAACAGGCACCCATAGGGATACTGCCAAGACCGATAATACCCATTGATAACCAAAGCTTATTTCCCTCAAAACCTACGAAGTATGCAGCGATACGGGCAATAATATTGCACGCCTGCATTAAAATCAGCGCGTTTGAATAGCCTTTGCAAATCTTTTTAAGTTTGTCGGCAAATATCATACCTATAAATCCCGGCAAACCGGTGACAATATAATAAATTGTGCTCAGCCCCAGTGCGCCTATAAGAGTATTTTCTCCCAAAAAATCCGCCGGTATTTCATATTTGAAGAAATATGTTACAAGATTTCCGCCAAAGCCTACTGCGCCCAACAAACTTGACAGTGTAACAAGCAGAAGCATTTTGTTTTTAAACAGCATTGAAAAACTTTCCGCAAGACTTGTCTGCTGCGTTTCCTGAACAACCATAATACGCTCTTTTGCAGAATAACAGCGTATGCTCAGCATAGAACCACCCAGACCGAAAATTATGGCAAACACAAGAGTAACCAACGCAAGGCTGTTTTTTGTGGCATTTGCAACCATTTCCAGCGCCATTGGTATAACGGTGCTGAATGTGCTGTATATACAGGAGCCGATAGTCCTTGCCCACTGTACAAAGCTGTCACGCTCTTCTGAATTAGGCGAAACTGCCGAGGTTATTCCCCATATTGCCACATCCTGAAACGTATAGGCAAGATCCCAGCAAATATACATTATTACAAAATACGACACTCTCAGCCATATCAAATCTTCATTTGTGCTGAAAACAAGGAAAAGGAGCACTGTGAAAATTCCCACAGGCAAAGGCGTATATTTAAGAAACGGGCGCAGTTTTTCACCGTTTTTAAAGGTATGTTTATCAATAAACGAACCTACCACCGGGTCGTTTACACCGTCCCACACCTTCATTACGATAAGAAGAACAGACACCACGATCGCCGGAAACAGCGCAATATCCGTCATAAAGTATGTAAAAAATGTTCCGCCGATAAGCGAATACACCATATTCTGACCGCTCAGTCCGGTGTAAAAGCTTATTTTTTCTTTTTTTGAAATGTATTTTTCCACTTCAAACCCTTTCCTTTACATCAGTTTCAGTATCCAATACAATTATATAATATTAGCAGGGAAAAGTAAATTATTATTTATTGTACCGATTTTCGCCTCACCTTGTCAGGAAATTCCCCTGTTAGGGGAGAAGCCACGCAGTTGAAGAAGGGTCTGCCGTCTGCGGATTAGCAAAGGTAGCACACTGCAAGGTGTGACGAAGTGGTAGTAATCAATTTGTGTTCTGTATCTCTCACTCACTCTGTTTCACTGGCAGCAATCTATGATGATGGAACCAAACAGGTTAAATTATAATTTTTTCTTCTTGTAATTATAATAATGTTGTGTTAGAATACACAGAGAAATTAGGGTAACATTAACAATCCGAGCAAGCCTAAGTGGCTTGATTAAGGAGGACAAAATATGATTACAGCAAGCAATGTAACCGTACAGTTCGGCGGACGAACACTTTTTGAAAGAGTTAACGTAACCTTTTCGCCCGGCAACTGCTATGGAATTATCGGCGCAAACGGCGCAGGCAAATCAACATTTTTAAAAGTGTTAAGCGGTGATCTTGACCCCCAGAAGGGTAATATAAGCATTACTCCCGGCGAGCGTCTTTCTGTACTTAAACAGGATCATTTTGCCTATGATGAATACGAGGTTGTAAGAACGGTCCTTATGGGCAACCCCCGTCTTATTGAGATTATGGAGGAAAAGGACGCCCTCTATGCAAAAGAGGATTTCAGCGAGGAGGACGGTATTAGAGCCGGTGAACTTGAAGCTGAATTTGCTGATTTGGACGGTTGGAACGCTGAAAGTGACGCAGAATTTATGCTAAATAAATTAGGCGTAAGCGATGAATATCACTATCTTAAAATGGCGGAGCTTCCCTCCGACTTAAAGGTTAAGGTTTTGCTTGCTCAGGCGCTTTTCGGCAATCCCGACATTCTTCTCCTTGACGAGCCCACCAACCACCTTGACTTGGCGGCTATCGGCTGGCTTGAAAACTTTTTGCTTGACTTCCCCAATACGGTTATTGTTGTATCCCATGACCGTCATTTCTTAAACAAGGTATGCACTCACATCTGCGATGTTGACTACGGCAAAATTACACTTTATACAGGCAACTACGACTTCTGGTACGAATACACACAGATGCGCCAGCGACAAGCAAGGGACCAGAACAAAATGAACGAGCAGAAAATCAAGGAACTCCAGGACTTTATCAACAGATTTTCCGCCAACGCCGCAAAATCCAAGCAGGCTACCAGCAGAAAGAAGCAGCTTGACGCCCTTGAAATGATTGAAATGCCGGTATCATCAAGACGTTTTCCATATGTTGATTTCAAGCCTGACAGAGAATGCGGAAACGACCTACTGCGTGTTGACCACCTTACAAAAACTATAGGCGACCGCAAGGTGCTTGATGATATTTCGTTTGTAATTCATCCCCGTGAAAAGGTTGCTTTTGTAGGCTCGGACGCAGTGGCAAAAACCACATTGTTTAAAATCATCACCGGCGAACTTGAGCCGGACGAAGGCTCTTATAAATGGGGTGTTACAACTTCACAAAGCTACTTTCCCTCCGATAACAGCAGTTATTTTGACGGTGTCGAGCTTTCCCTTGTGGATTGGCTCAGACAATATACAACTCAAACCCTTGAAGCCGATATCCGCGGCTGGCTCGGAAGAATGCTGTTCAGCGGTGACGAGGCGCTGAAAATGGCAAACGTTCTTTCGGGAGGCGAGCGCGTACGCTGTATGCTTTGCAAAATGATGCTCAGCGGCGCAAATGTGCTTATCCTTGACGAGCCTACCAACCACCTCGACTTGGAATCAATCACTGCCCTTAACGATGGACTTATTCGCTATCCGGAAACAATATTGTTCACCTCTCACGACCACCAATTTGTACAGACCGTGGCTGACAGAATTATTGAAATCAGCGGTGACAAATACATTGACCGCAAGGGCACTTACGATGAATTTCTCGCAACCTTTGACGAGGAACAACTTAAAAAATACTAACAAAAGCACCCTTCCGGGTGCTTTTCTTGTTGGTGAAAAATGAATAGTAAGAGGATATGGTCTGCGACGCAGACCCTTTCCTCTTATCTCGGACTTATCCTATGTCCTCATCAAGGTGATTTGAGGTTATGTCACGCAGAATGCCGATAGTTGTTTTTTTGCCGTCGGCAACATCAATAATCTTGCGCTTGTCTTCAACCACAACAAAGCGGCCGCCCTTTGTCCTTACGGAATAAGTAGTTTTAACCTCTCTTTTCTTTGAACACTGTTTTTTAATCAGCGCCGTAACCATTGCAGCTTCTCTGGGAGGTATAAGATTTTCCAAATCGCCGCCGTAGATATCAAAAAATTCCGTGCGTGAATAGCCTAAAAGGCGCAAAAAATCCGTAGAAACCACGTCCGTTACCAAAGGCGTTTTTATTCCTGTACAAAAAATCGGACCCGGCAGATTTTTAAACATTTTTATCATTACGTCGGACTGCTCGTCAGCTTCTTCCTCGGCATTCTTAATGTCCGTAATATCGGTGAACATTGCGTGGAAAATCGGGCAGTTGTCGTTATCGTAACGCTGAATGTCGGCATTGCACTTGCACCAGATATAACTATCCTTGTGCTGAAGCACACGAAATTCAAGTTCAACAGGTTTTTTTGTTGCCATTGAATTGCCTATCTGCTGAAAGACTACACTTTTATCTTCAGGATGAATAAGGTCATCAAAACGGTAATCACGGCTTTCATAGCTGTTTTTATCCGTACCGAAAAGACGGCAGCAGGCATTGTTAAGATATAACGCCTGAATATGCATATTCTGAGTAACCTTAAATAGACAGACTCCCCCTGTTACCAAATCAATAAGGTGGTTCATCTCCTTGGCTCTTGCCCTTAACTGCTCCGATTTTTCAACAGAACGTGAAACGTCTGCAAGTGTAAGCCTACATAGTGTTGACTTTTCATCATTCTGACCGGTAGCGTGAACATATACATACTCTCCACTGTCTTTTTTTATGTAAAAATTCAGATAAACATATGGTGCGTCCTTTTTGCACAGTTTTCGCATAACCGTTTCTCTGTCTTTAGGTTTAATTAAATCGTAAAGAAACAGCTTGCCCTGCTTGATCTTTGATGGGTGCACCCCTGCAAATTTACTGAAATGGCTGTCGCTGTCAGTTACCTTCAGGTTGTCTGCTTTATCAATTACGCAGTTCATAAACTCAACCTCAAAGGCAAGTTCGTCTGTGTCGTTCAGTTGTATCACTTCCTCATTTTAATTTTTATGTAAAACAATTTATAGAAATCACACTAAATAATCTAAACTATTCAATCAATCTATGTTAATTATATCACAATCTTTTGAAAAAGTAAGCAGTTATCCAAAGTTTTAATAATTAATTTAAAAAAACGCCCAAAAATAAAAATTTCATATAGTATTTGGACAAATAATATGTTATTATATTATAAATTTAATTTGCAGGAGGACGAAAATGGCAAAGGTTTATCGTGTTTTTGTTGAAAAAAAGAAAGGAAATGACATTGAGGCAGGTCAGATTCTTGAGGACCTTAAAAGCAATGTAGGCATTACAGCCCTTGAGGATTTAAGGCTCATCAACCGCTATGATGCACAGGGTCTCTCTCAGGAGGAATTTGATAATGCCGTATCACAGGTGTTTTCCGAAGCTAACCTGGACAATGTTTATTATGAAATAAAATTTGACGAAGGCTGGAAATATTTTGCAACAGAGTATCTGCCGGGTCAGTATGACCAGAGAGCGGACAGTGCGGCGCAGTGTATTCAGCTTCTTACAGCAGGCGAACGCCCGGACGTAACATCGGCAAAAATCATTGCCGTAAAGGGCGATATCACCGATAACGAATTTGAAAAAATCAAATCATACATAATTAACCCGGTTGAATCAAGGGTTGCATCAATGGAGCTGCCGGATTCACTTGATATAAAATCCGATATTCCTAAGGATATTGAGAGAATTAACGGCTTTACCGACAAAACTGATGAGGAAATCGCAGAGTACCACGCAACTATGGGATTTGCAATGAGCGTTGCTGATTTGTGCTGGGTGCGTGATTATTTCAAAAATGATGAAAACCGCGACCCGTCGCTGACGGAATTAAAGGTTATTGATACTTACTGGTCTGACCACTGCCGTCACACCACCTTTGCTACCCAGCTTGACGAAATAAAAATTGACGAGGGCAAATATTCAAAAGCAATAGAAAAAGCACTTAATGAATATTTTGAAATCAGAAACGAAGTATATCAGAACAGAAAAGATAAGATTGTATGCCTTATGGATATGGCGTGCATAGGCACAAAGGTGCTTAAAAAGAGAGGCTTTGTTGACGACCTTGACGAAAGCGAGGAAATCAATGCCTGCTCCATCAACGCAGAAATTGAAGTTGACGGAAAAAAAGAACCCTGGCTTATTCAGTTTAAAAACGAAACCCACAACCACCCAACGGAGATTGAGCCTTTCGGTGGAGCGGCAACCTGCCTCGGCGGCGCAATCCGTGACCCGCTTTCAGGCAGAGCCTATGTATATCAGGCAATGCGTGTAACAGGCTCCGGCGACCCTACTACTCCTTTTGAGGACACATTGGACGCAAAACTCCCCCAGAGCAAAATTACCACAGGCGCAGCGCAGGGTTATTCATCCTACGGTAACCAAATTGGTCTTGCCACCGGCCAGGTTACAGAACTTTACGACGACGGCTACGTTGCAAAACGTATGGAAATAGGTGCAGTTATCGGCGCTTCACCAAAGGCGAATGTTATCCGTGAGGTACCGCAGAAGGGCGATATTATCGTTCTTTTGGGTGGCAGAACAGGACGTGATGGCTGCGGCGGCGCAACAGGCTCCTCAAAAGCGCACGATTCTCACTCAATAGAAACCTGCGGCGCTGAGGTGCAAAAGGGTAATCCTCCCACAGAGCGTAAAATTCAGCGTTTGTTCCGCAATGCCGAAGTAGCAAAAATGATTAAACGCTGTAACGATTTCGGCGCAGGCGGTGTTTCCGTTGCTATCGGCGAGCTTGCCGACGGCCTTAAAATTGATTTGGACAAGGTGCCGAAGAAATATGACGGCCTTGACGGAACGGAGCTTGCTATCTCCGAGTCACAGGAAAGAATGGCGGTTGTTCTTGATAAAAACGATGTTGACAAATTCATTGCTCTTTCAAACGAAGAAAATCTTGAAGCCACACCAGTTGCCGTTGTTACAGACGAAAACCGTCTTGAAATGAGCTGGAGAGGTGACAAAATCGTTGATATCAGCCGTGATTTCCTTAATACAAACGGTGTTGTTCAGCACGCAAAGGCTGAAATTCAGGCGATAGACGACAACAATTACAGAGATCAGGTTCCCGAAGCTCTTAAAGATATGACAAATGCTCAGGCGCTTAAAGAAAACCTTTCACGCCTTGAGGTATGCTCACAGAAAGGTCTTGTTGAGCGTTTTGACTCATCAATCGGTGCAGCAACGGTGCTTATGCCCTATGCCGGCAAGTATCAGCTTACTCCCGAGGAAGCTATGGCTGCTAAGGTTCCTCTTGAAAAGGGCGAAACCGATACAGCTACAGTTATGGCATACGGCTTTATTCCAAAGCTTTCACGCTGGTCGCCGTTCCACAGCGCGGCTTTTGCAGTATCGGAATCTCTTGCAAAGCTTGCCTGCGCAGGATGCGACCCGTCAAAAGCACGCCTTACATTCCAGGAATATTTTGAAAGACTTCACGACGTTCCAAAGCGTTGGGGCAAACCTGCCTCCGCTCTGCTTGGCGCATTGTCGGCACAGGTAGGATATAAAACGCCTTCAATCGGCGGTAAGGATTCTATGAGCGGCTCATTTAATGAGCTTGATGTTCCCCCTACTCTTGTATCATTTGCAGTAGGTATGAGCGAAGCTTCAAAAACAGTATCATCACGCTTCAAGAAAGCCGGCTCGGCAGTAAAGCTTGTCCATCTGCCGGTTGACGAGGAAAGCGGTCTGCCGATATATAACGAGGCAATGGCTCTTATGATGAAGGTTTATCAGGGTGTAAGAGACGGCTCTGTACTTGCCGCTTCCGTTGTAAAAGAGGGCGGTGCCGCCGCCTGTGTATGCAAAATGGCATTCGGCGACAAAATGGGCTTTGACTTTGCAGGAAATCTTTCGGCACAGACCTTATTCGCTCCCCAGCAAGCGTCATTTGTTCTAGAACTTGCCGACGAAAACGCCTTTACCGGCACGCTTCTCGGTACAACAAGCGACAGCTCAAACATCACAATAGACGGCGTAAGCTATACTTGCGACGAACTTATAGAAAAATGGGCAGGAAAGCTTGAAAAAGTATTCCCAACAGACTCAAACAAAAAGGCAAAAATGCCTTACGAGGTACCGCTTTACAAAGAGCGCAATATAATTATCGCAAAGAATAAAACAGCGAAGCCGAAAGTATTTATTCCGGCATTTCCTGGTACAAACTGCGAAGTTGACACTGCGAGAGCATTTGAAAAGGCAGGAGCCGAAGCGTCAATTCTTGTGGTTAACAACCTTTCCTCCTCCGCAATCAATGAAACCATTGATAAAATGGTTGAGGAAATCAATAAATCACAGATTATTATGCTTCCCGGCGGATTCAGCGGCGGTGACGAGCCGGAGGGTTCAGGCAAATTTATTGCTACAACATTCAGAAATCCAAAGGTTAAAGAAGCTGTTACAAATCTGCTTAAAAACCGTGACGGCCTTATGCTTGGTATCTGCAATGGCTTCCAGGCGCTGATCAAATTAGGTCTTGTGCCTTACGGAGAAATTACAGAAATTACAGAAAATGACCCAACTCTTACATTCAACACCATAGGCAGGCATATTTCTTCTATGGCTTACACACGTGTTGCCAGCGTTAAATCACCATGGCTCAGCGGTGTTAATGCAGGTGATATGTTCGCTATTCCTATCAGCCACGGCGAAGGACGTTTTGTAGCCAATGACGATATAATGAAAAAACTTATTGAAAACGGTCAGGTTGCAACCCAATACGTTACACCCGACGGTGAAGTTACAGACGCAATGCCCTTTAACCCCAACGGTTCCGTATGCGCAGTTGAGGGTATCACCTCACCCGACGGCAGAGTATTCGGCAAAATGGGTCACTGCGAACGTAAGGGCGCAAATCTTTATGCTAACGTTCCTTTTGAAAAGGATATGAAGATATTTGAGTCCGGCGTAAACTACTTTAAATAATCAAATGCGTTTTTATACGCTGAAAGAAGGATAATTTTTATGAAATACGTTGTTGTTTTATATGACGGTATGGCGGATTATCCCGTACCTGCCCTTGACGGTAAAACGCCGATGATGTGCGCAAAAAAACCTAATATGGACTATCTTGCAAAGCATGGCGAAGTGGGGCTTATCCGCACGGTGGCAGAGGGACTTAAACCAGGTTCCGATGTCGCAAATATGAGCGTTATGGGTTTTGACCCGATGAAATTTTACACAGGCAGAAGTCCTCTTGAGGCTGCCTCCATAGGCATTGATATGAAAAGCACAGACGTTTCTCTGCGTACAAATCTTGTAACATTGTCCGAGGATGACTTACCCTATGAGGAAAAGACTATCGAGGACTACTGTGCCGACGATATTTCCAGCGAGGAAGCAGAAATATTAATCAAATATATTGATGAAAAATTAGGCACAGATACGTTCAAATTTTATCCCGGCGTAAGCTATCGTCACTGCCTTATCTGGGATAACGGCACTACGGATTTAGGCAAAATGACTCCGCCTCACGATATAACAGGCAAGGTAATTACCGAATATCTATCAGACAGTGAAAACGCAAAACCGCTGATTGAAATGATGAAAAAATCCTATGATTTGCTCAAAGACCACCCTGTTAACATCTCCCGAAAAGAGAGGGGCAAACGCCCTGCCAACTCTATTTGGCTCTGGGGTGAGGGCACACGTCCTGCCTTTGACAGTTTTGAAAATATCTATGGCTTAAAAGGCGGCGTAGTATCTGCCGTTGACCTTATTAAGGGTCTCGGCGGTTGTGCAAAAATGGACGTTGCCGAAGTAGAGGGCGCAACCGGTTATATTGACACCAATTTTGAGGGCAAAGCAAAAGCCGCCCTTGAGCTTCTGGAAAAGGGCGACGATTTGGTTTATATTCACTTTGAAGCTCCCGATGAATGCGGTCACAGAAACGAGCCGGAAAACAAGGTAAAGTCAATAGAAATGATTGACGAGAGGGTGCTGCCGATACTTTTTGAAGGACTTAAAAAGTATGACGATTATAAAATTATGATTCTGCCCGATCACCCAACACCGATAGTTACAAGAACTCACGCCGGTGACCCCGTCCCCTATCTTATTTATCATAAGAATGATGAAATTGATTCAGGTGTTGATTCAATCAATGAGGAAACCGCAAAGCTTACCGGCAATTACATTGACTTCGGTCCCAGTATTATGGGACATTTTATCGGTAAAAGCTTATGAGTGAAAACGAAAAAATCACACACGCTCATCAGCATTCCCACCAGCACACAAAAGAGGTAACAAACCGTCTTGCAAAGGCTATCGGGCATTTGCAAAAGGTTAAGCAAATGGTTGAGGATGGCGAGGACTGCAGTGATGTTTTAGTGCAGCTGGCGGCGGTAAAAAGCGCCATAAACAACACCGGCAAAGTTATTTTAAAAGACCATTTGGAGCATTGCATAGTTCACGCAGTTGAGGACGGCAATACCCAAATAATTGACGAACTTAATAACGCAATAGATAAATTTATGAAATAATCCGCATTATCTGCGGATTATTTTTATCCCCCCAAGGGGCTTGTCATCAAAAAAAAATTAGTATATTATTAATATGTAAAAATTATTTATAAAGGAGGGTGTTTTATGGCATGCTTTATCGTACCTGCAGCAGAGGCTATCGTAGTAACAGCAGCTTATGTTGCGGCAAAGAAAAAAGAAAATAAAATTCAGGCTCCCAAGCTTGCCGACGGTGGCAAATTTGAGCAGGAACCTAAAAAGTTCACCTGGTCAAAAAAATTAGCCCTGCTTGCAGGTCTGCTTTGGGGCGGTGTTCTTCTGCTTGCATTTGAGCATTTGTGGCACGGCGAAATATCGTTGGTATATCCGTTTTTGACGGCAATGCAAAATCCCGAAGATACGCAGGTGATGCTCCACGAAATGGCGACAGTAGGCGTTACAATGGCAGTTACTGTTACCGCTGTATGGGGCGCAGTCTGTGCTTTCGTTGACGTTAAATTCAAAAAGCTTAAATCTGCTTCCTCAAAGGCATAAGGAGATTAGAATATGTGCTTATTAATTACAGTTATTGCTGCGATTGTCAGCACAATACTTTGGTATTCGCACGCAGAAAAAGATACCTACAAATTCGGCACACTCAGCATAATTTACTGGGGTGCGTCGCTTATGTGGTTTATTGACGCAGTATTTGAATACATTGAGTTAAGAGCAGAATTTTTCAATCAGCCGCCGGCAGATTTGTTAAATGATACAATACTCGGCATATGTGCCGTAGTAGTAGGTCTAATTGCATGGCTTGTTATCCTGCTTTGCAAAGACCCAAAGGGTGTATTTAAGAAAAAATAAATAACCGATATAACAAAAATCCTCTCTGTTTTAGAGAGGATTTTTTGATTTAACAATAATTTATTTAAGACCTGATAACAAGTCCACTACCGTCTTTAAAGTTATTGCAAAGTATCATTATAAAATCAACCAATGCACCGATACCGAAAAGTCCGGCGGTAAAAAGATAGAGAACACCTGTTCCGACTTTTCCTACATAAAAACGATGAATTCCCAAACCTCCGAGGAAAAAGCAGAGAAGCGCTGCCGCTGTTTTTGATTTGGGTGAATCCGTAGGAACCTGCTGCACATTAATATTTACCTGTGGACCATACTGACCCTGGGGTGGATATTGCTGATAGGGCTGTCCCTGAGGAGGATAATTATTATTTTGATTCATTGTTGTTCTCCTGCTTTCATAAGTTATTTAATAAACAAAACTTGTTATGTTTATATGGTTTATTATATTATAGAATATATAACATTGTCAATGATTTATCAAAAAAATCATTTATCAAAAAACAAAAACGCACCGAATAATCGGTGCGTAGTGGAGCGGATTACGAGACTCGAACTCGCTACCTTCACCTTGGCAAGGTGACGCTCTACCAGATGAGCTAAATCCGCATCTATGTTGCAAGGTGTATTATACATATATATCCTGATTTTGTCAAGTGGAAAAGGAAATTTTTTTGATTTTTAACCTTTGTGTTTACAGTAAGAGATTTTTTTGCTAAAATAGTAATTCAAATATAATGAAAAGAGGCGGCGTCTGTGGAATACCATATTATGCCTATGGGCGGTATATGGCAAGAGGGTACTGTATGTATCCCGAAAAAAATTATATCGTCATATATCAGAATGGCAAGTGAATATCAGTTAAAGGCGCTGCTTATAATTTTAAACAGCGACGGCGTAAGCAGCAGCAAAGCAATAGCAAAGTCTTTGGGCTGTACTGTATCGGACGCAGATGAATTTATGGATTTCTGGGTTGAAGAGGGCGTACTGTCCGCCGACGGCCGAATGGTAAATCCAACGCCTCTAGAAGAGATTGTACCTAAAACAGAGGTTAAGGAAGAGATTGAGCAGGAAAAAGCAATAATAAAACCTCTGCCTCTGCCCTCACTTTCGCCGAAAGATATTGTTGAGGTGTGCCGTGACAGTGAGGAGCTGACAGAACTTCTGCGAAGCGCACAGGAAGTACTGGGCAGAAGTTTAAGTCACGCAGAGCAGGAAATGCTAGTTAATATGGTTACATATTATGGACTGCCGGCGGCGGTGGTACTTACTATACTTCACTATTACAAAACCGAAAAATCAAAAGGCAAGGCAATCGGCACTGCCTACATAAACGCAATGGCTAAAAACTGGGCAGAGGAAGGCATCTGCGATTTACAGTCTGCCGATGAGAAACTTAAAACCCTTGAAGTGTCCGACAGATTATGGGACGAAATTGTAGGATTAACCGGCATACGCCACAGAAGCCCCACAATAAAACAGCGTGAAACTGTAAAACGCTGGAGCGACGATTTCAATATGGAAATGATTGCCCTCGCCTGCGACATTATGAAAGAAAACGCAGACCGTCCCTCCCTTAATTATATTGACAAGGTGCTGAGGAACTGGAAGAAAAAAGGTATTTCCACCCCTGCCGACGTTAAGGCAGACAACGAAAAGCACGAAAAAGGCAAAAAGAAGGACTCCGGCGATATTGAGTCCACCTACGATATTGACGAGATTACGAAAAAAGCAATGTTCAACGAAAATTATGATATTTAGGAGGGATAAAAGTGCCTTACCCTAACGAACTTTACCGAAAAGCGGAAAAAATACTTGAAAAACGGCGTGAAAATTCTGCACTGCTTGCAGAGGTTCAGCGTGAAAAAATCACCGCAGAGATACCTGAAATAGAAGAAATACAGACCCAGCTTATGAAAATAGGACTTGAACTGTCTAAAATATTTTTCTACAACGGCGATGCTAAAGAAAAGGTTGCCGAGCTTCAGCAGAAAAGCGAAGCGCTGACAGAGAAGCGCAGTCTGATTTTAAAGAAAAACGGCTACGGCGAAAACACTATGAGCCAGCAGCATATCTGCCCCGCCTGTGAGGACAGAGGATTTATTAATGGCAGACTGTGCGCCTGCCACCGTCAGCTTTTAAAGGATTTAATGCGTGATGAAATAAAAAAACTCGCTCCCGTTGACAAGTGCACCTTTGATAAATTTTCACTAGAATATTACAGCGATGAACCACTTGAAAATTCAATCGTTCCGCGTCACAAAGCGCAGATAACCCTTGAAAACGCCAGAAAATATGCTCAGAATTTTTCACTATCCAGCAAAAATCTGCTTTTTATAGGCGGTACCGGACTGGGCAAAACCCACCTTTCCCTCGCAATTGCAAATGTGGTAATCAATAAAGGCTTTTATGTGTGCTACGGCACAAGCCAGAATATCTGCGATGATTTGCAGTCGGAACAGTTCGGCAGAGGCGAAGACGCCTATTATTCAAAGCGCCAGGTACTTGACTGCGATTTGCTTATTCTTGATGACTTAGGCACGGAAATTGAAAACCAGTATTCCGTATCAACCCTTTACAATATTATAAACAGCCGTATTTTGTCAGCAAAGCCCACCATTATCAGCACAAATTATAATTTTGATGTGCTTGAAAAAAAATACGGCAAGCGTATAACAAGCCGTATCAGCGGAGAATATCTCTCTTTCTATCTTTTGGGAAACGATATAAGAAATATGTAAATCAGAAAGATAAGGTTTGGCTTAATATGAATAACAAAAACAATATGCTTACGGGAAATCCGATAAAAAGTATCGTTTTGTTTGCTTTTCCTATAATGCTTTCATCGCTTTTACAGTATAATTACGCATTGGTTGACAATATAATTGTGGGCAGATATGTCAGTACAGACGCTCTTGCCGCCGTAGGAAATGTAGGTTCAATTAACTCCTTTATAATCGGAGCTGCTTTGGGTCTTACAAGTGGATTTACAATTCCCGTAGCACACGGCTTTGGTGCAGGCGACGGAAGAAAAGTTGCACGTTATGCAGGAAACAGTATATCGCTGGCGTTAATTATTGGTACAATAATTACAATTTGCGCTCACTTTTTATCAACGCCTCTGCTTAAACTAATCGGCACTCCCGACAATATAATTAATCTTTCCTCTTCCTACGTAAATATACTTTACTATGCAGTTCCTTTTCAGATGCTTTCAAACAATTTCACCGCCATATCAAGAGCGGTAGGTGAAAGCAAAAAACCGCTTTATTATTTTGTTGTAAGCGTTATTGTTAATTTTGTCCTTGATTTGCTGTTTGTAAGGCATTTTAAATGGGGAGTTGAAGGTGCGGCAGCTGCAACACTGATTTCACATCTTACCGCCGCTGTCCTTACCGGAATATATATACTCAAATTTAACAAAAACGTAAATATTACCTTAAACGACCTTAAACCTGCAAAAACAGTATCTTTTGAACAGATTAAATTAGGTATTCCCGTATCTCTTCAGTTTACAATCACATCAATAGGCTCAATGTGTCTGCAAAGCGCCGTTAACTCCTTCGGCGCAAATGTTATAGCAGGCTTTACCGCCGCCGGCAGAGTTGAAAATCTTACAAATCTGCCTATGTCCGGATTTGGCGTTGCAACACAGACCTTTGTGGGTCAGAATTATGGAGCAAAAAATTATAAACGCATTACCAACTCGGTTAAGAGAATTTTTATACTTGATATCATCGTGTCTGTGGCAATGAGCATAACACTTGTTTTAATCGGTCCGCCTATGGTAAGACTGTTTATGAACGAGAGCAATGAAAGCATTATGTACGCCGCAAAGCACTATCTCTGGGCAACGGCGGAATGTTACAGTCTTGTGGCGATACTGTTCGTTATGCGAAACACCCTGCAGGGAATGGGATTTACATACGCAAATACCATTGCCGGTGCAGGCGAATTTTTCGGCAGACTTGCCATAGCATTTCTTTTTACACCGCTTATCGGCTTCAACGCTGTCTGCTATGCCGCTCCCGCTGCCTGGCTTCTCGCCGACATACCCTTAGTGATTATCTATATCAAAAAAAGCAAACAATTTAAAACTCTTGAAAATAAAAAAAGCATATAAAAAATCGGTGCTGCCGCACCGATTTTTTATGTTACAATTACTTTTATTTTTTTGCTTACTGTGTCGCCCAAATGATTTTCGGCGGTGACTGTTACAGTGTAAACACCTTTTTCAACCTTTTTTTCGCCGAAAGAGGCGGTTAGCTTACAGCTTCTGTTGCCGAAGCCGTCCTCTGCTGTTACCGCCTGGGTTTTAAGCAGTTTTTCGCAAAGTGTATCTATCTTTTTAAGGGATATCTCTACGGTATCTTTTTTTATTTTAAGAACAGGTCCGTTATAAGAGTCGCAAAGTATCATTCTGCGTTCAAAATATTTTTTCTCATAACCTTTTTTATTAATCCGGTAGCAAATACGTTTAAGACGTATATCATCAGTAGGCTTTATTTCAGCCCTTATCCATTTTGTCAAATCCTCTCCGCCGTCGCCTTGCGCCTTTACGCCTTTCATAATGTCAGTGCATCTTGAATTATATTTCAAGTCAGCCTTTTCAAAGGTGATTGTATATGATTTTTCACCTTCGGCTTTCGCCTGAATAGTACCGGAATATAAGGTTAACAAAACAGTTACACCAAACAAAATAAGCCCTGCAAAAGCAAGGATAGGCACCAATATTCTGTTAATTTTCACAATCTTCGCTCTTTTCATAAGTAATATTATTGCATATTGTAAATATTTTTTCAACTCTTTTGCCTGTTAAGGTTGAAAAATATATTCAAAGTGCTATAATGATTTGTAAATAAAATTAAGGAGATATGCTATATGGAAAAGAAAAATATAGACTGGTCAAATCTGGGCTTTGGTTATATGCCCACCGATAAAAGATTTGTTGCCACTTACAAAGACGGCAAATGGGACGACGGCGCTCTTATTGACGACGCTAATATAACTATGAACGAGTGCGCCTGCGTTTTGCAGTATGCACAGACTTGCTTTGAAGGTCTTAAGGCATATACTACTGAAGACGGCAGAACAGTATGCTTCCGTCCCGACCTTAACGCACAGAGAATGGCTGATTCCTGCAAAGGTCTTGAAATGCCTGCTTTCCCGGAAGATAAATTTATTGAAGCTGTAAAGGCAGTTGTAAAGGCTAACGAAGCGTGGGTTCCCCCTTACGGCAGCGGTGCAACCCTTTATATCCGTCCCTATATGTTCGGTATTAATTCCGTAATCGGAGTTAAACCTGCCGACGAGTATCAGTTCAGAATGTTCTGCACACCGGTAGGTCCTTATTTCAAGGGCGGTGCAAAACCAATTACAATCCGTGTATCAGACGTTGACCGTGCAGCTCCTAGAGGAACAGGTAATATTAAAGCCGGTCTTAACTATGCAATGTCGCTTCACAATATTGTTGACGCTCACAACAACGGCTTTGACGAGAATATGTACCTTGACCCTGCAACACGCTCAAAAGTTGAGGAAACAGGCGGTGCAAACTTCCTGTTTGTAACAAAGGATAACAAGATTGTCACTCCTAAATCAAACTCCATTCTTCCCTCAATCACACGCCGTTCACTTATGGTTGTTGCCGAAAAATATCTCGGTATGGAAGTTGAGCACAGAGAGGTTACCTTTGAAGAGGTTAAAGATATGGCAGAATGCGGTCTTTGCGGTACTGCCGCAGTTATCTCCCCTGTTGGTAAAATCGTTGACCACGGCGAAGAAATCTGCCTGCCTACAGGTATGGAGGAAATGGGTCCTGTTACAAAGAAGCTCTACGATACTCTTACAGGTATTCAGATGGGCAGAATTGAAGCTCCCGAGGGCTGGATTTGCGAAATCAAATAAATAATTAATACATTGGGGCAGTTTCGTTTTTTGCGGAACTGCTTTTGTTTTTTATGACATATTGATTAATTAGTAATAATATGTTAAAATAATAAGAACTTTGGCTTTATTATATAGCCACAGGAGGTGACGGGGTGAAAAAGTATAATTATTTTGACGATTACGACAGTCAGACTGAAAAAAAGAAAAAGATTGATTTTTCTTCGCTTTTCGGAAAATTTAATACTGCTGTTAAAACGGCAGAGCATAAAATTGATGATTTTGCCACGTCATCAATCGGTGACCTTTCACAGTCAAAGAAACGTCTTGTAACTGTTATCTGCGCCCTTGTAAGTCTGCTTATTATCGTTATAGTTATACTTTCATTCGGTATTCAAATTCACAGCGAAAATAAAAACTCCCAAAAATTTAATGCAAATGCTGCCAAGGTCTGTGCCCAGTATTCCGGCGATTACGGCTCCTGCTCTTATGAAAGCCTTGTATCAAAGTATAAAGTTAAGGGAAGCAGGATGACAGGCTTTTGCTTTGCAAGACAAATGGATTTTGACAACGATGGCGTTTCCGAGCTTCTGCTGAGCTATAACGACAGCGGCGTTTATTATACAGAGGTCTGGGGTTTTGACGACGACGGAGAATTTATACCTATGTATCACGGCAAGGCAGCACAGACAGACGAGGTAAATGACGGCGCATGGATTACCGTTTACCATCATAACAACAAGTATTACATCGGTGATCATAACAGTACCGATATCAAAAAAGTTACCCTGCTGGGGCTTAAAGACAATCAGTTTACAAAAAAATACGACTGCACCTATGATACCGAATCACAGATTTTTGCTGTTAACGGCAAAGAAAATGAAAAAGATTTTGAGCGAATCAAATTTTCTGTTTTACAGCATATTGAAGCCGAACACGGAGTAGAACTGCTTACACAAACCATTAACGAATTTGGCTCTCTTTCACCAGAGGATATAAATTCAAGCCAGACCGACACCGCCAAAAGAAACAGAGCGTATTACTCAATTATTCAGGATTATAACGAAAAATACGGTTGCGCACAGTATGACTTTAAAAATAATGTTGCAAGCCTGAGCGGTTTGGGCGTTGTAAAGCTTATTGACTTTGACGGCGACGGCACTCAAGAGCTTCTGCTTATTTACAAGCGCAATATCCGTCAGCGTGACGAGGACAAAGATGGCAACTATATTGCCAAAAAGGTAGGCAAATATTTCTGCGATATTTATACCTGGAACGGTGAAAAGGCGTCTCTTATTTATGAAAACGAGGGTCTTTCAAACAAATTGAATAACAAAAATGATATTTACTTTATAACAAAATATCAAAATGACAAATATTATATCTGTTCCAACACCTTTAACAAAGAAAATTACGGCTCACACATCACTGCTACTTCTAAAATTACAAAGTACAACGGCAAAGAATTTAAAACCACTTTCAAGGCTTCCTACGAAACACAATGGGGCTACACCCGTTACTACGTTGACGGCAACTCCGTTTATAAAAACACCTTTGAGAATGAAGCGTACAAAGTACCGTTCTTTGACGGTACAAACAATTATGACGAAAGTGTTTTCAATGTAATATATGTATCAAAAAAAGGACTTGGTTCCGCAGAAATTGAAAAGCAGTTAGAAAACACTATTGCCACAATCAAAAAAACCAACGGCAACTATGTGCCCGATGAACATCAATAAAAAATAACCGCCCGAAAATATAAATTCAGGCGGTTATTTTTGTATACATATTATATTTATTTTACGATTGTACCCATGGTGTTAGGCGCCATACCTGCGGCGTTTGCCTCGTCGGTGTCAATGTGCATAGCTAAAGCATAACTGTCGGAAACTCTTACTACAACATCTCCGAATGTAAGATTTCTGCCGTTTGATGTAGGGATTTCAACAGAAACGATTTCGCCGTTTGTAAGTCCCATTTCCTCTGCGTCCTTTGTGGTTGCGTGAATGTGACGTTTTGCCGCAATAACGCCTTTTGTAAGTTCAACCTCACCGGCAGGACCTACAAGCTTGCAGGTGCCTGAATCTTCAAGGTCGCCGGACTCTCTGACAGGAGCAGTAACACCGATTGAGCGTGCGTCTGTAAGAGAAAGCTCTACCTGTGTTTCCTTTCTTACCGGGCCGAGAATTGACACTGCCGGAAATTCGCTTTTTGCTCCGATTACCTTAACCCTTTCCTCGCAGGCGTACTGACCCGGCTGAGAAAGCATTTTTTTAACGGTAAGTTCATAGCCCTTGCCGAAAAGTGTTTCCAAATCCTCCTGTGATACGTGAACGTGACGAGCGGAAATTTCCACTACTACCTGATTTGCCATAATTATTCCTCCGTTTTTTGGATTATTATTTGTTTCTTTGATATTTTATACCTATTTGCGTTGTTTTTCAACTGTAAATTTGATATTATATAAATGATATTTTTTAGGAGTGATTAATTTGACACTTGATGAATTACAGAAACAGTGTGAAAGCTGTACAAAATGCGCCCTTTGCGAGGGACGAACAAACCTTGTTTTCGGAACAGGAAAAAAAGATGCGGATATAATGCTTATCGGCGAGGGACCCGGCGAAAACGAGGATTTACAAGGTATGCCTTTTGTTGGCAGGTCGGGCAAACTGCTAGACAAATTTCTTGAAAGTGTGGATTTAAGCCGTGATAAAAATGTGTATATAGCAAATATGGTAAAATGCCGTCCTCCTCACAACCGAGACCCAAAGCCCGAGGAGCAGGATATGTGCATTAACTGGCTCAGACAGCAGTTTAAGATTATAAGACCAAAAATTATTGTATGCGTTGGCAGAATCTCTGCACAAAAACTGATTTCACCTGATTTTAGAGTAACAAAACAGCACGGTGAATTTATTGAAAAAAACGGAGTTCTTATGATGGGCACATTCCACCCGGCGGCAATACTGCGCAACCCTAATAATAAGGAAGCCGCCTTTGCCGACTGGCTGAAAGTGCGTGATAAAATCAGTGAGCTTGGACTTGAAATATAACTACAGCAAAAACACCTTGAAAACATTGAGTTATCAAGGTGTTTAAACTTTTCTTTCTCTCTTATTAAAGGGAAGCGTCTGTTATTTGCAAAACTTGTGATTGCCGATTACTTTTATTACCGGGCGGGAATGCATAAATGAGTCATTGGTTTTTGAAGCGTTAAAGTAATAAATTGCTCCTCCGGAGGGATCCCATCCATTGAGAGCGTCACGGGCGGCTCTTTTAGAAGATTCGGCAACGGCAGCATACCAGTTTGAATCGTTTACACAGGAAAATGCGCCTTTCTGATAAACCACTCCGCTTAATGTGTCAGGAAAAGAGGGATGCGCCACACGGTTAAGAATTACTGCGCCTACCGCAACCTGACCCTCATAGCTTTCTCCCCTTGCCTCCGCAGAGATTACCTTGGCAAGAAGCTCCACATCGGCGTCACTGTAAGTTGTGCCAGAAGAGGAGGATGAAGAACCACCCCCTAAACCAAGATACAGCAGCGTTGTTTTACCACAAACACCATCGGCAGTTATTCCGCAGTTTCGCTGAAATGACGTAACCGCTGATTTTGTCTGTGAACCGTAAATTCCGTCAACGGAGCCTTTATAATATCCTAAATCTTTAAGCTTCTTCTGAACTTTTTTTACCTCACTGCCCGAGGAGCCTAATTTTGAAAGAGCATATGTGCTCTCCTCTTTAAAAACAACGTCATAAACGGCGAAACTTGCACCGCCGAGCCCTGCGATAATAAGCAGTACAATTACAACGTCAAAAATTTTTCTTTTTGTCATATATATCACCACTTTTATAATTTGTTTCTATTATTTGCCTAAGCTATAAAATTATTCAGTATAAACGTAAGCGCTGCACCTGCGCCCAGTCCCAAAGCAATCTGTGATAATGCTTTTGACAGCTGCTTAACCGTCATTTTTGTTTTAGGCGGTTTTTTTACGGAAAGGGACAGCTTTCGTGCCTCTTTTTGAAGGGTATCGGGATTTTTATTCTGCGCCTCGGGACGTACAAAGAAAATTATCTTTTCAAAATACGGGGATTCCGTATTGGTAACTTCCAATATCTGTTTGTTAACTCCTTTAATCATTAAAGAACCATCCTTTTCCTGCAAATTATACAATTAGTGTTAGAATTTTGTTAAAATTTTATTCAGATAAATCCCTGTCGTTTTTTGTTTAAAATATGCATAAAATTTTACTTGACAAATGTTTTTATAACGTATTGTATATTTAACTTTTACCTGCCTGTCTTGTGGAAAACCTTGTGGAAATTGTTTAAAACTTACTCCAAAACCGCATTTAATAGGGCTTTTTCACTGTTGAAAACATTAAAATTAACCATTTTAGTTGAGTTTTCAACACTTTACACATAGTTTTCAACATCAGTCAAACATTACAATTTGATTAAATTTTTTTGTGTATTTTGCTATTTTTAACTTTATTACTTGACAA
>CAYXLH010000002.1:0-59735 GCA_964465835.1 uncultured Bacteroides sp. | reverse complement strand
ACTCAGCCGCTTTTAAACTTATATTCCTGTCTAAAACCTTTGATACAGTGAATTTTATCACCTGCGCTATTTCGGTTTTAGATTTGTTATCGGTATTTATCGTATCTGAACCGAAGAAATCCGATGGCTTTTTATAATTTGCCTTGCCGGTCAGAAAATAACTGTCTGCGCTCATTTCAATTATATTGTGTGCGGAGCTTTTGTGTAAAAATTTGTTGTTCTTAAGCATCTTCTCCTGCATGGCATAAACGTAAGGATGACACCGCCTGTCCAGCGCATAATGCAGTATAAATCCTATAATATATGATTTTCCGCTGTCACCGGCAGCGTTCCAGTAATGCGCAAATGCGTCAAATATTTTGCCAGGCTCGGCACGGTGCAGAGCAGAGCCGATTTTCCTCAGTGATATACCCGGCATTATTACAGGCAGCGCCCTGTGAAAAAAGAATATGTCAGGACCCTGTGCCCCTGCCGCAGCTGCCTTGCCGTCATAATCAAAATCAAAATTTCCTTTTATATATTCTTCCATTTCCGTTAAAAACAGATAATGTGTTGCAAAAGCAGGTATGTTAAATCACCTCTTTAAAATCATCAGGAAAAGGGCAGTTAATAACCATTTCTTTTCCTGTTATCGGATGAGTAAAATATATGGTTTTGCAGTGAAGCGCCTGCCTGTTAATCCTCAAACAGTCGCCGCTGTATAAACTGTCGCCTAAAAGCGGTGCGCCGATGTGAGCAAAATGCACTCTTATTTGATGTGTGCGTCCTGTTTCAAGATTTATTTTAAGCAGGGTTGCGCCGTCTTTAATACTGACCGGCTCAAAATGCGTTACCGCTCTTTCACCGCCGGGGTCAACACGTCTTTTTATAATACTGTCACCGCATCGTGCTATGGGCGCGTCAATTACTCCGCCTTTTTCAAACACTTTGCCGGCAACTGCATAATAATCTTTTTTTACCCTGCCTGCAAGCTTTGCCGCCGCTAGTTCGTTTTTTGCAACCATAACAAGTCCGCTTGTATCTCTGTCAAGGCGGAACACAGCACGGAACGCCGTGTGTTCTCCCTCTTTACCCAAATGGTATGCAACAAAATTTGAAAGAGTGTCGCCAATGTGATTGCGGCTTTCGTGCACCGGCAGAAAAGGCGGCTTGTTAAGTACAATAATGTCCTCATCCTCGTAGCAGATTTCAATATCCATTTTTGCAGGAGAGGGCATACTGCCGCCGTCAGAAATGACTATTTTCAGTATATCATTTTCATTCAGTATGTCAACGGCACGGGCAAATTTTGCGTTTACCGTAATGCCATTTTCCGTTCGTTTCAGTTTTGACAGCAGGGAAGAGGAAACTCCGAAATCTCTTAAAAATTCACGTATCTGCCGTCCCTGATATTCACTTGTAATTTTAAATTCAATCTCTCTCATTTTTAATAAAAAAGGGACAATACGCCGTATTATCCCAAAATCTTATTTATTTTGTGTATGATACAATTATTCCACCGTCGCTGGCGTAGGTGGAGTTAAGACCGCTGCACTTAACAATCTCAACAGAACCAAACGGGCATAAATCAGTGATTTTTTCCTTAACGAATTCAGCCCTTTCCTCACAGCAGACGTGAGAAATAACTACTCTTTTATCTGATAAATCGACACCCTGTATATCTTCGCTGATTATCTTTGCCATCTTAATCATAGCACGATTCATAGCAAAATCCTGACCTGCCAGAGAAATGTTGCCTTCCTCGGTGCGCCTGCAAATTAGTTTTACACGTAATTTTTTTAAAACTGTTGCCGCCATTGCAAAAAGTCTGCCGTTATTTTTCAGCACATCAAGGGATTCAAGACAAAAATACAACCCGGTGTGATTTACAATATAATCTTCAACAACGCTTACAACCATGTCAAATTCAGCGTTTTTGTCACCCATTTCAAAAATTTTTTCTGCCACAAGGCTTTCAATACCCGAGGTTGCAAGAGAGTTGAAAATATGAATTTTTTTATTTGATTTTGGGTGTTCCTCAAAGTATAATTCCTTGCCCTGAAGCGCGCTGTTGTATGTGCCTGACAGCTTGTCGGTAATGGTTATTACATACAAATTATCCTCGTCGCATTCAAATGCCTGCGCCCAGGCGTCGGGAGAGGGACAAGCGGTTTTTGCAGTGGTGTCGCAGCTCTTCATTCGTGATACAAAATCATTCTGATCAAAATTTTCATCGTCCAGAATTCTGTAATCACCTAATTCAAGAGTAAGGGGAACAAATGTTATGTTTTCACTTTGTCTAATAAGCGCCGTTTTGTCACAGCAGCTATCTGCAATAATTCTGTAATTCATAATAATACCCTTATATTATTTACTTTCATTTTACCATTATAACAATATTATTTGTATTAGTCAAGAAAAAAGACGATTACAAGCATAAATGTCCATAATCGTCGTTAAATGTCTATTTTCGTCAGTATCTGTAATATTATTTTATTGCATTTCTTGCCGATTTTATCTGTGCTTCAACGCTTTGTACGCTGGGTCCGCCTGCAACAAGCCTGTCAGCAACGCATTTTTCCAAATCAATGGCATTGTAAACATCCTCGTCAAATAAATCACAGATGTTTTTGTATTCAATCAATTCAAGGCTCTCAAGGGTTTCGCCCTTGTCAATGCAAAGCGCCACAATTTCGCCGGTGGCTTTATATGCGTCTCTGAATGCAAGACCTTTTCCTACAAGATAATCAGCGCAGTCAGTGGCGTTTATAAATCCCTTAGCTGCCGCATTTCGCATATTGTCTTTGAGTACTGTCATAGTATCAACCATCGGAGTAAAGGCGTTAAGGCACATTTTTACTGTGTCAACTGCATCAAAAATTGCTTCCTTGTCCTCCTGCATATCTTTGTTGTATGCCAGCGCAATACCTTTCATAACGGTAAGCAATGTTGTCAAATCGCCGAAAACTCTGCCACTTTTACCGCGTACAAGCTCCACAATATCCGGGTTTTTCTTTTGCGGCATAATGCTTGAACCTGTGGAAAATGCGTCGTCAAGCTCAACAAATTTAAATTCCCAGCTGCACCACATAATGATTTCTTCACTAAACCGTGAAAGATGCACCATTATAAGTGAAAGCGCCGATGCAAGTTCTATGCAGAAATCCCTGTCAGATACTCCGTCAAGAGAATTGGCAGAAATGCTGTCAAATCCAAGCAAATCAGCAACCATATTTCTGTCAAGGGGATATGTTGTGCCTGCCAGAGCGCCGGAGCCTAATGGAAGTACGTTCATCCTTTTCTTAACATCTGCAAGGCGGTCAATATCACGCAGAAGCATTGATGCATAAGCCATAAGGTGATGAGCCAATGTTATCGGCTGTGCCCTTTGTAAATGAGTATAGCCGGGCATTATTGTCGTTTTGTTCTCCTCTGCTTTGTCGCAGAGTACACTTATAAGTTTTTTCAGCCTTTCGCTGATATCGTCAATCTCTTTTCTGAGAGTCATTCTTATATCAAGGGCAACCTGGTCGTTTCTTGAACGTGCCGTGTGAAGCCTTTTGCCGGTCTGACCTAATCTTGCTGTCAGTTCACCCTCAATAAAAGTATGGATATCCTCAGCCTCCATATCAATTTTAAGACTGCCGTCATTTATTTCATCAAGTATTTTGCCAAGCTCCGATACAATTTTTTCACTTTCACTTTTTTCAATTATACCGGTTGTACCAAGCATAGTTGCGTGAGCAATAGAACCCCTTATGTCCTCCTCAAACATTCTGCTGTCAAAGCTGATGGACGAGTTGAAATCATTGGTTTCCTTAGCAAGCTCTTTTTTAAATCTGCCATTCCATAACTGTGCCATATTTATCTCCGTTATCTTAAGCAAGCGAAAAGATGCCGAAATCAAGCCGCTTTAGGCTTGTTCGGATTTATCTCGCTTGCTTAAAGGGGCGGTTGATTCCGCCCCAATGATTAATTAATTATTTATTGTTTTCATTTCTTTGAGCGTCAAGCAGTGCTTTAACTTTGATTGAAAGTCCGAAAAGATTGATAAATCCTGCTGAATCTGCCTGATTGTATGCTCCGCCGTCCTCGCCGAAAGATGCAATGTTTTCATCATAAAGGCTGTATGGTGATGTGATTCCTGCGTTAACAATGTTGCCTTTGTAAAGTTTCAGTTTTACGTCGCCGGTAACAGTTTCCTGAGTTTTGTCAACAAAAGCGGAAAGAGCCTCTCTAAGTGGTGTAAACCATAAACCATTATATACAAGTTCACCGAATTTTTCAGCAATAAGCTTCTTGTAGTGAGATGTTTCACGGTCAAGAGTAATCATTTCAAGCAGTTCATGTGCCTTATAAAGGATTGTTCCGCCGGGAGTCTCATAAACGCCTCTGCTCTTCATACCTACAAGGCGGTTTTCTACTATGTCAAGCAGACCGATTCCGTTTTCACCGCCTAATTTGTTAAGCTTTTCAATGATTGCAAGGGCTTTCATTTCCTCGCCGTCAATAGCTGTGGGAACACCCTTTTCAAAATGAATTGTAACATATGTGGGTTCGTCCGGTGCCTGTTCCGGAGCAACGCCTAATTCAAGAAATCCCTCTTTTGAGTACATTGGTTCGTTGGCAGGATCCTCCAGGTCAAGACCTTCGTGTGAAAGGTGCCATATATTCTTATCTTTTGAATAGTTTGTCTCTCGGTTGATTTTAAGAGGAATGTTGTGCGCCTCGGCATATTCAATTTCTTCCTCACGTGATTTGATATCCCATACACGCCATGGAGCAATAATCTCCATCTCAGGAGCAAAAGCCTTTAATGTAAGCTCAAATCTTACCTGATCGTTGCCTTTGCCTGTGCAGCCGTGGCAAATTGCGTCTGCACCCTCTTTTTTAGCGACCTCTGCAAGTGCCTTTGCAATACAGGGACGTGCGTGAGATGTGCCAAGCAGATATGTTTCATAATCTGCACCTGCTTTAAGACAGGGCATAATATAATTTTCTGCGTAATCGTCTTTTAGATCAAGTACATATAATTTTGACGCGCCTGTTGCGATTGCTTTTTCTTCAAGTCCGTCAAGCTCGGTTCCTTGTCCAACGTCACCGCTTACTGCAATAACCTCGCAGTTGTTGTAATTTTCTTTAAGCCAGGGAATTATGATAGATGTGTCAAGTCCGCCTGAATATGCCAGTACAACCTTTTTTATTTCTTTAGCCATTATATAATCTCCTTTTCTGTTTGTCATTGCCTATCTATTATATCATCATATATTGTAATTGCAAGACTTTTTGCAAAAATTTGCATAAAAATACAAATAATCCCCTGAAAAATAAATATTATATGTAAATATACACAATAATATTCATCATATGCGAATAAATATACATTAGTTACCTAATTGCCCCGTTAATGCGCATCTATATAATTTATTACATTTATATATGGTAGTACACTTATCAAATAACAGTAAAATATTGACTGCTTTTATACAGTTGTTAGACGTTTATCTTATAACTTATTCACAAACGCAATTTGGTTTACAATTGATGAAAATATCACAAAAAAATATTAACATTTTGTAAAAAATATTTTTGTTTTTTACGTTGACTTATTGAGTGTTTTGTGATACTATATAGCCATAGAAATATGTATAAATGGGTTTACTATGCCCATTTGTGCCATTGTCGGGCTTGTTTTACGCATCTCATGGTCAGTAAGCGGAGCGTATAATGTGCCTTGCAAAATTTTGGGAGGTAGTTATTTATGAACACATTCAGCAAAAAAATCATGTCCCTGCTTTTAGCGGCTGTAATGATTATAGCTTCAGTTCCAATGTCAGCTATGACAGCCTTTGCCGGTGATCTTGACGGTCTTGATGCAACAGATGAAAATCTTATAAATGTCACCGAGGCTATGGATGCCTACAGACTCGCTATGGACGGTACTGTTTATAATGGTATGGCTGATGCTTACAACAAATATGTTGCAGCGCAGGAAACTGTTGATGCCTATAAATACGGTAATGGTACTGTTGCGGCAATGGATGCTGCGGCAAATGATCTTAATACCGCCACAAACGCAATGAAAGCTAATAAGTGGACAGCCAAAACAACAAATGTTAATGCTGCTGCAGATAATTCATATTCAACTTCAACGCTGACCGGCGGTGATACTATGTCAAATGTACTTTATGCATTCGGTGTAGGCGGCGGCGCAGCATATACTGATTCAACAACCGACAATACAATATGCGGACTGCAGTACGGCTCTGTAGTGTTCCTTTACGACGGTAATACAATGGCTGTTCCTGTCAGTATGTACTATGCCCGTACCAGCTTGAGAGGTACAAGACGTGTCAGAAGTTTGAGACCTTCAACTGACGGATTTTCAATGAATAAGTCTTGGCACGGTGAAAGTAAAGACCCAGGATATCAGACCAATACAAATGCAAATGCTATCAGTGTCATTGATAATGATACAAGCGTATCTGCTACTAACAGCAGAACTCAGTACCGTCAGTCCAATACGTTGTTCTATACAGGCACACTTGGCGCTGATGAATATACAAAAACATATGACGGCGTTAACTGGCTCTTTTACAACAATAACGGTAAAAGTGCAACTATTACAATGAAATCCGAAATCAAAAACGGCGATTCTGTAATTTACGTTGTAAACTATAAAGCAATTCTTGATAAGATTAGTACTACCAAATCAAAACTTGCTACCGTTGCAAACTATAAAGAGGGCGGTGCAGCAAGCTTGATTGCTGCTTTTGATCAGGCTACAGCCTTTGATCCGAATGGTTATTCATATTCATCGGGTCCTGCCTCAGCGGTAAGCAGCGCAGGCACTTCAATCAGCAATATTGTAACTGCTTTAAATAATGCTTCACTTACTGCAGATAGTGAGTCTTACAATGCCCTTCGCAACGCTATTGAAAATAGAAAGGCTAATTATAAAGCAGGTAATGCCGGCGGAACTTATACAAATGATTCTTGGAATGAATTAGTAACTGCATATGATGCCGCTGCAGCAATTATGACAGCCCTTCCTTCAACTGGCTATAACAATCCAACAGCAGCTAAGACAGCTGCAGATACTCTTGACGGTGTTGTACTTTTCTTGAACGATCAAAGAGTTGAGACAGCAGATCTTGAGATTGCCATTGACAACGCAGATGCTGCTATTAACAATAAGTCATATTTTACAACCGATTCTTATACCGCTTCAGATATTGAAAATGTTGTTACAACGGCAAAAGTAGCGGTTTGGTCATCAGTTGATAAGTACAAGACAGATGAAGGTAAACTTAAAAATCCTGACCAAAATCAAATTATTGTAACTAATCAGCTCGCAGCTGTTAAGGCTGCAGTTGCAAAGCTTGTTATTAATCCTAATTCAGTTTCTCCCTCAGCACACAATTATTCACTGAATTCTGCTATTGCATACGCTGCAACCTTTAATCCATCTAAATATTCTAATTATTCAGATGTTACAGCTGCTGTAACAAATGCAAATGCATATATTTCATCTTTGTCAACGGTTACATTAGATGCAGGCACTGTAGGAAGCGTTAATAGCGCTATAAGTGAATATAATAATTACATTAATGCAATACTCACTGCTATCAGAGAGCTTGATCCTGCATTTTCAGACCTTGATAATGGTACTATCGCAAATTCCGGTACAGCAGAAACAACACACATTGATTCTTCACACCAGAGCGGTTACTGGACTCTTGATTTTAAACGTAATAATAATCAAATCGTGTTTAGAACAACACATGATGCTGCAACATTTGATTTAGGCGGTGCAACATTCAGCTGGAATACCAGCAGAAATGCAGACCAGCATCTTGATTCTATTAACCTTGCCGATGGTCAGTCAAAAGTTGGTGAGCTTACTTCTGAGACAAATAAAGACAATGTTGCTATGAATCCGAATGATGCTCAGAATGTATACAACGGTTCTCTTTCCGCTGCTTCAAACGGTACTTACAGAGTAAGCAACATCTATGTTACAGGCAAGACCGGTAACAGCCAGTTCTATGGTAAAGATGAAAACGGTAAAAATGTTGATTCACTAGACTTCAAGTATGATGACGTTCTTGCTATTACAGACGGTACTGTTCCTCCACGCGGTTGTATCACAACTTATTCAGACGGCAGTAATAATACAAGAACCACAACCTTTGTTTCTGACTTTACGCTTTCTCTTGTAAAGACAACACCAAAGAAAGTTTCTGCAACAACAATTCCTGAAATTATACCATGTTCTGTTAATACATATTTGGGTATGGTTTATTACTTTAACTATTCTCCATTTGCAACATACTATGGTTACTCCCATGACCGTGCTGCATATACACAGTCAACATCAGTAGTAGATATATCTTATCTCATTGATTTAATCAAAATCTGCGAATCTCTTAATGAAGCTGATTATACAGTTCCTACCTGGACTGCTCTTAAAAAAGCTCTTGAAGGCGCTAAGGGAAAGATGCAATATTCAACAATGACTGCCGATCAGATACTCACTGAATGTGTAGATAGATATGGTAAGTTATGGACTGCTTATGATTCTCTTAAGGCACCCGCTAACAACAAATCAATCAAAGACGCTATCAGCCAGGTTAAGGCAACATATGACGCAGGTTCAGCAACTTATTCAGAAGCATCTTGGACTAATTTTGAAAATGCTTATAATGCTGCAATTACAGCAGTTAACGACAAGTACTCAGATTTGAAAGTTCGTAATTTCGGCACATCTGAGCAGCCAACTATTGACGCTATTGCAACAGCGCTTATTGATGCATTCAATGCTCTTCAGTCTTTTGCAGACTTCACACCTGTTTTAGATGCAGCTCTTGCTATTGCACAAGGACTTGAAGCTGATAAATATACAACAGCCTCTCTTGAAGCAATTGCAGCTGACTTGAAAGATTCTTCAAAATTCCCGTATCTTAACAAGACTGAAGAAGAGAGAAAAACAGTATTTTCTGATTCCCAGTCATTGATTAATGCTGAAGCTCAGAATATTGCTAAGCTTACAGCTACAGTTGCAGAAATAGATGCCGCTGCTCTTGATGCTGCAGCTATTGAAGCTAAAGCTAAATTCAAAGATCCTGATGCTTTCGTTGGAATTAACGAAGCTATTCAGGCAATCAAGAACCTTAACATTTACAGTGATGTAGAGATTTATAACGGCATTTCAGTTTCAGGTGTTAAATATGCTAACCAGGCAGAACTTGATGCTGAAGTTACTAATATTCTTACTTCTGTAGCTCCTCAGCAGTATACAGTTACCATTGACGGCGTTGAAGTTGCAACAGTTGATTATGGTACCGAATATACTGCCCAGTCTCCTAACGGCGAAAAAGTTGACTGGTACTATGCTTACAAGTCAAATACATCCGAAAATACTAATAAGTATTATACAACTGATTACAGAATTACATTTATTGTAAAAGGTGATACAGCTCTTACAACTTCTGCAGCAAAAGATACTGCCGATACTGTTAAAGTTACTTATGTTAATCAGCTTAACGGCAAGACATTTGCAACAGATTATGTAGCAAAGGGTTCAGCCGTAACACTTCCTACTGCACCGGCTCGTGCATATTATCAGTTTGATAATTATACACTTAATGGTTCTGTAGTAAGCGGAACAGTTACTGCTGACAAAGATATTACAGTCGTTGCTAATTACAGCAGAACACAGGCTGATGAAATGTATACCATTACAATTATTAATGAGGATGGAAACTTCGGTGAAAGAACATTAACAGCATATTATAATGAACTTGTAACCCTTGACTTCCCGACCGGATATGTTTGGTGTAAGATTGATGAAGCTAATTACGATGATTGGCTGAATACAACACCGGGATCCGAATATGTACTTCATTATGGTTCATCATATAGCTTCTATGCTAACGAAGATGCTCATATCTCAATTTATACAAAAGATCAGTATGATGCAGAGCTTACCGGCGCTTCAGACGGCACAAGCATAGTAGATCTTTCTAAGTTGGATGAAAACGGTGCTTCAGTTGTAGTTCGTGATGACATCATAGTTAAAGAAGGCAAGTTCGGTATGATCGGTACATTTGTTCTTCCTACTGGCTGTGAGCTGGTTGAGTCTGGTATGTTGTTCACAACAAATACAACTGCTGATATGACTCTTGAAAATGTGGGTACTGACGGCGTTGCACGTATGAAGTCATCTGAACACACAGTTGGTGACCAGTTCGTAATCAATGTCAGAACTACTAATATCACAGGCAACATTTCTTTCGCTTATACGGCATACTTCACTTACAAAGACGCTAGCGGCGTACAACATACCGTATATTCAGATACCGTTGTTAAAAATAACGTTAATGTCTTAAAGTAAGGAGGGCTTTGTAATGAAGAAATTTTATGCACAGCCTGAAGTAGAAATCAAAAAATATTCATTTACAGAAGGCGTTTTGACAACTCCGTCACATCCGGAAACTGATAATCCGGATCTTGAAGGCGGCGACGACCACGATTATAATTATTTCGGTTAAATGAAATTAGTTTTACCCCTTCCTCAAGCGAGGAGGGGGTATTATTATGATTAAATTTCCAGTTTATATTAATTTAATTTGACATATTATAATTTATATATTATTATAAACAGTATGTAGTATAAAGTATAATGGAAGTATTGTGTAATGAACATTTTAATTTGCGGCCTTGGTTTAATAGGTGGAAGCCTGGCAAAGACTTTAAAAAAGAACACATCATACAAAGTGTTAGGTTGGAACAGAACGAAATCTGTTGCCGAAAAGGCACTTGCAGAAGGTTCTGTTGATGAGATAGGCGAGCTTGAGGAATTAATACCGAAAGCAGATGTAACTATTATTAATTTTTATCCAAAGGCGATTGTTCCTTTTATTCTTGAACATAAGGATTTATTCAAAAAAGATTCTATAGTAATTGATTCCTGCGGTATCAAAACTGAAATCTGCAGGGAAATGGAAAAGTACGATTTAGATTTTTATTTTATTGGTGCTCATCCTATGGCAGGACGAGAGGTCGGCGGTTATGACAACAGCCTCAATAATTTATTTGATAATGCAAGCTTTATCTGTACCCCTACTTCCTCAACACCGAGAAATAAAACTGACGCTATAGTAGGTATTGCTCAGAATATGGGATTTGCAAGAACAGTTGTTACCACTCCGGAGCATCACGACGAAATGATTGCATTTACTTCTCAGATTGCTCACGTTCTTGCTTGCTCATACGTTCTTTCTCCTCTTGCTCCTATGCACGAGGGGTATTCAGCAGGCTCTTACCGTGATGTAAGCCGTGTTGCAAGAATTAATGCTGAAATGTGGACAGAGCTTTTTATTGCCAACAAAGAAGCGTTGGTAAGAGAAATTGACGACCTTGTTTCAAATCTTATGCAGTTTAAATATAATATCGTCAATGAGGATGAGGACGCGCTGAGAGCGCTTATGGAAAAGGGCAACAGAATTAAGGAGGAAATCGGATAATGAAAAAACTGAGAGTTAATGTTGCCCAGGGATATGATATTTTAATTAAAAAGGGACTTCTTAATGATTTTGCAGGATACGTTGATGATATATGCGAGGCAAAAAAGATTTGTTTAATCAGCGAAACCAATGTATACCCGATTTACGGACAGAATATTCATAATCAGCTTGAAAGCCACGGCTACGAAGTTTATGATTTTGTTTTTCCTGCCGGTGAGGAATCAAAAAAAGCTGAGACCGTTATTAAAATGGTTGAATTTATGGCTGAAAACGAACTTACACGAAATGATATAGCTGTTGCTTTAGGCGGCGGAGTTTGCGGAGATATGGCGGGATTTGCTGCTGCAATTTATCTGAGGGGCATTAAGTTCGTACAAATTCCCACCTCACTTTTGGCCCAGGTTGATTCATCAGTCGGCGGTAAAACTGCAGTTGATTTGCCTCAGGGAAAAAATCTTTGCGGTGCATTTCATCAGCCCAGCCTTGTTCTGATTGACCCGAATACACTTGATTCACTGTCAGACCATTTTTTTGCAGACGGTATGGCAGAGGCTATAAAAATGGGTTGTATTAAAAGCGATACTTTGTTTGAACTTATTGAAAAAAAAGATGTCAAAGAGAATGTTGAAGAGATAATTTATCAGTGCGTGAGCCTTAAAGCAGGCGTTGTTGAGCGTGATGAAAAAGAACACGGTGAAAGAGCGCTGTTGAATTTTGGTCACACCCCCGGTCATGCTATTGAAAAACTGCATAATTTTAAAACTGTTTCCCACGGAGAAGCCGTTGGTATGGGCATGGTTCTTATATCATCTGTAGGTGAAAAATTGGGAATCACCCCTGAAGGTACATCAAAAAGAATTGCTGATATTCTTGTTAAAAATAATTTGCGTACCCACGATAATCTCTCTGTAAAAGAAATTGTTAATGCGATGAGTGCTGATAAAAAGCGAACAGGACAGGGCATTAATTTTATAATGCTTCATTCTGTGGGCAACGGATTTATTTATCCTGTTAAATATGAAAATATACCAAAGATGTTCGGAGTAGAATAAATGAGCAAAGTTTTTGTCAGCCCTTCAAAGTTATACGGAAATATTACCGCTCCTCCTTCAAAATCAGCGGCTCACAGAGCGTTGATATGCTCATTTCTTGCAGGCGGAGGAACAGTTTTTCCTATAATAAATTCAAAGGATATGCAGGCAACCCAGGGCGTTATAGACGGCTTAAAAAACGAATCAATGTGTCTTCATTGCATTGAAAGCGGTTCAACCCTTCGTTTTATGATTCCCGTAGCAGCCTCTTTAGGCAGGACGGTGACTTTTACAGGCGAGGGCAGTCTGCTTACAAGAACCGTTGGAGAGTATCTTGATTTGCTTCCTCAGCATGGCGTTACTGTTAAAAGTGATGGATATTTGCCTTTCTATATCAGTGGTCAGATGCGAAACGGAAATTACGAGGTGGACGGAAATGTCAGTAGTCAGTACGTAACCGGATTGCTTCTTGCACTTGCCAATCTTCAGGGCGACAGTGCAGTTGTGCTTAAATCACCCCTTCAGTCTAAACCTTATGTTGATATGACCGTAAAAATAATGAACGATTACGGTGTGAGAGTATTTGAAACGGATTTCGGATATCTTATTAAAGGTTCGCAGAAATATCGTAAGCTTGACTATAATGTAGAGGGCGACTGGTCCCAGGCGGCATTTTTTCTGGCGGCAGGTGCAATATGCGGTGATGTTACTGTCACCGGTCTGGATTTAAAATGTGCTCAGGGCGACAAACATATAATTGATGTGCTTAAAGATTTCAAAGCAGATATAGCAGTAGAAGACAACGCTGTTCATTGCAGACAAAGTCGTCTAAAAGGCATAAAGGTTGATGTAACAGATATACCTGACCTTGTGCCCATAATTGCGGTTACGGCGGCTTACGCTGACGGACAAACGATAATAACAGGCGGTGAAAGACTGCATTATAAAGAGTCTGACCGAATAAAAAGTGTTGTATTAAATCTTAAAAAAATGGGTGTTGACGTTATTGAGCAGCCTGACGGAATGATTATTAACAGCTGCGGTGATGTATGCGGAGCAAAACTTGATGGATTTAACGACCATAGAATTGTTATGGCATTTTCCGTTGCGGCGCTTGCTGCACATGGAGAAACTCAGATAAGCGGCGCTGAAAGTATAAATAAATCTTACCCTCAGTTTTTTGAGGATTATAATTCTCTTGGAGGTAAAGCAGATGTCATCTGTGATACTGAATAAAATTAAATTGTCTGTTTTTGGCGAAAGCCACGGAAATGGTATAGGGTGCGTTATTGACGGTCTGCCTGCTGGCGTAAAGCTTGATTATGACAAAATCTATAAAGATATGGCAAGACGTGCTCCCGGAAAGGATATGACTTCTACGCCGAGGCTTGAAAAGGATATTCCCAACGTGATTTCGGGTATTCTTAACGATACCACAACCGGTGCGCCACTTGCTATGATTATTGAAAATACAAATACCAAAAGCGGTGATTATTCTAATCTTATGACCGTTCCAAGGCCCTCACACAGCGATTATCCCGCCTTTGTAAAATACGGTGGATTTAACGATATACGGGGAGGCGGTCATTTCAGTGGCAGGCTTACGGCTCCCATAGTGTTTGCCGGTGCAGTAGCCAAGCAGATTTTAGAACAAAAGGGTATTACCGTGGGTGCTCATATAAAACAAATAGGAAGCGTTAAAGATACTGCTTTTGATATGAACAGTATCAGCGCTGAAAAGCTTAATACTCTTGCTTCAAAAACTTTTTCTACCATTAGCCCTGAATCTGAGCTTAAAATGCGTGCTGAAATTGAAAAATTCAGGCTTGAGCAAGATAGCGTCGGCGGTATAATAGAATGTGCTGCAGTGGGACTCCCTGTAGGTCTGGGTGGTAATATGTTTGATACGGTTGAAAGCACTCTTGCACCTATTCTTTTTGGTATTCCTGCCGTTAAAGGCGTTGAGTTCGGACTTGGATTTGATTTTGCCGATAAGAATGCAGGCAAAGTTAATGATGAATATGAAATTAAGGACGGAAAGGTTGAACTTCTTTCTAACAATAACGGAGGCGTTCTCGGAGGAATGACTGACGGCGCACCGCTGGTTTTCTCGGTTGCAATTAAACCTACGCCGTCTGTTTCAAAACCCCAGCGCAGTGTTAATCTACAGACTATGAAAAATGAAACGCTGATAATTAAAGGTCGTCACGACCCCTGCATTGTTCCGAGAGCGGTGCCTGTTGTTGAAGCGGCAGCAGCTTTGGGAATACTTGATTTAATGATGTAAAAAGGAAAATAATAGTTAATGGATCTTTTAGGACTTAGAAAAGAAATTGATGAAATAGACGAACAGCTTATTCCTTTGCTTTTAAAGAGGATGGATATATCAAAACAGGTTGCCCAATATAAGGTTGAAAAGGGAATACCTGTTTTAAACGAAAAAAGAGAGCAGGAAATTCTTGATAATGTTGCCGAAAAATGCGGAGAACAGGGAAATAATATAAAAACAGTTTTTTCTGCTACAATGGATGCGTCAAGAGCAATTCAGCATAAAATTATCGGCGGCGGAAGGGAACTTCGTAATACAGTAAATAATGCTGTACGTGAGAAAAAGCTTACTGCTTACGGCGAACCTATTGCCTGTCAGGGTGTTGACGGCGCATACAGTTCAAAGGCAGCAAATGCTTTGTTTCCCGATTCTCCAGTTAAATTTTTTAAGCAGTTTGAGGATGTTTTTGAGGCTGTAAATCAGAACAAAGCAAAATTCGGAATTATCCCTGTTGAAAATTCCACAGCAGGTTCCGTTCACGAATCATACGATTTAATAATGAAATACCGTTTTTATGTGGTAGGGGCATACGATTTGAAAATTGATCACTGTCTCTGCGCCATGCCAGGTACTAAATATGAGGATATTGAAAATGTTTATTCTCATCCACAGGCGCTGAGTCAGTGCAACGATTTTTTGAAAACATTTGATTTTACGGGAATAAACTTTACAAATACCGCCGCAGCAGCAAAGTATGTCAGTGAGTGCGGAAAAAAGAACGCCGCTGCTATATGCAGTGAAAGTGCGGCGAAGAAATACGGACTTAAAATTATTAAAAAAGGTATTCAAAATATTTCTAATAATCAAACCCGCTTCATAGTAATTTCTAAGAGCCTTGTTATTGATGATGATGCAAATAAGATATCCCTTATTTTTACTGTTAATCATACCACCGGCTCTCTGTACAGAGTTTTAGGCAGATTTTCAATGTCGGGTCTTAACCTTACAAAAATAGAATCCCGTCCTATTGCAAACGGCGAATTCAGGTACTTTTTCTATGTTGATGTTGAAGGCTCGGTAAGCGATGAATCCACAATGGATTTACTTTGTGCCCTGTCGGATGAACTCCCCGACTTCTCGTTTTTGGGCAATTACTACGAAAAAAACTAACAATATATAATCGGATTTGAGTGTGCAGTGATGAAAAAAAGCAAACGTCATCAGACAAACTTAATATCTAATATTATTATCCTCGTTACTGTGGGGCTTATTGTAGTACTGGCTGTAATGCTTTATAACCATGTTAAGCTTGAAACACGTTTTTATACATTAATTAATTGGCTTACAAAAATAGATAATGCCGTTGCGAATCTTGACAGTAACACGGAAATAATTGTATGTATTTTTGCTTTGTATATTGCAAAATGCCAGCTACCCATACCGCTGAGTTTTCTGTGTGTAATATCCGGTATGGTTTTTCCAATAAACCATGCAATAATAATTAATGTTATATGCATATGGTTTTTCTTTACCGTCAAATATATTGAGGGTATGTGGATTGGCGGCGGCTGGGCAGGTATGATACTGAATATTAAAAAAATCAAGTTCGTACGTGACTGGATTCATTTTAAGGGCAACGGAAATCCTTATGTTTTGTTTGTTACGAGGCTGATACCGTTTATACCTCTCGGTATGGTATCAAAATATTATGGCTCAATGAAATACGATTATGTATATTATTGCTGTCTTAGTATCGTGGGTTTTGCCCCGAGACTATATATATATACCAAGCTTGGAGCGGCATTTACAAATCCATTTTCGGCTCAGTTCCTGACGCTGTTGATAATTATTGTTGCGTTTTCAGGTATTACAAGTTTGATATTCAATATTTTTTATGGCAGAAAAACGCGTCAGATGACGCAGACGCTGTTAATTTACAGTGAAAAAGGTAAATATAAAATTGTTCTTTAAGTGGAGGAAATTATGAAAGCAAAAGAATTAATTTCAGCATTAAGAAACGGAGAGTTTGACAATGCGTTAAAAGCCGTCTATGTTACTGACAGTGCTGTTGTTCAGCAGAGAGAAAGATATGCCCAGACAGTTGAAGATTTTGGCGGATTGTTCGGTTGGGACAGAGATGTAAGTATTATGTCTGCTCCCGGAAGAACCGAAATCTGCGGTAACCATACCGACCATAATAAAGGCAAAGTATTGGCGGCTTCAATTAATCTTGACGCCATTGCAGTTGTCAGCCCTAACAGTGACAACACCATCCGTGTTAAATCAAAGGGTCATAAGATGAATCTTGTTGATTTGTCAGATCTTGAACCAAACGAGGCGAACTATGGTCATTCAACCGCTATGGTACAGGGTGTTGCCGCAGGAATTAAAAACCTTGGATTTGAAGTATCGGGCTTTGATGCATGCACTACTTCCGATGTAATGGGCGGTTCCGGACTTTCTTCATCAGCCGCATTTGAGGTTCTTTTGGGCACAATTATGTCATATCTCTTTAATGACGGAAAAATTGACGCTGTTGACATTGCAAAGGTTGCACAATACAGCGAAAATGTATTTTTCGGTAAACCCTGCGGACTTCTTGACCAGATGGCATCCTCCGTCGGAACATTTGTTACAATAGACTTTAAATCAACTGAAAATCCTGTAATTAGTAAGATTGATTTTGATTTTTCAAAGTCAGGTCACAGTCTTTGTATTGTTGATACAGGCGGAAATCACTCCGACCTTACAGATGACTATGCTGCTGTCAGAGGAGAGATGGAATCGGTCGCCCAGGCTATGGGAAAAAATGTGCTCAGAGAAATTACTTACGAGGAATTTATGAGTGCACTTCCTCAGATTAAAGACAAGGTAAACGACAGAGCAATTCTTCGTGCAATTCACTTTTACAATGAAAACAAGCGTGTTGACAATGCCGTAAACGCTCTTGAAGTCAATGATTTTGAAACCTTTAAGCAGATTATTCTTGATTCCGGCAAATCGTCATATATGTATAACCAAAACGTATATACACCTAAAAATCCTACCGAGCAGAAGCTTTCACTTGCCCTTGCAATAAGCGATGAAATCCTTAGAGGAAAAGGCGCATTCCGTGTTCACGGGGGTGGTTTTGCAGGAACTATTCAGGCTTTTGTACCTAATGACTTGCTTGATAAGTATAAAACAGTAATTGAAAGCGTGTTTGGTGAAAATAGTTGTCACGTTCTTATAATTCGTCCTGTAGGCGGAACAAAAGTAATATGACAGGATTTTAATGAAGAGAGGGAATAGTATGAAATATGTTTTTATTGTTAATCCTATTGCAGGACATGACAACAAAGCAAAGATATTTTCAAGAATAAAATCTACATTTCGCCTTATTGAAGATGAGATGATAATTGAAGAAACTCATGCTCCCGGCGATGCAAAGCGTATATCTGCCCAGTACAGTGAAAAATTCGGCTCTGAATGCGTAATAGTGTCCTGCGGCGGTGACGGCACGGTTCACGAAATTGCTAATGGACTTGCTGGTACAGATACTCCTATGATGGTAATCCCTTTGGGCACCGGTAATGATTTTGCGAAAAAAATCTACGGCACCAAAAAAATCAATGTAGAAAATGTAATAAAAGCATTTGGTCTGTATAACGGTAAATTAAAATATGACGTTAAACCTATTGACCTGATTGATTATAACGGCGAAAAATGTATAAATGTTATGTCTTTTGGTCTTGATACACTGGTTGAAACTATTGGCAGAAAAATTGCTGCAAAAATTCCGGCTTTAGGTCACCAGGCATATAATTTGGCCATTTTTCCCGTAGTGGCAAAGCCTCTTCACTATAATATCAGCTATGATATTACGTGTTATGATAAAGCAACAGGCAGCGAGTATCAGATGCAGGAAATCAATAAGGATTACGCCCTGTTTGCAATTTGTAACGCAAGCTATTACGGCGGAGGCTATTGTCCGGCACCTAATTCCCTTTTGGATGACGGACTTCTTGATTTTGCTCTTGTTGACGGGACAAGACTCTCTAAGGTTATCTCGCTTATTCCAAAATATGCAGCAGGCACCGCAAACGAAGAAACAGGAAAAGGACTTTTCCATAACGGTTACATAAAAAGCGGACGCATCTGGATGGAGGACGGTTCTCCTCTTCTGGGTAACTGCGACGGAGAGAATTTTGACTACAGCGAAGTTAACTTCAAGGTTGAACCTAAAAGTCTTAAACTGTGCTTTATAAAGGATTAACATAAAGTCCTAAAAGGAGATTTTTATGAAGGTAAGAGCAAAAAAAGCGTTTAAAATAATTTTAATAATTTTGCTGTGCCTGATTATTGCGCTGGCAGGTGCCGCAGGCGTTTTTGCTGCGGTTTATAAGCCTGCGCTTATTCTTGATTTTTCACAGAAAACAGGTCAGGTTACCTCCGGTGCGTCGGGTTATCTGTACGGAATTGCACAGGACGGCGTTCCAAGTCGTGAAATGTGCGAAAGTGTGGATATATCATCTGTTTCTCAAAAGGTGACGGACGGCCTTCAACACCCCATCGGCGATATCGGCGACGTATATACATCCCTTGATAATACCGATTATAACGTGGTATATCTTCAGGATGTTTACGACACCTGGTATTACAAAAATGATGAAATTATGAAACAACGCCAAAAAGGCTCTTACGACTGGCAGAAATTGCTTAAAGAGGATTATCTGCCTAAGGTTGAGCAGTCTGTAAAGAAACTTTCCAAAACCAAATATTCAGATAAAGTGGTTTACTGTATTTATAATGAGTGCGATAACGGCGTGTGGTTCGGTGAAACAAAGAAAACTTATGACAAAGATAACAAATACGGCGTTTACGGCGATTATAATAAAAAGGGCAGGGATAATTTTAACTCAGCTTGGAAGCAGACTTACGAGCTTGTAAAGTCAATTAATCCAAACGCTTTGATAGGCGGTCCGGGATTTTGCGACTATGACAGTGATGAAATCAGTTATTTCATTAATTTTTGTGTGAAAAACAACTGCATTCCCGATGTTATGATTTATCATGAACTGGGCGACGGAGCAGTGTATTATTGGCAAGACCATGTTAATGATTACAGAAAACTTGAAAAATCGCTTAAAATAAGCAAACTTCCGATTATTGTTACCGAGTATGGCCGTATGCAGGATAACGGATATCCGGGTGAAATGATTAAATATATCACCCAGATAGAAACGTCAAAGGTTTACGGCAATAACGCTTATTGGCGGCTTGCAGATAATCTTAACGATGTCTGTGCCGACGACAATTGCCCAAATGCAAACTGGTGGCTTATGCGCTGGTATGCGGATATGCAGGGGCAGACTGTTAAGGGTGAATATCATGATCTAATGAAATCTGATTTTAAAAAGTCAGTTCAGCAGCATAAAAATCTCAATTATAAGGGATTTATGGGTATAGCCTCAATTACCGATGCGGAGGACGAAATTAATATTATCTGCGGCGGCGGTGACAGTGACGCCAAGGTTGTCCTTAAAAATTTATGCAAAACAAAGCTTAACGGAAAAACCGTTGAAATAAATATTGAACAGACGGTTTATAAAGGACTTTACGGTGTTGTAAACAGTCCTGTTGAAATAAAAAAATATACCGCTGATGTTACAGGTGAAGATCTTGTAATTGATATGAGTAATCTGGATAGTGCAAATGCCTATCATATCGTGATTAAAGCGGCTGACGAAGCGGCAGTTTCGGCGTATGAAAATACATCTTTGCCAGAAAGATATGAATTTGAGGACGGCGAAATTTTAGGCGGTGCTTACACATATGAAAGCTATTGTCCTGCCTCCGGGAAAAATGAAAATCTTGTGGGTGGTATGGAAAAAGACGGCGACGGCGTGCAGATTACAGTAAATTTATCCGAAAGCGGAATTTATGATTTGGACTTCATTTATGGAAACTCCAATGACGGCAAAGCCGATGAAAACGGCAGACAAAATCCCGATGACAGAAAAACCTCTGTATCAAATCTGACTATAGACGGCGACGAACAGCAGATGAGTTTTGCCAATACTATCAAAAGCGAATATACTGCCTGCCAAAGCATGAGCATTAAATTAAAAGCAGGGGAGCATACAATTAAAATTACTCATAACACAGGTACAATTGTACTTGATTCACTTATAGCTACCCTTCATCAGCAAAGCGATTCACCGGAAAATATCACAGTTCTTCCTGATGCAGACAGAACTACTGCTGCAAATAAATCATTTATTGCCATTGCACCTAAAGACAGCTATTACAGCGTTACAACACCTTTAAATATTGTAAAAATGACTGTGGGTTCGGCAGAAATAACCACCAATGAAATAGGTGCCGCAACGGTTTATCTTAAACGAGGCATTAATTATATTGACGTGGAAACAAATCAGGAAGCCGGACTTACCATATCTGAATTTGATGATAATAATGCATCGTTTATAACTCTTGTACCTAAGCAGGCGAAACTGTCCGGTGGTGCAAAGCTTGAAAAAAATTCAACGGCACTTGTTAACGGTAAAGTTCAAAATCTTGAATACCTTTCGTCAATAAACAGCAAATCCGGCAAAGCGGTATATAAGTTTAAAGCCTCAAAAGCCGGTGCCTACAAGGCGACAGTTCTTTATTCAAATAACGACGAGGGCGGAGCGCACGATTATAATGTTGATTTAATTGAACGTTATATGACTGTTGATGTTAACGGCAAAAAGCAGAATGTTTACTGCCGCAATACTTATTCGTGGGATACTTACAAAACTGTTACATTTACAGTAAATCTGAAAAAAGGTGAAAATAAAATCGTTTTGTCAAATGACGGTTCAAACAAATTCAATAACGCCGATACCTCGGCGCCCGACATTTCAGTAATTACCTTAAATCCTGCTCAGCAATAAAATAAAACACCGAGAATGAATTTGTTCATACTTCGGTGTTTTTTGCTGTTTTTATTAAAATTTTATTTAACTTTTACTAACGTATAAGGGCAAATCCCAAATCAATAACTCCTCCGAGAATTTTGGAGGTTTTGTGCATACCCAAGGTTTCAGTAATCCAAAGAATAAGCAGTGCAACAAGTATTGCGATAATCATAGCCTCTTTGCTCATTTTGATAATTCCCCCAATCGGTTACATAATAATAATATAATTACTCACAATATTTATTATATACAATTTTTAAAATAAATCAATAGTTAACTGTTATTTTTTATTCAACTTGACGGAAATAAAAAAATATACAATTTTAGTTGAAAAATTGCAGATATTGCATTATAATAGCAAGTAATGATTTGATAATGGGGGAATTTGGTTATGAATCCGATTCTTATGGCAACAAGCATAACTCCCGACACAGGTGTTGAGTTTACATCTACCGTTGTAATTTCGGGAATTGGAATAGTAGTATTGATACTTGTTATCCTTATTATAGTATTCCAATTGTTCGGCGCCGGAGTATCTAAATCCGAGGTTGCTGCAAAAAAGAGAAAAGCAAAAAAACTTGAAAAACAAATGGAGGCTGACGCTGCACAGTCTTCAGATGCTGCTTCCTCTCCTGCACCTGCTGCTGTTTGTGCACCGGCAGTGCAAAACGGCATAAGCGGTGAGATTGTTGCGGCTATCAGCGCCGCTGTATATGCTTTGGAGGGCGAAGGAGCAAGCGTTACTTCCATAACAACTGTTGCATCTGCGGCTACTACCGTTCCTGCAATGAGAAATAATCCGATTACCGTAAGAAATCCATGGGCACAGGCTGCGGTAACGGAAAATATCAGACCTTTTTAGGAGGACTTTATAAATGGCAGAAATATTACAGGGCGTATGGCAGGCTATCTCCAGTATATTTGCCAACAGCGGTTACGCCTATTTCTTTACAGACCCGGACGGATGGAAAAATCTTGTAATGCTCGGCGTTGCGTTTTTCTTCCTGTGGCTTGGAATTAAAAAAGGCTTCGAGCCTTTGCTTATGATTCCTATTGCGTTTGGAATGCTTTTGGCAAATCTGCCGGGAGCTAACCTTGCGGTTCAGTATCACGATTTGGCAGGATTCTTCGACCTGCTTAAAGGCAGAGGAGAATATGCAGGCTGTACGCCTGGACTTATGGACTTCCTGTATTTCGGCGTTAAGGCTGGCATTTATCCGCCGCTTATTTTCCTTGGCATTGGTGCAATGACCGATTTTAGTTCGCTTATTGCCAATCCAAAATCATTTATTTTGGGTGCGGCGGCGCAGTTCGGTATTTTCTTCACATATATCGGTGCTATTCTTCTTGGATTTGCACCTAATGAGGCAGGTTCAATATCCATTATCGGCGGTGCTGACGGACCTACGGCTATATTCGTCACGTCCAAATTAGCGCCTGAACTATTGGGTACTATCGCCGTGGCGGCATACTCGTATATGGCGCTCGTTCCTGTTATTCAGCCGCCTGTTATGCGTCTTCTTACCACTAAGAAAGAGCGCAGCGTTGTAATGGATAGTTTGCGTCCTGTATCAAAACTTGAAAAAATACTTTTCCCAATTATGGTAACAGTTATTGTTTCACTGCTTCTTCCTGATGCAGCGTCACTTGTAGGTATGCTTATGCTTGGTAATCTGCTTAAAGAAAGCGGAAGAACGGAGCGTATCGCTAAAGCTGCTCAGAATGAATTGATGAATATTGTTACAATTCTTTTGGGTGTTTCCGTAGGTGCAACTACATCTGCTGAATCTTTCCTTAATATACAGACTCTCGGTATTGTTGCTCTCGGTCTTGTGGCATTCGTTCTCGGCACTGCCTGCGGTGTTCTGTTCGGTAAGCTTATGTATATCTTTACCAAGGGTAAGGTTAATCCGCTTATCGGTTCTGCCGGTGTATCAGCAGTTCCTATGGCAGCTCGTGTAAGCCAAAAGGTAGGACAAAAGGAAAATCCGTCAAACTTCCTGCTTATGCACGCTATGGGTCCAAATGTTTCGGGCGTTATTGGCTCGGCAGTTGCAGCCGGTGTACTTCTTACACTGCTGAAGTAATTAAAATAAGTAAAAAGGGCGGTCTAAAGCTGAGTTTCATTACCGCATCTCAGCTAATAAAACCGTCCTTTTGTATGTATAAAGGAAATTATTTTTTGTTATGAATAAAGATGCTGTTAAACCAAATAAAGAACAACAAAGAGTTATTGATACTCTTGACGGACCTGTGTTGGTTGTAGCCGGCGCAGGAACAGGCAAAACCGCCACAATAGTTAAAAGAATTGAGCATATAATCAACGATTTGTATGCAAGGCCATGGCAGGTACTTGCTATAACCTTTACCAATAAGGCGGCAGGTGAGCTTAAAGAAAGACTGGCAGATACTATCGGCGATGAAGCAAGCGATATATGGGCATATACGTTTCATTCAATGTGTGCACGTATTCTGCGCCGCTTTGCCGACAGACTGGGATATTCCGAGCATTTTACAATCTATGATACCGATGACCAGAAAAGGGTTATGAAAAGGTGTCAGAAGTCGCTTGGTATTGAAGATAAATTTCTCAATCACAGGTCTATCCTTGCAGAAATCAGTCACGCCAAGGATAGCTTAATCGGTGCTAAAGAGTACAAGGCAACTACTGCAAATGATTTCAGAAAAGCAAAAATTGCCCAGTGTTATGAAATGTATCAACAGGAGCTCCTGCGCAGTGATGCAATGGATTTTGACGATATGATTTTTAACACTGTGCGCCTGCTTAAAGAAAATGAGGATGTGCTTGAACTGTATCAAAACCAGTTTAAATACGTTATTGTTGACGAGTATCAGGACACCAGCTATGCTCAGTATGTTCTTACATATTTGCTGTCAGGAAAATGGCATAATATCTGTGTTGTAGGAGATGATGACCAGAGCATTTACCGTTTCCGCGGTGCTACTATAGAGAATATTTTAAGATTTAAAGAGCGTTATGAGGACGAGGGATTAAAGGTTATTCAGCTTGAACTTGCTGAAAACTATCGTTCTATGCAGAATATCCTCAATGCTGCCAATGCGGTAATCGCAAATAATAAAACACGTCTTGCGGATAAAAAACTTCGTTCATATTCAGGCAGGGACGGCGATAAGGTTGTGCTTTATACCGCTGACAATGAAATGGACGAGGCACAGTTTATAATTGATGAAATAACTGAAAATGTTAAAAACGGCAGAAGCTATAAGGACCATGCCGTGCTTTACAGAATGAATGCCCAGTCACGTAATATAGAGATTATGATGGCAAAATCAGGCATATCTTACAAGATTATTGGCGGCAACAGATTTTTTGACCGCAAGGAAATTAAGGACATAATTTCTTATTTTGCTGTGATTAATAATACCGCTGACAATGTAAGACTCCAACGTATTATAAATGTTCCCAAGCGTGGAATCGGCGATACAATGATAAATTATATCCTTGAAATTGCGGCGGCAAATAAAATGACCGCTTTTGACGTGTGTAAGCACGCAGACGAATTTCAAAAGACAGCCCGCAGTGCAAAAAAGCTGAAAGAATTTTGCCAAATGATAGAGAATTTCAGGCTTTGCATTGAGGAGGGTATGAGCGTTAACGATTTGCTTCAGGAAATTCTTGATACTACAAAATATTTTGAATATCTTGAAGAGGAGGAACCGCAGAAAGCAGAGGACAGAAAAAACAATGTCAGCGAGCTTTCATCAATGTTTTTGAAATATCAGGAGGAAGACGAGAACTTCGATTTGTCTGTATTTCTTGAGGATGTTGCTCTTGTGTCCGACATTGATTCTTATAACGAAAATGACGATTGCGTTGTGCTTATGACCCTTCATTCTGCTAAAGGCCTGGAATTTCCCGTGGTGTTTATTCCCGGTATGGAGGAGGGCATCTTCCCCGGTAATCAGAGTATGTACAGCGATGAGGATTTGGAGGAAGAACGCCGTCTTGCCTATGTGGGAATAACCCGTGCTAAGGAAAAACTTTATCTTGTGAACGCACGCAGACGTATGCTTTACGGCACCACCTCTCGTAATATGCCATCAAGGTTTTTAAGGGAAATTCCTGTTTCTGTCACCGAAGACAGAACTGTAAGTTTGTATTCGTCAGGCAGTTTCGGCAGCTCCTCATACGATCCGCTGTCACATTTCGGCACGCCTAAAAAGGCAAGTCCTTACAGTAAATCAACAAAAATCGGCGATGCAACAAAAAGCAGTAATTCTGCACATAGCTTCGGTCAGGCAGGCAATACAAAGCAAAGTGTTAATATAGCTTATTCAGTAGGTGATACCGTGCGCCATAAGTCTTTCGGTACAGGCGTAATTTTGTCAATGCAGCCTATGGGCAATGATACTCTTTTGGAGGTTGCTTTTGATAAAGCCGGTACAAAAAAGATGATGGCGAACTTTGCCCGTCTTGAAAAATTATAATATCAATACGTCAAATATATCGTAGTGTCAATTCACAATTTGTCCGAAAATTAATTTGTGTTGTCAAAAATAAAACTCCTTCATAGTATATAACGAAGTGTACTTCAATACTTATAAAGGAGTTTTTTATTATGCCTGAAAACACAGCAGAAAACTGTGAAAGACGTATAAAAGAGGCGGTTTGCATAGATACTAAACGGATTTTTGATTCATGTGTCAGCAAAGACTGTCTTGAGGATTTAAGGGTGACATTTTTCGGACTCTCACAGCGCCTTATTGACGAAGCCGTTACTGTAAAATGCAGAGACTGCACCATAAAAGCAGTGGGAATTGATGTAGAAGAAGTGCCTTTTAACAGAGGCTTTTACAGTGTAACCATTAATTTCTATTTCAAACTGAGATTTGATACTTATTCTGCACCCTGTACAATGCCAAAAGTGGCAGAGGGCTATGCTCATTTTGAAAAAAAATGCATACTCTACGGTTCAGACGGAGATGTAAAAATTTTTACATCAAACCCTGTATCTGAACATCTTGACTGTCCCGAAGCACCCCAGTATTCCAATCCGGTAGCAAAGGTGCAGGCGGTTGATCCGGTTATTCTCAGCACGGATGTTATTGATTGCTGCGACTGCCATATTCCATGTGTAACATCATTCCCACAGTCAATTTTGAAAAACTGCGAAGATACTGCGATACCTGCTGGGTGCTCAAAAGCAGTGCTTGTAACTCTCGGACTTTTCTCAATAGTCCAGATGGAACGTGATGTACAGATGCTTGTTCCTGCTTACGATTACTGTATGCCGGACAGAGAGTGCTGCTGCAACACAACAAGCCCCTGCGAAACTTTCCAAAATATTGATTTTCCTGTAGATGAATTTTTCCCGGTTGATAAAGACGGTCATCCCTGTAAGCCTTGCAATAGCGATGAAGATGACTGACAGTATTATTAATAATCTATAAAATAACGGCTTTCCTCAAGGTTATTCCGAGAGGAAAGCCGTGTTTTTATTACTCAAATGACGGATAAGTCCTGCGATAAAGTGAATTTATCTTTTTAAAATACTCACCGTCAATATTGTCAATAGTTTCTGCTGTTGTTCTGAAACGCCAGTTTTTTTCAGGAACTCCGGGTATATTCATTCTTGCGTCACTGCCGAATCCGCACATATCCTGAAGCGCAATTATCGCTGTGTTAGATGAACTTTTCCACACCGTTTCAATAATTTTACGGCAGGATTTTGAATAATAACCGCCCTCACCCCAGTTGTCGTCCTCAAAGCCTGAATAATCAAGGGCGAATCTGCGTTCCTGTTCGCTTGCTTCCCACAGCCAGCCTAAAATAGTGTTGTTGTCGTGGGTGCCTACATAATTTACGGAGTTTGCACAGGCGTTATGAGGAAGATGCGAGGAGTCCGAGTTAGGGTCAAAAGCGAATTGAACCACCTTCATACCGGGGAATCCTGTGTCATCAAGGAGCTTTATAACATCTTCGCCGAAAACCCCTAAATCCTCGGCAATAATCGGCGCTTCGCCGAACACTTCCTTAACTTTATTAAACAAATCCATTTTCGGACCGTCAAGCCATTCTCCTACTTTAGCAGTGTCACTGTCGGCAGGAACTGCCCAATAGGACGCAAAGGCACGGAAATGGTCAATTCTTACAGTGTCATAGGTTTTTAACGCCTGAGACAGTCTTGATATCCACCAGGAATATCCGTCCTTCTTCATAGCCTGCCAGTCATAAATGGGATTGCCCCAAAGCTGACCGTTTTCACTAAAATAATCTGGCGGAACGCCTGCCACCTTTTCAGCTGTCAGCGTTTTTTCGTCAATAAGAAACATCTCAAGATTAGACCATACATCCACGCTGTCCATTGCTACATAAATAGGCATATCGCCGATTACGGCAACGCCTTTCTTGTTGGCATATTCTTTCAGTTCATACCATTGCTTAAAGAAAATATACTGTACAAATTTCCAAAAAGCCGCCCTGTCCTCGTATGAAAAAATATTTTTTATACATTCGTGGTACCTGGCATGATTTTCGCTCCATTCCCACCAGGGTCTGCCGTCTTCAATTTCTTTAACTGCCATAAAAATAGCATAGTCAGTTACCCAATCGTTGCCAAGTTCAAATTCCTTAATTTTCTTTGCGAGATTTTCGTCGATATTTAAAAATGCTTTGTGCAGCAGTTCAAGACGCTTCTTTTCTGCAAATTCATAGTCAGCAGTATATGGTGATCCGTTATAAATGTTGCTTTTTACATCGTCTTCGCTGACAAGTCCCATATCCTGCAAGCCCTTTGGATTTATAAACATAAAATTGCCTGCAAAGGCAGAGGGAGAACAGTAAGGAGAATTAGACCCGTCAACAGGGTTAAAGGGCAGAACCTGCCAGTATGTAAATCCCATATCCGAAATTTTATCAATAAAATGGTGTGCGTTTTCGTCAAAAACTCCTATGCCGTAGGGTGACGGCATTGAGCTTATATGCAAAAGAACACCTGCACCTCTTTTTTTTAGCATAAAATCACCCGAATTTAATATTGTTTGATTAATGATATCACTTTATGAATTAAAAATCAATATTCCCTTATATATTTATAATAATTATAATATTTTTAATAAAATAAATATTGAATATGCATAAGCTATTTGTTATAATATCACAGTGTAGTTTTTTATGCAGGAGGTATAGTTATGACTGTTAATGTTCGCAAAATATCTGAACAGGAGCTTGAAGCACAGCGTGCATACGAGCAAAAAACGCTTTCGCTTCTTCAAAAGCGTTATGTGTCAAAGCCTCTTGCCTGCGTAATTACCTACGGATGTCAGCAGAATGTTGCCGACAGTGAAAAGATAAAGGGAATGCTTGAAAAAATGGGGTACGGTTTTACGGATGACCGTCTTTCGGCAAAGCTGATTATTTTTAACACATGTGCAGTGCGTGAGCATGCGGAAGACAGGGTGTTCGGCAATGTAGGTTCTTTAAAAAAGTACAAGCTTGCAAATCCCGATGTGGTAATTGCTCTTTGCGGCTGTATGATGCAGCAGCAACATATCGCCGATAAAATAAAGCAGTCTTTCCCTTTTGTGGATTTGGTTTTCGGTACTCACGTTATTCACCGTGTGCCAGAACTTATTTACAGGGCTTTAACCCAGAAGAAAAGGATTTTTGAACTGCCTGATGAGGACGGAGTTATCGCCGAGGGTCTGCCTGTAAAACGTGATAATGACAAAAAAGCATGGATTCCCATTATGTACGGATGCAATAATTTTTGTTCCTACTGTATTGTGCCTTATGTGCGGGGACGTGAACGAAGCCGTAAAGTTGAAGATGTTGTAATGGAATTTACATCTCTTGTAAAGGACGGCTATAAAGAAATTACACTGCTGGGTCAGAATGTTAATTCCTACGGAAAAGACCTTGAACCTGCGGTTAATTTTTCTCAGCTTCTGCGTATTCTTAACGATATTGACGGTGATTTCAGAATAAGATTTATGACAAGCCACCCAAAGGACTGTACAAAAGAACTGCTTGAAACTATGGTACAGTGCGACAAGGTTGCCTGCCATCTGCACCTGCCTTTCCAAAGCGGAAATAACAGAGTGCTTAAAGCAATGAACAGGGGATATACAAGAGAAAAATATCTTGAACTTATAGGCTATGCCAGGGAACTTATGGGTGACGAACTTTCAATCACCAGTGATATTATAGTGGGTTTCCCCGGCGAAACTTATGAGGAATTTCAGGATACTCTGTCACTGATTGAAGAAATTAAGGCAACAAGTCTTTTTACCTTTATCTATTCTCCCAGAAAGGGAACGCCTGCAGCAAAAATGGAAGATCCGGTAAGCTATGACGCAAAGTCAAAATGGCTAAGGGAACTTTTGGATTTGCAGGAAAAAATATCGGCTTCGCAAATGGCGCTGCACAAAGGAAGAACATATAAATGCTTTGTGTACGGCAAAGGCAAATTAGGAGATAATTATCTTGCCGCAAGGACTGACGGTAATTTGATTATAGAATTTGAGGGTGACGACAGGCTCATCGGCACTTTCAGAAAAATAAAAGTAACAGAGCCGCTCACCTACGTTATGAAGGGTGAATTGGAAAGGATGTAATTATGAGTTTAGAATCAGCACTCAGAGAACTCGGCAAAGAAATTCAGGCGGACGAGCGTTTTGCTGCTCTCCAGGCTGCAGCAAAGGTTAATGACGCAGATGAGGCTCTCCAGCAGCAGATGCAGGAGATGCAGCTTCTCTCTCTTAAATATCAGCAGGAGGCTGAAAAAGGCGAGGAGGCTTCTCAGGACAGAATTGCAGAGCTTCAGCAGCAGTATCAGGACCTTTACAACAAGATTATGCAGGGCGAAAACATGCAAAATTATTCAACAGCCGCTTCCGCTATGGAGGAAATGGCTCAGTATATCAGCTCTATGATCGGCCTTTTCTTTGACGGTCAGGACCCTGAAACCTGTGAGATTCCTGCACCTGACGAATGCACTCACGATTGTTGTACCTGCGGCGGCTGCCACTAATCGGGTATATATGTCGCTGCGGCGGATATTTTTCGCCGCAGGACAGGTTAAGCAAGCGAGAAAGGACGGAGAATATGGCTAAAAAAGGCGAGCTGTCACCTATGATGCAGCAGTATTTTAAAGTAAAAAAAGAATATCCCGGAGTGCTTTTATTCTTTCGTCTGGGCGATTTTTATGAGATGTTTTTTGACGATGCAAAAACTGCAGCAGCAGAGCTTGATTTAGTTCTGACAGGCAGGGACTGCGGACTTGATGAAAGGGCGCCTATGTGCGGAGTACCCTTTCATAGTGCGGACAGTTATATTGCAAAATTGGTTGCAAAGGGTTACAAGGTCGCAATATGCGAGCAGATGGAGGACCCGGCAAAAGCAAAGGGCATAGTCAAAAGAGATGTCATAAGAATTATTACACCCGGTACGGTTATTGAGGGAAATATGCTTGAAGAGGGCGCAAATAATTATCTTTGCGCCGTATGCAAGGGCAGTAAAATGACGGGAATGTGCTTTGCCGATATCTCAACAGGCGAATTTCATATTACTGCTGTTTCCGGCGATGATGAGCAAAATCAGATTAATAATCAGCTTTCTGCCTATGCCCCTAGGGAGATAATCGTTAACAGTGCCGCTTTTGATATGCAGGCGGTGCGCACGTTTGCTGAAGTACGTCTTAACGCTAATTATGAAAAAGCGGACGAGGGCGTATTTGATTATAACAACGCTTCAGATTTGGTTATTCAGACTCTCAGCAAGGATGAAATATCCTCTCTCAATATAGGCAGAAGTGAGGAAGCGGTATGCGCTTTGGGAGCGGTAATAGCTTACCTTAGAGATACTCAAAAGACAAATAATATTGAAAAACCCGGAGAGATTGATTTTTACGACAACAGTCAGTTTATGGCGCTTGATATCAGTGCACGCCGTAATCTTGAACTTACAAAATCAATGATGACCGGCGACAAAAAGCATTCTCTTTTGTGGGTTATTGATAAAACAAAAACGGCTATGGGCAAGCGTATGATACGCTCATGGATTGAAAAGCCACTGATGAGCATTACAAAAATCACCAAGCGCCAAAACGCTGTGGCAGAGCTTGCTGATAACGATATGACGCGTGACGATATACGTGAGTGCTTAACCGGTGTAAACGATATGGAAAGGCTGATGAGCCGTATAGCTTATTCCACCGCAAACGCTAAGGAGCTTAACGCTCTTGCCTCTACAATTACTCATCTGCCGGATATTAAAAATATTCTTGTCTCCTCGTCAAGTGCAATGCTTAAATCAATAAATAATAATATTGACCTTTTAGAGGATGTTTACAGTCTTATTAAATCCTCCATTATGGATGAGCCTCCCATTACTCTGCGTGAGGGCGGAATTATCCGTGACGGATTTAATGAAGAAATTGATTCTCTGCGTACAATAATGAATGACGGCGCAGGCATTATCAGTTCCATAGAAGCCCAGCAAAGGGAAGCCACAGGTATACCAAAGCTTCGTGTAGGATATAACAAGGTTTTCGGCTACTATATTGAGGTTACCAATTCCTACAAGGATATGGTGCCCGATACTTATATAAGAAAGCAGACTTTAACCAACTGCGAAAGGTATATTACCCAGGAACTTAAAGATTTAGAGGGCAGAATTATCGGTGCCAAGGACAGATCCGTTTCCCTTGAATACGAGGTTTTCTGTTCTGTAAGAGAGAATATTGCCGGCGAGGTTGAAAGAATACAAAAAACTGCTAGAGCCCTTGCTACTCTTGACTGCCTTGCTTCTTTTGCACAAGTTGCGGTTAACAATAATTACATATGTCCCCAAATTACAAATGACGGTGTAATAGATATTAAAAATGGCAGGCATCCCGTTGTGGAATCACTTTTAAAGGACGCACCTTTTGTTCCCAACGATACTTTGCTTGATAATGATAAAAACAGATGCGCCATTATTACCGGTCCTAATATGGCGGGTAAATCAACATATATGCGCCAGACCGCATTAATAACGCTTTTAGCGCAGACAGGTTCATTCGTTCCTGCTGAAAGAGCAAAGATTTCCGTGGTTGACGCAATATTTACAAGAGTAGGCGCATCCGATGATTTGGCAACGGGTCAGTCAACTTTTATGGTTGAGATGAACGAGGTTTCAACCATACTTAAAAATGCCACCGCTTCATCACTCATCATACTTGATGAAATCGGCAGAGGTACATCAACCTTTGATGGAATGAGCATTGCACGAGCAGTGCTTGAATATGTGGTAAAGAAAAAAACATTGGGTGCAAAAACGCTTTTTGCCACCCATTATCACGAGCTTACGGCAATGGAGGGTATGCTTGACGGCGTAAACAACTATTCAATAGCCGTGAAAAAACGAGGCGACGATATTACATTTCTTAGAAGGATTGTTCACGGCGGAGCCGACCAGAGTTTTGGTATAGAGGTTGCAAAGCTCGCCGGAATACCCGACAGCGTAATCAAACGTGCAAAGGTTATTCTTAAAGAACTTGAAGCAAACAAAACAGAAATAGAATTTAAGGCTGAAGATACTGATATTCAGGAGGATAATGATATTCAGTATAATTTCACAACAAATTCCGTAAACGATATTCTTGAACTTATTAAAACAATAGATATAAACACTTTAACGCCCATTGAGGCTATGCAGACACTCTACGACCTTAAAAAGAAAGCCGAAGAGGTTTCGTAAACAGATTTAACAGAAAGGACGGTGAACGCTTTGCCGCAGATTAATGTTTTACCAAAAGAAGTATATCAGCTGATTGCCGCCGGCGAAGTGGTTGAAAGACCGTCCTCAGTGGTTAAAGAAATGATTGAAAACTCCGTTGACGCCGGTGCAAAAAGTATCACCGTTGAAATAAGACGGGGTGGAACGGATTACATACGCATTACCGACGACGGCTGTGGAATAGATAAAGACCAGGTTGAAAAAGTTTTTATACCCCATGCCACCAGCAAAATCAAATACGCCGACGATTTAAACTCAATCGGCACCCTGGGATTCAGAGGCGAAGCAATGGCGTCCGTTGCCGCAGTTGCAAAGGTTGAACTGCTTTCAAGAACAAGTGACAGCGATATCGGCAGCAGGTACGAAATTGCCGGAGGGGAAAAAATTGATTTTTCCGAAGCAGGCTGCCCCAAGGGCACAACAATAGTTGTCAGGGATTTGTTTTTTAACACCCCGGCACGTATGAAGTTTTTGAAAAAAGATGTTACCGAGGGAAATGCTGTTGCAGGTGTTGTAGATAGAATGGCAATCAGCCATCCTGAAATTTCTTTCAGATTTATCAGGGACGGCAAGCAGACCCTTATAACTTCCGGCAGTGGTGATTTAAAATCAACTGTGTATTCTGTTTTCGGTAGGGAATTTTCATCTGCTCTTATCGATGTTGATTATTCGGTTAACAATATGCGCCTTACCGGCGTTGTTACAAAACCGGCACAGTCACGCAAAAGCAGAGCGATGCAGTTTTTCTATATAAACAACCGTCTTGTAAAGTCAAAAACCGTTATGGCTGCGCTTGAGCAAGCATATAAAAATAATATTATGGTTGGCAGATTTCCCGGATGCGTCCTTAATATAGAATGTGATTTGACATTTGTTGATGTAAATGTTCACCCTGCTAAAACAGAGGTTCGCTTTGCCAATGAACGGCCTGTGTTTGAACTGATTTATTATGGCGTAAAATCTGCAATAGAGACCGGAGATACCTTTAAAGAAGCAAAAATTACCCCGAAGCCTGTATATGAAAATGCACAGGGCAGGTTTGATTTTGTAAAAGATAAAGACAATGAGCCTCAGCAGATTGTTTTTAAACAGAAACTGAAAAACGATAATTTCTGGAATGTGGCAAGCACACAGGATTACAAAAACGATTTTGGCGAAAACGCAAAACTGTCTATTAAAGAAAATGAGAAAGATAAGATTAATATTAGTTTAAACAGAATTTTTGATACTTCACTTAAGCCTGCTCCGCCTGATAAAGGTGAAAATAAAATTATCAAATCTCTTGATGAAGATAAAGAAAAAGAAAAACAACAGGCACCTTCATATAACGAAATTGAAATTCCCGATTTTCGTGTAATCGGCGAAGCCTTTAAGACCTACATTATTATTGAGATTGACAAAAATTTGTACTTTATAGACAAGCACGCCGCTCACGAGCGTATGAATTTTGAAAAGCTCAAAAGTGAAACAGAGATTAATTCACAGATTTTGCTTTCCCCCGTGGCAGTAAAGCTTTCTAAGGATGAATACACAGCAGTTTGTGAAAATCTTGATTTGTATAAAAAATGCGGCTTTGTAATTGAAGATTTTGGAAACTCCTCAGTTATTGTAAGGGAGTGTCCCTCAATTCTTGACAATGAAAATGTTGAGGATTTGGTTACTGAAACTGAACAGAAACTGCTGGACGGCAAAACCGATATAACTCCTGAGCAGATGGATTGGATTTTTCATTCAACCTCCTGCCGTGCCGCCGTTAAAGCAGGGGATTATACTTCACCATATGAGAGAGAACTTTTTGTTAAAAAACTTCTCTCTATGCCGGAAATAAGATATTGTCCCCACGGCAGACCGGTGTTGATTAAAATGTCAAAATACGAGATTGAAAAACAGTTCGGCAGGGTCTGATATGGAAAAGATTAAAATTATCTGTGTTGTGGGGCCTACCGCTTCCGGCAAAAGTGATTTAGGCGTATATCTTGCAAAAAATCTCGGCGGAGAAATTATCAGCGCCGATTCAATGCAGGTTTACAAGGGTATGCCTATTGCCACCGCCGCCGTAACGCAGGAGGAAATGCAGGGCGTGTCCCATCATCTTGTGGAGTTTCTTGACCCGTCGCAAAGATTCAGCGTGGCTGATTTTACCAAGCTTGCCGCAGATGCGGTAAAAGAGATTACCTCCAGAGATCATACGCCGTTTATTGTAGGCGGAACAGGGCTTTTTGCTGACAGTTTTATAAATAATATTACCTTTTCCGATGTGGGTGTTAATACCACTCTGCGGCAGGAGCTTGATAAAAAAAGCAATGATGAACTGTATGAAGAATTGTTGAAGCTTGATGAAAAAGCTGCCGCTGATATTCATAAAAACAACAGAAAGCGTGTTATCCGTGCCATTGAACTTTGCAAAGGCGGCACCACAAAAACACGGCAGAATGAAAATTCACGTCTTACCGAAAGCCCCTATGACGCTCTTTATATTGGAATTAACTATAAAGACCGTGAAAAGCTTTACGATAGAATAAACAAGCGTGTTGATATTATGCTCCAAAACGGTTTGGTTGACGAGGCAAAGTTTGCCCTTAAAAATGCAGGGCCCACCTCGGTACAGGCAATAGGGCACAAGGAACTTGCGCCGTATATCAGCGGAACCATCACCCTTGATGAAGCTGTAGAAAATTTAAAGCGTGAAACAAGGCGTTATGCCAAAAGGCAGATTACCTGGTTTCGCCGCAACGAAAAGATAAACTGGCTTTATGCCGACAGTATGAGCAAAAAAGAATTATACAGCGAGGCACTGCGCCTTGCAGATGATTTTTTAAAACAGTAAGCGGAGAAAGGAGAATGCACTGTGAAAAAATACCAAAAAGACAGTATCGCAATATTGGTTGCCGTGGCACTTGTGTTCGTATATGTTTTTTATCAGTGCTACTCCGTTACCCATATAGATCTTGAAACGCAGACTGCACTTACTTCAACCGTTTATGAAAAAATTGAAGGCGACGCACTGATAATTCGCCAGGAGCATCTGGTTGATAATCCGTCATCGGGCGTAACACTGCCCTGCGTCAGCGACGGCGACAAAATAAATAACGGCGGAAATGTGGCAATGTTGTTTTCTTCAAACGATTCCGCTGAAAAATATTCACGTTACAGCGAAATCAGCCGTCAGCTGAAGTATTATGAAGATTTGGAATCCCAGTCAATGGGGCAGGCTGCAAATGTTGAATCAATAGATGCTGAAATCGGCGAAAACATTAATGAATATATCCGTGCTGTATCAAATAAATCACCCTCGGACATCAGCGAAAAAGGGGAGGAAGTAAACGATTCTCTTATCCGCCGTCAGATGATTATAGGAAAAAGCATTGATTTTGCCGATGTTACAAAGAAGCTAAGAAGTGAACAGCAGTCTATTGCTTCCACTGCCACAAAGCCGGACAGTTATATTACCACCGATATGTCAGGGGTGTTTACAAGCTATACTGACGGATATGAAAATCTTGTGGATTACGATAAGGTAAGCGAGCTGACAGTAAAGCAGTTGAATGAATATCTTAAACAGGTTCACGAAAAGCCACAGAAAAAAATTGGTGCTCTCGGAAAACTTGTTACAAGCTATAACTGGTATTTTGCAGTTGAAATCAATGCCAAAGAGGCTGAAAAAATATCCGACGGCGGCAAGGTGCAAATTGCACTTAAAGACAATAACGACACTGTAATAAACGCAGTGATTGTCAGCGGAGCCGATCCGGATGCCGGAGTAAAAAAATCTGTCCTTTTGCTTAAATGCAATAGTATGGACGCACAGATTGCCGCAAGACGAAGTGAAAATATTGAGATAAGATACGCAAGTCATACCGGCATTAAAGCGCCTGTTGACGCCGTCCACGTTGTTGACGGAAAGAAAGGTGTGTATGCTCTTATTTCAAGTCAGGTTAAGTTCAGAGAGGCGGAAATACTCTACACTGGTGATGATTATGTTTTGCTCTCTTATGAACCTGACAGCGATAAAGGAATTCGTCTTTACGATAAAATAATTACTCAGGGAAAGGATCTTGAAGATGGAAAAGTTTATACCTGATGAAAACAGAATAAAATCCACTTTGGATAATTACAGGCGCATCAAAGCCGATGTTGAGGAAACTGCCGCTAAAGCAGGCAGGGATCCAAAGGATGTAAGGCTTATGTGCGTTACAAAAACAGTTGAGGCGCAATATATAAATCCTGTTCTTGATGACGGAGCAAATCTTATCGGCGAAAACAGGGTGCAGGAATTTTTAGGAAAAAAGGACGACCTTCACCTTAATAATGTTGAAAAACATCTTATTGGTCATCTGCAAACCAATAAGGTAAAGCAGATTGTAGGCGAGGTTGATATGATAGAATCCGTTGATTCAATTAAACTTGCAAAAGAAATCAGCAGGGAATCTGTAAAAAAGGGCATTTGCAGCAATGTACTTGTTGAGGTCAATGTGGGAAAAGAGGAGTCAAAAAGCGGAATTTATGTTGAACAGCTTGAAGATTTGCTCTTTCAGATATCTGAACTTCCCTCAATTTGTGTAAAGGGACTGATGACTATACCGCCGATTTGTGATAATGATGACGAGGTACGCAAATTTTTTGCAATAATACATCAATCATTTATTGACATAAAAGCCAAAACAATAGATAATGTAAGTATGGATATTCTCTCTATGGGTATGAGCGCTGATTACGAACAGGCGATTATGGAGGGTTCAAATATTGTAAGAGTAGGCTCCGCTATTTTCGGAGCAAGAAAATATTTTTAAACGAGGTATGAAAAGATGGGATTTTTTGACAAGGTGAAAGAAATTATCAGCGAAAATGACGACGATGATTTTGATGAATACTATGATGACGCTGAAACTTCATTTGAAAAATCATCAAGAAGCGAGCGTTCCAGAGAAAAAGAAGAAAAGGTTGAACGTCCCCGCCGTTCACGCAACAGCGACAAAGTGGTAAATATACATACCACAGCACAGCTTCAGGTTGTGCTTGTAAAACCCGAAAGATATGAGGAAGCGGCTTCCATAGCCGATAACCTTTGTGAAAAACGAACCGTAGTTCTCAATCTTGAAAGCACAAACCGTGATATAGCACGCCGTTTGCTTGATTTTCTGTCAGGTGTTGCCTATGCCAACAATGGGCAGATTAAGCGTGTTGCAAACAGCACCTATATTATAACACCATACAATGTTGATGTAATGGGTGATTTGATTGATGAGCTTGAAAATAACGGAATGTTTATGTAATCGGGAGGATATATAATAATGATAAGTGCTAATGAATTGAGGAAAGTACAGTTATCAAAAAGTGAAAACGGCTATGATTCCCAACAGGTTAATGCCGTTATTGACGAAGCCGCCAAAACTATTGACGCTTATGTAAATGAGAATAAAGAACTGTACCGCAAGATGGAAATTCTTGCAAAAAAGATTGAGGAATACCGCGAGGAAGAGGACTCTATCAAAGCGGCGCTGATTACTGCTGAAAAAATGGCAGAGCAAATTAGACGTGAGTCTAACGAAAAAGCCAGCGCACTGATTTTAGAAAGTGAAAAGACTGCCAAGAATAATATTACAGAAGCGCAGGAAAAAGCCGATAAGGTAATCTCCGAGGCGAGAGAATATGCCTCCTCCGTTATTAAGGAGAAAAACGAGCAGGCCTCCGAAATTATGGCAGATGCCGAAAAGAAAGCGAACGATGCCATTAACAGTTCAAAAATTGTGGCTCAGAATATTCTTGACCAGGCTAAAGAAATTTCCGATGATCTTGTTTCAAAATCAAAGGATGAAAAAGAGGCTTACGAGCATCTTGTAACCGCTCTTAAAAGCGACGCTGAAACATTTATCTCAAATCTTAAAGCACTTTATTCAAATCAGCTTTCAGTTTTGGAGCAGGCAAAGCTTGAAAGCGACTCCCCCGAAGCAGAGGATAAAAAAGAGAATATCACCTCCCTTCAGAATGAGGTTGACAGCCTTATCGGCGAAATGAAGGAAATGGAAAATGCAATTCCCGATAACATTTCCTTTGACGAGCCGGAATATTCTGACGCAAAGGCTCCTGAGCTTGAAGATATCGCAAAGCAGGAAAAAGAGCCTGCCGAGGAAATTCAGGAAACAGAAAATGATATCACTTCTGAAGGTTCCGATTTTGAAGAAATAGAAGAAATTGAAGAAGCACAGGAAACTGTTTCCTTTGACACTCCAAAAGAAGAACCTAAGGAAGTATCGGCTGAAGAAATTATAATTGATGACAAAAAAGACAATGCAGACGATTGGTATGAGTTTCGTCAGTCAATGAAAAATAACGATATTACCTCCGAAACCACGGAAGAAAAAGAAGATGATCCGATGGTTGCCATTGACGATATAATCGGCAATATTCAGGACAGCGGAGAAGATACAGGCTCAGAGGAAAAAACAGACCCGATGGAGGCGGTGAAGGCATTTTCAACTGATGAGATTACGCCTATTGACAAATCCTTTGCAGCAGTTAACGAAATAAGCGATGATGCGGAGCTTGAAAAGGTTGAAAGTGATGAGGATTCACTGTTTGACAGTCAGAATGAGCTTCCTTTTGAGTCTTATTTCAATATAAAGCGTGAGAATTCTCACACCGACAGAACACAAACAATTTCACTTGTACCTCCCGATGAGGAAGAAGATGATGAGGACGAACAGCCGAAATTTAGAGGCTTTTTCAAAAAGAAAAAATAATTAATGATAAATAATAAACTAAGGAGCACAGATTAATGGACTATAATCAGACTTTAAATTTACCTAAAACCGACTTTCCAATGAGGGCGTCGCTTCCTCAAAGGGAACCGGAATTTCTTGAACGATGGGAGAAAAATGACCAGTATAAGCAGCTTATGAAGCATAATGAGGGCAAACCGCTGTTTGTTCTTCACGACGGACCTCCATATGCCAACGGCGACGCTCATATAGGCCACGCTCTCAATAAGACGCTTAAAGATTTTATTGTAAGATATAAAAATATGACCGGTTTTCAGTCCCCTTATGTCCCCGGATGGGACACTCACGGTCTGCCTACCGAGCTTGCGGCAAGAAAGAAGGCAGGTATCACTGCTGAAAGCAATATTTCCGATTTGGAATTGCGTAAAATCTGCCGTGAAACAGCGCTTTCTTATGTTGACATTCAGCGTAAATCCTTTAAACGTATGGGTGTAATCGGTGAATGGGATAATCCTTATATGACCCTACAGAAAGAATTTGAGCAGGAGCAAATTAAAGTTTTTGCCCAGATGGCGTCTAAGGGTTATATCTATAAAGGATTAAAGCCTGTTTACTGGTGCAGCGACTGTAACACAGCCCTTGCGGAGGCTGAAATTGAGTATGCTGAGGATCCATGCCATTCAATTTATGTTAAATTCAATGTTACAGATGATATGGGCAAACTTACTGCTATGGGTGCTGATTTGTCCAAAACATATTTCGTAATTTGGACAACAACTACATGGACTCTTCCTGCAAATGTTGCGATCTGTGTAGGTCCTAACTATGAATATTCACTTCTCAAAGCAAACGGTGAATACTATGTTATGGCAACCGACCTTGCGCCTGTTGCTATGGAAGACGCCGGTATCACCGATTACGAAACTGTCGGTATTATCCGAGGCAGTGAGCTTGAATATATGAAAACACAGCACCCCTTTATTGACAGAACTTCACTTGTAATTGTGGGCGACCATGTTACTCTTGAAAGCGGTACAGGATGCGTTCATACCGCTCCCGGTCACGGTGTTGACGACTTTAACGTATGCCGTAAATATTCCGATATTCCTATTGTTGTTCCTGTCGACGATAAGGGTGTACTTACCGAGGAAGCAGGACAGTTTGCAGGACTTACAACAGAAGAGGCTAACAAACCAATTGCCGAGCATCTTGAAAAAATCGGCGCATTGTTTGCTCTTAAGAAAATCAAGCACCAGTATCCTCACTGCTGGAGATGTCATAAGCCTGTAATCTTCAGAGCTACAAGTCAGTGGTTCTGCTCCGTTGACGATTTCAAAGACGCAGCAGTTAAAGCTGCTGAAGATGTAAAGTGGTATCCCGAATGGGGTAAAGAAAGACTCCAGTCAATGATTATGGAGCGTGCCGACTGGTGTATTTCCCGTCAAAGAAAATGGGGCGTTCCCATTCCTGTTGTATATTGTAAAGAATGCGGCAAAGAAATTATTGACAGCGATATTATGCAGCGTGTGTCCGATGTTTTCGGACAGGAAGGCTCCGATGCATGGTATGCACACGACGCTGAATATTTTGTACCGGACGGATTTAAGTGTCCCCACTGTGGAGCAAGCGCAGGCTTTGAAAAAGAAAAGGACATTATGGACGTTTGGTTTGACTCCGGTTCATCGCATATGGCTGTATGCAAAAAGAGAGATTACCTTAAATGGCCGGCAGACGTTTATCTTGAGGGCGCAGACCAATACAGAGGCTGGTTCCAGTCATCTATTCTTACTGCTGTTGCAGGTGGAAATGCTGCCCCCTATAAACAAATTATTACTCATGGTTGGACAGTTGACGGAGAAGGCAGAAAAATGTCAAAGTCTCTCGGAAACGGTATCTTACCGCAGGAAATTATTGATAAATACGGTGCAGATATTCTCCGTTTATGGGTTGCTTCTGCCGATTATCACGCAGATATCCGTATTAGTCCTGAAATTCTTAAACAAATTTCCGATAACTACCGTAAAATCAGAAATACAGCAAGATATTGTCTTGGCAACCTTTATGATTTTGACCCGAATAAGGATATGGTCAGCAACGACGAGCTTGAAGAGCTTGATAAATACGCTCTTATGAAGCTTGATGAGGCGCTTAAAACAGCTAGATATGGTTATGATAATTACGAGTATCATACCACAGCTCATGCGCTTCATAACTTCTGTGTTGTTGATATGAGTAACTTCTATTTTGATGTTCTTAAGAACAGACTTTACACTTCTGCTCCCGAATCAAAATCAAGGAGAGCGGCTCAGACTGTATTATATAAAGTTCTTGATGCACTTACTCTTGTTCTTACACCGATTCTCGCATTCACCTGTGACGAGATTTGGAGAGAAATGCCTCACGACAGTTCAAGAAACGGCGAATCACCGCTGTTCAATGAAATTCCCGAAGCAGATTATATTGAAACAGACGAGGCGTTTATTTCTAAGTGGGACAGAATCCACGACATCAGAACAGATGTGCAGAAGGCTCTTGAGGAAGCACGTAAGGCTAAGATTATCGGTAAACCTCTTGAAGCAAAGGTTACTCTATTTGCTGACGGCGAGTTAAAAGATTTTCTTACTGCAGCAGAAGCTCAGCTTCCTGAAATTTTCATCACCTCTTCCGTTGAAATTGCCAACGGCAATGGTGAAGTTAAGGGCGATGTTGACGGACTTTCCGTTACTGTTTCAAGAGCTGAAGGCGAAAAATGTGAAAGATGCTGGAAGTTCTCAAAGACGGTCGGCGACAGTGCAGAGCATCCTACTCTCTGTGCAGAATGTGCCGAAATTATGGCTCAGTTATAATAATTTTACATCAAATACGGGCGTACATTTTTGTGCGCCCATTGTTCTAATATTACTATGGGAGTAAAAATGCATAAAAAAAAGCATATTTGGTGCAGCATAATGATTATTCTGATTGTTGCATTTGACCAGATAACAAAATATCTGGCGGAGTATCATCTTAATAATCCTGGCGAACAGGGGAAGGTTATTATTAAAAATTTCCTGCAGTTTCGTTATGTACAGAATACAGGAATGGCGTTTTCTTTGTTTTCCGGTGCAAGGTGGGTATTTGTGGCTTTAACCCTAATTGTCTGTGCCGGCGCATTGTGGTATCTATTTTCCGGCCTCTGTAAAAGTCTTTGGCTTTACTGGAGCGTGGGTGTTGTTGTTGCAGGAGGTATAGGAAATCTTATTGACCGCATTTTTTACGGCTATGTTATTGATTTTATTGAACCTCTTTTTGTGAATTTTGCCGTGTTCAACATTGCCGACTGTGCCGTTACCTGCGGAGCTGTGGTGCTTATCGGATATCTTGTTATTGACGCTTTTACAGGAGATAAAAAAAATGAGCAAAAGCATTGATATCACCGTAGATAACTCTCATATAGGTTTTCGTATAGATAAATTTATCATAGACTGCGGCAAGTGCGAATTAACACGCTCTGCTTTGCAGAATATTATAGAAAACGGCGCAGTCACCGTTAACGGTAATGCTGTAAATAAAAATTATAAATGCCGTTTGAACGATGAAATTAATTTAACAATTCCTGATCCGCGTCCTCTTGAAGCAAAGGCAGAAAATATTCCACTTGATATTGTTTATGAAGACAACGATTTGATAGTTGTTAATAAACCAAAGGGTATGGTGGTACACCCTGCCGCAGGAAATTATGAGGGCACACTTGTGAATGCACTTTTGTATCATTGTAAGGATTCCTTGTCGGGTATCAACGGTGTAATACGTCCCGGAATCGTTCACAGAATTGATAAGGATACCTCGGGACTTCTGATTGTTGCTAAAAATGATGATGCTCATCTAAAACTTGCCGGGCAGATTAAAGAACATTCCTTTTCACGGGCTTATGAGGCGGTGGCTTACGGCAGTTTTAAGGAAAAGGATGGTACAGTAAATCAGCCTATAGGAAGAAACATAAAAGACCGCAAAAAAATGGCGGTTACTATGAAAAATTCAAAAAACGCTGTTACACATTATAATGTGATAACAGATTTCGGTGATTTCAGCCATATAAGATGCACTCTTGAGACAGGCAGAACTCATCAGATAAGAGTGCATATGGCTTATATAGGACATCCATTGGCTGGAGACAGCGTTTACGGACCAAAAAAAGTAATTACACAGCTCGGCGGTCAGTGCCTGCACGCTAAGCATATAGGATTTATTCATCCTGCAACAGGCAAATATATGGATTTTGAGTCCGAACTGCCCGATTATTTTAATGATTTTCTCGATAAATTAGAAAGTAAATATACAGTAAATTACAGTAATAGGAGGGATATGAATGGACAGGACTTTTGAAAACTGGCTTGTGGTATCTGACATTGACGGAACACTGAACAATAAAATCAGGAGACTACCTAAAAGAAATTATGATGCAATTAAAAAATTTACAGATTGCGGCGGTAATTTTACATTGGCCTCAGGAAGACTTCAGTCAAGCCTTGAGAGAAATTATAATCGTATTACGCCTAATCAGCCTGCTATTGTTCTTAACGGGGCAGGAATATATGATTATAGTAAAAGAAAAATGCTCTGGCGTAGCACCATAGGTCCTAAAGGACGTAAATTTGTTAAAACCATAGCAAAAGAGTTTGATGAACTGTTTAAGAGCGTTGATATCGGCGTTTATTTTGATGATTATGTTTATATTGTCAAAAGCGGTTTGCTTGCTAAAGGTACAATGTATTTTGACAAAGCAAATCACGGATACGTTAAATCCATCGACGACGTGCCGGAAGAAGGTTGGATGAAGGTAATTTTCTGGTCTAATCCTTTTACTATTAATAAGCTTGAGCACTTGGTTGATAAAATGGAAAATCCCGACGCTAACTTTATGTCGTCTTCACAGTTTTCTTTTGAAATGCTCCAGAAGGACACCCACAAAGGTGTCGGAATTATGAAGCTTGCGGATATGCTGGGTATAGAAAAAAAACACGTCGCCGCTATCGGTGACTATTATAACGATTGGGATATGCTTAAAACCGTTGGACTGCCCGCCTGTGCAGGTCAGGCACCCTCTTCAATACATAAAATCTGTAAATTTGAGGCATGTCACTGTAACCAGGGCTGTGTAGCCGATTTACTGGAATATATAATGAGCGGCAATGCTGACAGAGACATTTTGGAGGGTAAAATATAATGTTTGTTATCGGTGCACATTTATCCGCATCAAAAGGTTTTTGCGCTATGCTTGATACGGCGCAGAGTATAGGGGCTAATACATTTCAGTTTTTTACACGTAATCCCCGAGGCGGTCAGGCAAAAGCTATTGATGAAAAAGATATTGATGAATTTATTATTCGTGCCAAAGAAAATAATTTCGGTACAATTCTAGCTCATGCGCCCTATACTCTTAATTGTTGCAGTGCAAAGCCTGAGGTTAGGGAATTTGCTATTAATACATTTAAAGATGATATTTCAAGAATGGAGCTTATACCCGGACAGCTTTATAATTTCCATCCAGGTTCCCACGTTGGACAAGGAGAGGAAACAGGTATAAACCTCATAGCCGAGACTCTAAATAATGTTCTTTATGAGAATATGACAACTACGGTTTTGCTGGAAACTATGGCAGGCAAAGGCTCTGAAATAGGTAAAACATTTCAGGAAATTCGCAATATAATTGACCGTGTTGAACTTGATGACAATGTAGGCGTCTGTCTTGATACCTGTCATGTCAGCGACGGCGGATATGATATAGTAAATAATCTTGACGGTGTTCTTGAAGAATTTGATTGTGTTGTGGGAATTGACAGGCTGAAAGCCCTGCATCTTAACGATTCAAAAAATCCAATAGGTGCCCACAAAGACAGACACGAAAAAATTGGAGAAGGATATATCGGTACAGAGGCTTTTGAGAGAATTATCAATCATCCTCAGCTAAAGGATTTACCAATGTTTCTTGAAACACCAAATGAACTTGACGGCTACGCAAAAGAGATTGCATTGCTCAAATCATTAAGAAAATAAATAAAAAGATGCAGGATAAAGCTGAGATGCGATAATGAAGTATTGCTTAAAATCATTATCATTTCAGCTATAAATGCGTTAAAAAACGTCATAAGGCTGGCGCCTTATGACGTTTTTGTGTCTTATTCTAACTAAAAATCTAACGATTTTAAGTGCTTCGCAGTTTTGTACCTAAAGAAATTTGTCTGTAATACAGTTTAAAAACGTAGCAAGACTTGCGTCCTGCGAGGCTTTTTGGCTGTATTTCAGGGAATTTCTGCGAAAAACCAATACTTCGTTACCGCATCTCAGCTAATCTTTTGCATCTTTTGTGTTATATGATTTGGTTATTCTTTTACAAGGGCTTTGTACATCTTTATATACTCGTTTGCACTCTTGCCCCAGCTCATATCGCATTCAAGGGCACGCTGAACGAGTGTCGGCCAGTATTCCTTGTTATTGTACGCATCAATACCTCTGTAAATTGCGCCCAGCATATCGTAAGCGTCGTAGGTTTTAAATGTAAATCCGTTGCCCTCGCCATCACCGCTGTCGGTTATTGAGTCTTTAAGACCGCCTGTCTCACGGACAATAGGCACTGTGCCGTAGCGAAGCGCCACCATCTGCGACAAACCGCATGGCTCGCTCTTGCTTGGCATAAGGAATAAGTCTGCGCCTGCATAAATTTTTCTTGCAAGCTCCGGAACAAAGCCGATTGTAATACCAACTTTATCAGGATATTTGTTGTGCAGTTCTCTGAAATAATTTTCGTACTGCCATTCACCGGAACCTAGTACAACATACTGTACATCTCTCTCCCATAAACTCTTTTCAAGTACCGCTTCCATCAAATCAACGCCTTTGTGACCTACAAGACGAGTGACAATTCCGATAACAGGCACATCATCTCTCACTGCAAGGCCCATTTCTTCCTGAAGAGCTTTTTTGCATTTCGCCTTACCGGAAGAATCGCTTGCCGAGTAGTTTACAACAATATTTTTATCGGTTTCGGGGTTGTAGTTTTCCGTGTCAATTCCGTTTAAAATTCCGCATAATTTCCAGCTGCGCTGGTTGAGTATGGGGTCGAGACCGTGGCTATACCATGGGTCTAGAATTTCTTTAGCATAAGTAGGTGATACTGTTGTTACCTTGTTAGCACATTCAATGCCGGCTTTCATAAAGTTAACAAGTCCGTCATAAAGAATAAGATTGTTAAATTCGGGAGCGATTCCGAGAACATCGTTAAGCAGTTCATCGCCATACTTGCCCTGATATTGAATGTTATGAATTGTGAAAACTGTTTTAATATTTTCGTAACCCATACGATTAGCGTAATAACAACTGTAATATAACGGCGTCAATGCACTCTGCCAGTCGTTGCAGTGAATAATGTCCGGTTTCCATTCAATAGACGGTATAATCTCAAGCACCGCACGTGCAAAAAATGCAAATCTCTCTGCATCATCATAGTGACCGTAAATTCCGTCACGCTTAAAATAATACTGATTATCAAGAAAATAATAGATTACTCCGTTGTGCTTTGCCTCAAAAATGCCACAGTATTGGCGTCGCCACGAAACAGGTACGGATATAGATGTTATAAATTTCATTTTATCCTTATATTCCTGTTTTATTGAATCGTAAAGGGGCATAACAACACGGCATCCGATAAGACGTTTTCTCAACGCAGCAGGCAGAGAACCTGCTACATCTCCGAGTCCGCCAGACGCCATAAAGGGAAGCGCTTCAGAGGAAACATAAAGTACTTTCATTATAAAATTCCTCCTATATTCTGGTGTCCTTTGACAGGCAAACAGGGAAGTTTGATGCGCCTGAAAGTTCAACACCTGACTTAATGTTTACGTTTTTGTCAGCAATAATGCAATTTATTTTTGCATCCTCACCAACTACTGTATCCTGCATAAGAATAGAGTTTTTAACTACTGCGCCTTTTTCAATTTTAACGCCTTTAAAGAGAATACAGTTTTCAACTGTTCCTTTGATTTCACATCCGTCAGCAGCAAGAGCGTTTACCATCTTGCTTTCAGGACCATAAAGAGTGGGCATATCGTCACGCTCTTTTGTGTAAATAGGTCTGCTTGGGTTAAAGAGTTTGTTTTTGGTTTCTTTGCAAAGCAAGTTCATTGAAATATCATAGTAGCTTTGAATACCGTCTATTGTGCCTACAAAGCAGTCTGTTGCGTCATAAGCATAAACATTCTTTTTAGAGATACAGTCCAAAATTATACTCCTTTGGAAAGATACCTCATTCTTGGAATGAGCTGTTGCAACAAGAGATTCAAGCATATATTTTTTCATAAGGAAGATATTGCAGGAGTAAAATACATCTTCATCGGATTCAGGATCAAGGGATGCTTCTTCAATTTTTCCATCATCGTTAACCTTGTCAAAAACAAGTACAGAGGATATTTCCGATGGCTTTTTAGCCTTAACGCCTACAATAGTGATGTCAGCGCCGTTCTTTTCGTGAGCGTCAAAAACTTTTTCAAAATCAATGTTCAAAACGTGGTTACAGTCGCTCATCAGCACATATTCCTGATTTGAATGGTCAAGGAAATTCATATTTCCAAAAATAGCGTCAATTCTGTTTCCCCACATTGTAACGGTATTTGAAGCAAACGGCGGAAGAAGATAGAGTCCGTCCGTTTTTCTGCTTAAATCCCAGGGCTTTCCTGTGCCGACGTGGTCCATAAGTGAGTTAAAGTTTGCATTGGTAACAACGCCTATTTTTGTTACTCCGCTTTCTACCATATTTGAAAGAGGAAAGTCAATTAAACGGTAACGCGAGCAAAACGGCACGCTGCCCATAGTTCTCAAATCAGTGAGAGAACCGAGAGCCTCCTCGTGAATATTTGCGAATATCATACCAAGTACATTTTTTCCGTTCATTTCTTATACCTCCTCTCCTGATGCAATCATTTCTTTGGGAGCAATTTTTTTGCCCTCGGTTATTTTTGCTGAAGAACCGACAACTGCTACGCCCCATGTTGACGGGTCATCAAGATTTTCGGGAAATTCGCCGATTTGAGCATCTTTTTCAATTACTGCATCCTCTGCTATTATTGAATAGTAAATCTTTGCACCTTCTTTTATTGTTGCACCCGGCATAATTACACTGTACTTAACTTCTGCATCCTTTTCAATTTTTACATTTGAAGAAATTACAGAATAGTCAACTGTTCCGTCAATTTCACAGCCCTCGCTTACAGACGAGTTTTCAACTACTGCGTCAGGTCCTACAAAGTGCGGGGGAGCTTCAGGATTACGTGAGTAGATTTTCCAGTTTTTATCAGATAAATCAAGGTCGACATTAGGATTGATTATGTCCAGATTTGCCTCCCACAGTGAATCAATAGTGCCCACATCTTTCCAATATCCCTTAAATGGGAAAGCAAACATTCTCTGTCCGTCATCAAGCATTTTCGGTATAATGTTTTTACCGAAATCGTTTGATGAATTGGGGTCTGCTTCATCTTCAATAAGATATTTTTTGAGTTTATCCCAGGAAAATACGTAAACGCCCATTGAGGCCTTATTTGATTTGGGCTGTTCGGGTTTCTCGGCAAATTCGTAAATCTTGTCGTCTTCGTCAGTAGCAAGAATACCAAATCTGCTTGCTTCCTCCCACGGAACCTCCAGCACTGCTATTGTGCAGTCTGCATTGTTCTTTTTGTGAAAGTCAATCATTTTTGCATAATTCATTTTATAAATATGGTCGCCGGAGAGAACAACTACATATTCAGGGTCATATTTTTCAATGAAAGCAATATTCTGATAAATAGCGTTTGCTGTGCCTTTAAACCATTCAGCGCCGCCTCTTGCCTCATAAGGTGAAAGTACGTGAACCCCGCCGTTAAGTCTGTCAAGATCCCATGGCTGACCATTGCCTAAATAATCATTAAGCACCAACGGCTGATACTGTGTGAGTACGCCGACTGTGTAGATACCGCTGTTAACGCAGTTTGACAGAGGAAAATCAATGATTCTGTAATTTCCACCGTAGGGTACTGCAGGCTTTGCAATGCTTTTTGTAAGTACGCCGAGACGGCTTCCTTGTCCGCCTGCCAGCAGCATTGCTACAACTTCTGTTTTATGTGACATAAAAATCCTCCTTATAATTTCTTCTTTTGAACAGATTTTTTTGTTTTGGATTTCTTATTTGCGTTTGCAGTTTTCTTTAAATAAATTGCCGATAGTCCGCTGAGTTTAAGGTCAATACACTGATCAAATCCGTGCAGTGGCTTTTTTGAAGTTTTGTAAGTTCCTGCAAGACGCTGTTTTGATCCGCCGTATTTTGCAATATTAGTATCAAATACTACTTTGTACGTTCCTTTCTCGGGCACGCCGATTTTGTAACTGTCAAAGCTGTTCGGAGTCCAGTTGAATACGGTAATTAAATCATCACCGGCTTTATTCATACGCCTGAATGCGATTATTGAATTACTGTTATCGTCGCTGGATATCCACTGAAATCCATCCCAGCTGTAATCAATTTCCCAAAGTTCACTGTGCTGTTTGTAAAAATCGTTAAGCTCTTTTGAAAACTTCTGTAATTGTCTGTGCTTTTCATAATCAAGCAATAGCCAGTCGAGTCCCTGCTTGTAATTCCACTCAATAAACTGACCAAATTCCGATCCCATAAATAACAGCTTTTTACCGGGATGAGCCATCATATATGCCAAAAATAGCCTGATTCCTTCAAATTTCATATCGTACTCGCCAGGCATCTTGTTTATAAGGGAACATTTGCCGTGTACAACTTCATCGTGGCTTATCGGAAGAACAAAGTTTTCCGAAAAAGCATAGAAGAAGCTGAATGTTATGCAGTTGTGATTACCTTTTCTGAAAAGCGGGTCAAGGGAGGTGTAGCGAAGCATATCATTCATCCAACCCATATTCCATTTAAAGTTGAATCCCAGTCCTCCGATATCGGGGGGCATTGTTATCATCGGCCATGCCGTAGATTCCTCAGCAATCATCATTGTGTTAGGATGTTCGGTAAGAACAGCCGTGTTCAGTTTGCGGAAAAATTCCACCGCCTCAAGGTTTTCTCTTCCGCCGTTTTTGTTGGGAGTCCACTCGCCGTCGTTTCTGCCGTAATCAAGGTAAAGCATTGATGCAACGGCGTCAACTCTCAGTCCGTCAAAATGGAATTTTTCAACCCAGTAGTTAGCTGACGAAATGAGAAATGAAATAACTTCATTTTTTGAATAGTCGAATACACGAGTGCCCCATTCCTTGTGCTCGCCTTTTTTTAAGTCGGAATATTCATAACAACACTGTCCGTCAAATTCATAAAGTCCATAGGCATCCTTTGGAAAATGCGCCGGCACCCAGTCAAGTATTACACCTATGCCTTTTTTGTGACAGGTGTCAATAAAATACATCAAATCCTCTGGCACACCGTATCTTGAAGTGGGAGCAAAGTAGCCCGTAACCTGATAACCCCATGAACCGTCATACGGATATTCCATAATGGGCATCATTTCAATATGGGTGTATCCCATTTCCTTAACATATGGAACCAACTGCTCAGCCATTTCTCTGTAAGTAAGGAAATTGCCGTCATCATGCTGTTTCCACGAGCCGAAATGTATTTCGTAAATATTGACAGGCCTTTCAAGAATACTGCCCTTTGAATTTTCATTTTTCCATTTTTCGTCAGTCCATTTGTAATTGTCCAGCTCATATACCTTTGAGCCTGTGCCGGGTCTTGTTTCGGCGTGAACTGCATATGGGTCGGACTTTAGTATCAACTTTGAATCCGCCGTGGTAATTGCGTATTTGTAGCAGTCATAAACATTTGCACTGTCAATGACTGCTTCCCAAATTCCTGGTGATATACACTCGCACTTATTTTCGTTTTCGTCCCAGTTGTTGAAATCACCCACAACGCTTACTGCTTTTGCGTGGGGAGCCCATACCCTGAAAACATAGCTTTTACTATTTATCTTATGAACTCCGAAGAATTCGTATGCCTTGTAGTTTTTTCCTGCGTGAAATAAATACAAAGGGAACTTGTATTCCTCTTTTATCTCAGACATATTTCTCTCCTTTATTTTAATAATGCGACAAGCTATAATAATACTTAATTTTATAATACCATTCATTGGCTTGTAAATCAAGGTTATTTGTGTATTTTGTTACAAGAATTTTTTGAAAAAATATAAATTCTGTGCATTTTGTCATAAATTTTACAAAATTATGTATATATTTTTTACAAATCAACGCTAACTTTTAAAAAAATTTTGTGTTAAGTGATAAATTTTAAAAATTATTAAATTTGCTGCGGATTTTCTATTGATACAAATAAGTATAATATGTTATAATACCAATTAATTATAATATAATTAAAATACAGTATTATGATTGATGAGCGGGGACGGGTAATTCATGAAGAATATCATAGTTGCATATCCTGTTAAAGATACGGCAATGCAGATAAAAAACGTTCTTGAAGATAACGGATTTTATGTGTCCCATATTTGTGCAACCGGAGCAAGCGTTTTATCCATTGCTTCGGATATGCGGTGTGGCGTAATCGTATGTGCATCAATTCTGCGTGATATGGGCGCCAACATCCTTGCGGAAAATCTGCCGCCTGATTTTGACGTTGTGGCATTGTCAAAAGGCGGACGGGAAAATTATATGGGTAACCTTGTCAGTATGCCTTTGCCTCTTGACAGAGAGGAGTTTATTGAAACCGTTGCGGTTCTTGCGGCAACCGACAGTTCTTTTACAAGGCGCAGTGCTGACGACAGCGATATTATCAGCAAGGCAAAGCTTATATTAATGAACCTTAATAATATGACGGAAATGCAGGCGCATAAATATCTTCAAAAAGAAAGTATGAAAAGCGGAAAGAAACTTGCCGAGACTGCTAAAAGAATAATAAAACAGTTCAGTTGAAATTATTGGCGAAATATACAAGAAGAATTTGATTATATTGAGGGGTGCTGTTATGAAGTTCACAAAAATGCATGGGTGCGGTAATGATTATATCTACTTTGACTGTACAAAGGAAAAGATTGATGACGAAAAAGCGGCAGCTGTTAAGCTTTCTGACCGCCATTTCGGTATCGGCGCCGACGGAATTATACTAATTAAAAAAAGTAAAAAAGCCGATTTTGAAATGGTTATGTACAATGCCGACGGTTCCAGAGGTGCAATGTGCGGCAACGGCATTAGATGCGTTGCAAAATACGTTTACGACAACGGACTGACTGATAAAAAATCAATTTCCATTGAATCAATGGGCGCTGTTAAATATATTGATATTGATGTTAAAAAGGGCAGGGCGGTAAGCGCAAAGGTTGATATGGGCAAACCTTGTCTTGATGCAAAGTCAATTCCCGTAATCTGCGGCGGCGACAGGGCGGTTAATATGCCCGTAACCGTTGACGGCGATGAGTATAAAATCACCTGCGTATCTATGGGCAATCCACATGCAGTAGTTTTTCTTGACATATCACCAAAGGATTTTCCTCTTGAGGAAATCGGGCCTATGTTTGAAAATAAAAGTATTTTTCCAGACAGAACAAATACGGAGTTTATAAGAATTATTGACAGAAGAAATCTTGAAATGCGTGTTTGGGAGAGAGGTTCGGGCGAAACCCTTGCTTGCGGAACCGGCGCATGTGCCGCAGCAGTTGCAGCTATCATTAACGGCTATGCAGACAATGATTTGACTGTTCATCTGCTGGGAGGAGAGCTTAATATCAGCTGGAGCGGAAACGATGAGGACAGTGTATTTATGACCGGTCCTGCCGAAACCGTTTTCAGCGGAGATATAGATTTGTAATTTATAGGAGGTTTAATTATATGAAAATTAATGAAAACTTTTTGAAAATTGAGTCAAGCTACCTGTTTTCAACAGTTGCTAAAAAGCAGAGAGAATATCAGGCAGCTCACCCGGACAAAGATGTAATACGTCTTTCAATCGGAGACGTTACAAAACCCCTTTGTCCTGTTGTTATTGACGCAATGCACAAGGCAGTTGACGAAATGGCGGACGAGGCTACTTTCAGAGGATATCCTCCCGAGTACGGCTATGATTTTATTCTTGACGCCATTCAGAAAAATGATTATGCCGACAGAGGAATTGATATTGCAAAAGATGAAATTTTCCTTTCTGACGGTGCAAAATCCGACTGCGGTAATATAGGAGATATTTTTTCAGTTGATAATAAAGTTGCAATCTGCGACCCGGTTTATCCTGTTTATATTGATACAAATGTTATGGCAGGAAGAAACGGTGACAAGGGTGCTGACGGACTTTGGTCAAATATCATTTATATGCCCTGCACAGCGGAGAATAACTTTACCCCCGACCTTCCTAAAGAAGTTCCGGATGTAATTTATCTTTGCTTCCCCAATAATCCAACAGGTATGGTTGCTGATAAAGAACAGCTTAAAAAGTGGGTTGATTATGCACTGGAGCACAAATCACTTATCCTTTTTGACTCTGCTTACGAAGCATTTGTAACAGAGGAGAATGTGCCAAAATCAATTTATGAAATTGATGGTGCAAAGAAGTGCGCTATCGAGCTTCGCTCCTTCTCAAAAACAGCAGGTTTTACAGGTATGAGATGCGGTTATACCGTTGTTCCAAAAGAGCTTGTGTTTGATGGAACATCTCTTAATCCTCTGTGGGCAAGACGTCAGGCTACAAAGTTTAACGGCGTTTCTTATATCACACAGAGAGCAGCCGAAGCTATTTACAGCGATGAGGGCAAAAAGCAGATTAAAGAAACTCTTGCTTATTATCAGAAGAATGCAAGGGTAATTTATGACGGACTCAAGGATGCAGGATTTGAGTGTTACGGAGGTGTAAATTCACCTTATGTATGGCTCAGAGTACCCGAGGGTTATACCAGCTGGGAATTTTTTGATGAATTGCTTGACAAATGTCAGGTAGTAGGTACTCCCGGTTCAGGATTCGGTCCTGCCGGCGAGGGATATTTCAGACTGACTGCATTCGGCAATGCGGAAAAAACCGTTGAAGCCGTTGAAAGAATTAAAGCAGTATATAAAAAGTAATTAATTTTCACTAAAACAAATAAGGAGAAGTTAAAATGGAAAAGAGAGAACAGCTTTACGAAGGCAAGGCAAAAAAGGTTTGGGCAACAGAAGACCCGGATATGGTTATTGTAGATTATAAGGACGACGCTACTGCTTTTAACGGAATTAAAAAGGGTACTATCGTAGGCAAGGGTGTAGTTAACAATAAAATGTCAAACTACCTTATGCAGATTTTGGAAAAAGCAGGTGTTCCTACACACTTTGTTGAGGAGCTTTCCGACAGGGAAACTGCTGTTAAAAAGGTTACTATCGTTCCTCTTGAAGTTATTATCCGTAACCGTGCCGCAGGTTCAATCTGCAAAAGACTGGGACTTGAAGAGGGAATGGACTTTGTTTGCCCGTCAATAGAATTTTCATATAAGGACGACGATTTGGGCGATCCGCTTATCAACGGTTATCATGCTGTTTCCTGTGGATTTGCAACACAGGACGAGGTTGATACCATTAAAAAAATGGCGTTTAAGGTTAATGATGTTCTTAAAGAGTATTTTGCTTCAATCGGCGTTGAACTCATAGATTTCAAGCTTGAATTCGGTAAAACCTCCGACGGCAAAATTGTTCTTGCTGACGAGATCAGCCCTGATACATGCCGTTTCTGGGATATTAAAACTCATGAAAAGCTTGATAAAGACCGTTTCCGCCGTGATTTAGGCGGTGTAGAAGAAGCTTACGCCGAAATGATGAAGAGAGTGGGACTTGACTAATGGCTAACGACACATATAATTCACCTTTTAACGCAAGATATGCCAGCAAAGAAATGCAGTATATTTATTCTCCTGATTTTAAGTTTAAAACATGGAGAAAGTTATGGATTGCCCTTGCTGAAGCAGAAAAAGAACTGGGACTTAATGTAACGCAGAAACAGATTGACGAGCTTAAAGCTCATCAGGATGATATCAATTATGACGCCGCCAAGGAATATGAAAAGAAATTCCGCCACGATGTTATGAGCCACGTTCACGCCTATGGTGACCAGTGTCCAAAAGCTAAGCCTATTATTCATTTGGGAGCAACCTCGTGCTATGTGGGTGATAATACCGATGTTATCACTATGCGTGAAGCAATGTTTCTTATTAAAAAGAAGCTTGTTAACGCCATTGCTTCTGTTGCAAAATTCGCTGATGAATACAAGGATATGCCCTGTCTTGGCTTTACACATTTTCAGCCGGCACAGCCTACTACCGTAGGCAAGAGAGCAACTCTCTGGCTTATGGATTTAGTTATGGACTATAACGAGGTTGAACACGTTTTGGACAGCCTTATGCTTTTAGGTTCAAAGGGTACTACCGGAACACAGGCTTCTTTCCTTGAACTCTTTGACGGCGACCACGAAAAATGCAAGGAACTTGACCGTAAAATTGCAGAAAAAATGGGATTTAAGGCTTGCTTCCCGGTTTCGGGTCAGACATATGCAAGAAAGCTTGACACAATCGTTTGCAACTGCCTTGGACTTATTGCTCAGTCCTGTTGTAAGTTTTCTAACGATTTAAGACTTCTTCAGAATCTTAAAGAGATTGAGGAACCTTTTGAAAAAAATCAAATTGGCTCTTCTGCTATGGCATACAAGCGTAATCCTATGAGGTCAGAGAGAATTGCGTCTCTTTCACGTTATGTTATGATAGATACTCTTAATCCTGCATGGACGGCGTCTGCCCAGTGGTTTGAAAGAACCCTGGATGATTCTGCAAACAAGCGTGTTTCCGTTGCCGAGGCGTTTCTTGCCACCGACGGCATACTTGATTTGTACATTAATGTTACATCGGGACTTGTTGTTTATCCCAAGGTAATTGAATCAAGGCTTATGAGCGAATTGCCCTTTATGGCTACTGAAAATATAATGATGGACGCTGTAAAAAAAGGCGGTGACCGTCAGGAACTTCACGAAAAAATCCGTCAGCACTCTATGGCTGCCGCCGCAGTTGTTAAACAGCAGGGCGGAAAGAATGACCTTGTAGATAGAATTGCCGCAGACCCTGCCTTTATGACAACAAAGGATGAGATACTCCATATCCTCAAACCGGGAAATTTTGTGGGCAGAGCACCTGAACAGACAGCAGATTTCCTTTCGGAGGTTATTCAGCCTATTCTTGATGAAAATAAAGACCTTTTAGGACTTGACGTTGAAATTAACGTTTGATTTTAACAGCATATCAAAAACACCTCTTTGATTTTGCAAAGAGGTGTTTTTGTGTGAGTGTTAATTATTGTCCGAGTATATTATTGCTTTCTGAAAGTTCAAGGGTTTCAACGCCTTTGAGATTTTTTTGTATAATCCGGTTGCGATTGTCAGCGTCTTCCAATGCCTTGGACGCTTCACCGATTTTTTTCTGCGCCTTTGCAAGTTGTTCACCGAATTTTTCATACTGAGCCTTTGCAGCACCCAAAACTTTCCAGACTTCGTTTGCCTTTTTGTTGATGGCTATTGAACGAAATCCCATAGCGAGAGAATTAAGCAATGCGATAATTGTTCCGGGTCCTGCTATCATAATTCCGTCTTTCTGCAGCTTTTCGGCAACTCCGTTTTTACTGCTCATAATTTCTGCATAAAGCCCTTCGGTTGCGAGATACATAATTGCAAACGGCGTTGTTTCGGGCACTGAAATGTATTGTTTTATCAGCTTTCCCTCGTCCTTTACCCGCTGTTCAAGAGACTTCTTTGCTATTTCAAGCGTCGCTAAATCGCCGTTTTCTGATGCGGCGGCAAGACGTGCGTAATCCTCCATTGGAAATTTTGAATCAATGGGAAGCCATATGGTACTGTTGTCCTGGGAGTTTGGTATTTTTACGGCAAATTCAACCTGACCGCTGTATTTAGGATTGGTTTTCACATTGGTCTCATACATACCGGGTATGGTTTCATCAAGTATAGAGCCTAGCTGTACTTCCGCCCAAGTGCCCCGGCTTTTTACATTCGTCAGTACACGGTTAAGTCCTTTTACATTGTCGGTAACGCCGGTGGAAAGTTCTTTCATTTCGCCCAGAGATTTATATACGTCGCTTAACTGCTGTGATACGGTTTTAAAGGATTCATTGAGGCGTTTGTTTAATGTGTCCGTCAGCTTTTCATCAACAGTTGAACGCATTTGTTCCAGTTTTTCCTCGTTGCTTTTCTGCATTGAGCTAATTGAATCTGCAAGAATTTTGCTCTGCTTTTCGGAATTTTTGTTCAGCGTTTCAATTAAATTGATTTGGTGCTGATAGTTTTTCTCTGTTAAAGAGTTCATTTGCTGAGAAATGTTTTCCGAATGCTGAGCCGCTGCCTTTGCGTTAATGTCAATTTTTTGATTTAAGAGTGCAATATCCTTTGCCGGCGTTTGACTGCCGGAGTCTTTTTTAATTAATACAATGAGCAAAGTCACTGTTACAATACTTAAAATTACAGATAATACGGTTAAAAAAATATCCATAGGTCTTACCTCCTATGGATATTTTATATTATATACAGAATATCTGCAATATTAAATTTTTATCAGTCCTGAAAATTACACCATAAGTTCGCATATACTGTCGGACAGCTCGGTTGGATTATCTATTGGAAGTCCGGCAATAAGCCTTGCTTGTGAGTAAAGTATCTTGGTGTATTTTGCAAGGGTGTCCTCGTTAGTTTGAGAAAGCTTGTCTGCAATGGGGTGATCGCAGTTAATTTCAAGTACAAGTTGTGCTTTTACGCCGTTTCCGCCATTTGGCATCTGTGAAAGAACCTTTGCCATTTCCATACTTACATAACCCTCAGCGGTAAGACATACGGCGTGATGTCCCAGCTTGTTTGTAAATTTAACGGCAGTTACCTCATCGCCTAAAATTTCTTTCATTTTGTTAAGGAGTTCCTTTGACTCCTCGTTTTTCTTATTGATAGTTTCTTTTTCCGCGTCAGTGCTTAAATCCAAATCGTCTTTGCAGATGTTTGCAAATTCTTTCTCATCATAATTCATAAGCATCTGTACGGCAAATTCATCCACATCATCGGTGAAGTAGAGAATTTCGTAACCTTTTTCCTTAACGGCGTCACACTGGGGAAGAAGAGCGATTTTGTCTTCGTTTTCACCGCAGGCATAGTAGATTTTTTCCTGCGATTCAGCCATACGCTCAATATATTCTTTAAGGGTTGTGTAACCACCGTTGGAGGATTTGAACATAATCAAATCTTTAAGTCCGTCCTTGTTCATACCGTAATCTGCATAAACACCCCATTTAAGCTGTACGCCGAAGGTTGAGAAAAATTTTTCATATTTTTCTCTGTCGTTTTTAAGCATTTTTGTAAGTTCGGATTTAATATTTTTGTCTATTTCATTTTCAATAATTTTAAGCTTATGGTCGTGCTGGAGCATTAAACGGCTGATTTTAAGAATTAAATCTGCGCTGTCAACAAGACCTCTTACAAAACTGA
>CAYXLH010000001.1:18559-67127 GCA_964465835.1 uncultured Bacteroides sp. | reverse complement strand
TCGCCTGCCTTACGTCCGTCAGGTGTGGAGCCGGTCTTTCTGCCGTACATAACATTTGATGTGATTGTAAGGATTGAAAGGGTGTGTTTAGCTCCGCGGTATGCAGGGGTTTTACACAGTTCTTTGTAAAAATACTCAATGAGTTCCTTACCGATAAGGTCGGCTCTGTCGTCGTCATTGCCGTATTTGGGGAAGTCGCCCTTTACGTCAAATTCGGTAATAATGCCGTTTTCGTCCTTGATAGGAGTAACCTTCGCATACTTGATAGCTGAAAGTGAGTCAATCGCAACGGAGAAGCCTGATACACCGAAAGCCATAAGCCTTTCTACATCTGTATCGTGAAGTGACATCATAAGTCTTTCATACGCATACTTGTCGTGCATATAGTGAATGATGTTCATGGTGTTAACGTAAAGACGTGCCATCCATGAAAGGTATTTCTTGTAAGCAGCAAGCACCTCGTCGTAGTTGAGAACTTCCTCATCAAATACAGGACCTTCCGGAGCAATCTGGAGTCCCTCACGTTCGTCCTTACCGCCGTTTAGAGCCATAAGAAGAACTTTTGCAAGGTTGCATCTTGCACCGAAGAACTGCATCTGCTTACCCATCTTCATTGCTGATACGCAGCAGGCGATAGCGTAGTCATCGCCATACATTCTTCTCATAACATCATCGTTTTCGTACTGGATAGAGTCTGTATCAATAGAAACTTTAGCACAGAAATCCTTGAATTCCTGAGGAAGATGCTCGCTCCAAAGAACAGTGATGTTGGGCTCTGCTGATGGACCAAGGTTGTAGAGAGTTTGAAGTACACGGAAAGAAGTCTTTGATACCATGTGCTTGCCTTCGCCGGTAACACCTGCAAGCGCCAGCGTAACCCAAACCGGATCACCTGCAAAAAGGTCGTTGTATTCAGGTGTTCTAAGATGACGTACAAGACGAAGCTTGATAATAAGGTCATCTATAAGTTCCTGTGCGTCTTTCTCTGTAAGGATACCCTCTTCAATGTCTCTCTGAATATAGATATCCATAAATTCAGCAATTCTGCCTATTGAGTTCGCAGCGCCGTTCTGCTCTTTAATTGCGCCAAGATAGCCGAAGTACAGCCACTGAATAGCCTCTCTTGCATTTGTAGCAGGCTTTGAAATATCATAGCCGTAGCGAAGTGCAAGGCCTTTAAGCTGATTCATAAAGTCAAGCTGTTTTGAAAGGTCCTCAAGAAGATGAATTGTTTCCTCGTCGAGACATTCCTTTTCACCGATTTTCTGCTTGTCAATCTTCTTCTGCTCAATAAGATAATCCATACCGTAAAGAGCAATTCTTCTGTAATCGCCGATGATTCTGCCGCGGGCGTAAGCGTCCGGAAGACCGGTAAGAATACCTGCGTGGCGTGCTTTTTTCATCGTGTCTGTGTAAGCACGGAACACACCGGTGTTGTGAGTTGTTCTGTAGGTGAACTCGTCTTTGATTTTATCGGAAAGTTCGTAGCCGTAAGCGTTACAAGCCTGTACTGCATTACGATAGCCAGCGAAAGGTGATACACCTCTTTTAAGCGGCGCGTCTGTTTGTAGACCTACGATAATATCCGTATCCTTATCTATTACATAGCCTGCGTCGTGAGACAGGATTGAAAGAACCTTGTCTGCGTCAACGTCAAGAACGCCGCCGTTTTTATCCTCCTGTATAAGAAGTTCCTTAACCTTTGCCATTTCTTTGTTTGTTCTCTCTGTGGGGCCGGCAAGAAATGATGCATCGCCATCATAAGCGGTGTAGTTCATTTTGATGAAATTTGATACGTTGATTTCATCACACCAAACACCCTTGCTAAAATTTCTCCATGCGTCCATTTGTTATCCTCCTTGAAAAATTAAAAATGAATTGCGTAGTTAATATTATATTTATAATGTTTAACAAACATTATTTATTGGATGATTGTATTTGCAGTTCGGGCAGGAGCCGTGGTTGCAGTTGCCACACTGGTTTTTACCGCAGTTTCCGCAGCAGTTGCCGTGGCTGGGGCAAAGCTCCACATCTCCTCCACCGATTGCAAGCGCTTTGCCGTTTACAATGGCGTCGGCAATCTTTTTCCTTGCCGATTCATATATTGAAGCGACGGTTGAACGGGCAATATCCATTTGTTTTGCGCACTCTTCCTGAGTGAAATTCTGATGGTCAATGAGCCTCATAACCTCATATTCGTCAAAATGCAGATTTACAGTATCAGCGTAGTCGCCGAATGGTCTGAATTCCGGAGTTTTCGGAAAAGAACATATACATCTGCTTTTCTTCGGCCTAGCCATATTCCACCTCTGCGCACAATTTTGTCTATTTATTTTCTGCTGTCGTAGTCTATTATACACATTAAATGACATATGTCAATAACTTTTAATAAAAAAGCAATGTAAATAAATTTGTTAATATTTTTGGTGTTTTTATATAAGTTATACATATTTTAATATAAACCGTTTGTGTGTAATTTGCTGTTTTATTGTTTTTATGATATAATCTTAATATAGATATTATTAGGTGAAGAAAATGAAATATAACATAAGCAGTGATTTTAAATATATAAAATTTTTAACTTTTCCTGTAGTAAAGGCTTTTGCTCCTATTGCCCATACAGTGCTGGTGGAAATCTTGCCGCTGCAGCTGTTCTTGCAGCAAGAGACAGAAAACTTGTTAATCTCTGCGGACAGATGCTGATTTATCCTGTTACCGATAGGCGTATGCAGACTGCATCAATGAAAAAATATACCAATACTCCTATTTGGAACGCCGTGCTTTCAAAGAAAATGTGGCAGTTTTATCTTGGTGATGGAGAAATCCAGAACATAGAATACGCATCTCCGGCGGAGGCAGAAAACCTGTCGGATCTGCCTGAAACTTATCTTGAAACCGCTGAATTTGACTGCCTGCACGACGAGGGTATTAATTATGCAGAGGCAATGAAAAATGCAGGTGTAAATGTGAAGATTAATGAAACTTACGGTACAATCCACGGCTTTGATATGGCGTCAAACAGCAAAATTGTCCTTGGCAGTATTAAAAAGAGAACAGAGTTTTTAAAAGAAATTTTTAAATGATTTCCACAAAACCTGAAATTATATAAAAAGCACTCTCTTTATCAGGAGAGTGCTTTTTGTTTATGCTGTTTCTGGTCTGGCGGCAGCTTCTTTTTCTGCTTTTCTTTGGGCACGTTTTTTCTTTGCCTTATACCCCAACAGTTTGTCAAGATGTTCCTGAGGTGTAGAATAAGCTCCAAGTGTGATTGGCGCTGTACCGTAAATTCCGTGAAAATCGGAACCACCGGTCATCAGCAGCTTCTTTTTCTTGCAGATATCCTCTAATTGCTTGGTTTGGATCTCGTTGTTGGAGGGGTGCCATACTTCAATTCCGTCAAGCCCCATTTCAACATATTTGTCAATCTCGTCAAAATTGTTAAAAAATCCGGGATGAGCCAGTACGGCGATACCGCCTGCGTCGTGAATTTCCGAAATAGTCTCCTCAACAGTTGGATATTTAGTTGGCGAAAGAATATTGGATTCGCTTTCCGGGCTGAACAGTGTATGATACAGTTCGCCGAAAATTTCGTCAGTATAGCCTGCGTCCATAAGAGCGTGCATAATATGCTGCTTGTAAAGATTTGTGGAGCCGCTGGCGTGAGAAATAATAAATTCGCTTGTTATCGGAAATCTTGACGCTACTTTAAGCATCATAATCTGACCGGCACGCTTTCTCGCCACCGAAGTTCTGCGGCAAATACCCTCAAGTCTGTCCGGCGCGTCTGCAAGATATGCAAGGATGTGCACTTTTTTGCCTGCGTCGCTGTCAAAAGAAGACAGTTCAACTCCGGGGATAACCGTTACACCATAACGCTTTCCTATTACCTGACCTCTTACTGTTCCTGCTATACAGTCATGGTCTGTTATGGCAATGGTGTCTATTCCGCTCTTTTGTGCTATTACTATTAAATCTTCTATTCCTACTGAGCCGTCGCTCAATTTTGTATGACAATGTAAATCCGCTGCCATAACAATCTCTCCTTCCGAGTAAAAATAGTATCTTTTGCAATAATACTCTATTTATAATATAGCACAAAAAAAAGTCAAGTTCAAGTCAATTTGCCAAAAAATATCATTCAAAAACGGCTTAAAATACGGCTTAAACGGCTGACAGGCAAACCTACTACATTAAAATAGTCCCCGTCTATCTTTTCAACAAGCAGAGAACCGTAACCCTGTATTCCGTAGGCCCCTGCCTTATCTTTATATTCTCCTGTTTTAAGATAGCTTTTAATATCGTTTTCACTTAGCTTATAAAATGTGACCTTTGTTTCACAGCAAAAGGACTCATGCTTTTCACCGTTTATAACAGTTACTCCCGTAAAAACACTGTGGGTCCGTCCGCTTAGAAAGGACAGCATTTTTTCTGCGTCCTTTTCATCTTTTGGTTTGCCCAGAATTACGCCGTCGGCAGATACCACCGTATCGGCTCCTATAACTGTTTCACCGCTGTCCATAAAGGGGAGGGCTTTTATTTTTGACAAATGCAAAACCGCCTTTTCGGGAGTAATTCCCTCGGGTAGGCTTTCGTCAGCGTCAGCACTCATCACTTTAAAATTATTTGTAATATATTTTAACAGTTCCTGTCTTCTGGGGCTTTTTGATGCAAGTATCATATAAAATTCCTCTTATTCAGTGTAAACCGGGGAGGTGACGGCAAGGATTTTCTTCTCTCCGTTTACCGTACCCCAAAGCTCACCTCTGTACCAGTGATTACGCTCTAAATCGATGCGGACGTGACGTTCCGATATATCAGTTTCCATAACGCATCTTCCGCCGTTGGTGATAACTTTTATTGTGGTGTGTTCCACCTGTTCAACTCCGCTGTCCTTTTGCCTTGAATGAAGGTCGGTGAAAAAACTGAAAACAGACAGCCCTTTTCTCATAGTTTCACCGAGATTATAGGTTTTGCCCCTCTGGTGAACACGGAAAAAGAATTTCGCACCGGTTGAAGCCACGGTTTTGCCTGCACGTATTGCTTTGAGTGCATTGCTCTGGTTAATTTCACCGTCAATGTCAAGATATGTACATCCGAAATGTCCGGAGCTTTCAATTCTGTGCCAGTCCCTGCCGTAAACGGCGGCAATACGGTATCCTTTATCAAGCAGAGAAGTCCACATCGCTGCTGCCTTATCGTTTTCATAATTGTCAAAGGCAAATGCACCGTGCCAAATCTCAATATAATCAACGGCGCTCCAGTTTTTTACATTAAATTCCCAGCGTCCTCCGGTGCACATTGGCGAGCCTAACTGATAAGGATGAGCAATACCTACAACAGCGCCGCTTTCTTTTGCTTGTTTAATTTTATCGTCAATGTTATCAGGTACGGCGTCACGCCAGTCAATATATTTTTTCGCTCCGAGAACAAGCATATGACCGTAATATGTAGTCCATTCAATACCCCGGATTGACGGCGTAATATTGTCGTCAAGTTCATCATATGCGGAAGTTGTATTGTGATCGGTTAATGCAATAAGTGCCAAATGGTCTTCTTTTGCATTTTCAAGCAATTCTTTTACCGTAAAGCTTCCGTCACTATGCACCGTGTGGCAGTGCAGCTCACAGGGAAGATAACTCATAACTGTGCCCCCTCAATTTCAATTTTATATTCAATATCGCAACCTGCATAGTGTATATTCAGTACGGCACGCCAGTTTCCGCTTTCAATTCGGCGGTTTATGATACCGGGTGTGCTGTTTTTCTCTGAAATAATAACTTCCTGAACATTGGGTTGTCTGTGGCAGGCGCCTCTGTATTTTCCGTTTTCGTCAAAGGAAAGGGTAACAAGATTATTTACCGGCAGAAAAGCGGCGGCGTTGATATTATCAGCTGAATATTTTTTCAAAGCGGCTGATACGGCTTGCTCGGCGGCAGTTCTGTCCTCAACCGTTTTAGGCGAATATGAATATTTTATTTTGATTATATCGGTATTTTCGCTTACGCTGAAATCAAGTACAATGTCATTCTTGTCCTGTTTCGGAGTAATTATACCTGTTTTTGACAGTAAAATCATAAAATCAGTCCTTGAAATTTTGTATAATTATAATATAATACTTAATTATAACATTTATATAGTTATTTTGGCAATTGAATATATTATACAAAAATGGTATAATCTTTTTGGTGATAATAATGAATATAAATCAGAAAAATTGGCTTAGTAAAATAGATGACGGCACTAATCTTTTTGTATTGAATATTCCGGGAACTCACGACTGCGTTACAAAATATGTTCAGTTTTCACATATTTCAAGATGCCAGAACAAAAAAATATATGAACAGCTTAATTTGGGTGTGCGAGCGCTTGATATAAGAGTGGGGGCAAAAAAAGACCGCCTTGTTATGCTCCATGGTATCGCAAAAGCATTTGATACGCCAAATAAATTCGGCCGCCAGATGGATATGGACAGTGTACTTGCACAATGCTATAAATTTCTTGATGAAAATCCCGGCGAGTGCATTATTTTTCAGTTTAAAAATGATTCAGGCAAGCAGATGGAGCAGTGCTTTAATAATCTTTTTTACACATATATCAGTAAAAATCCAAAATATTGGTACTGCGAAAACAGAATTCCTGTTTTGAAAGAAGTACGTGGAAAAATTGTTCTTATAAGACGCTGTGCCATGGACAGTTCTAATAGGGAATTTACAAACCTTAATACAGGCATAGATTTTTCACGCTGGGTTGAGCAGGATGCGGCTCTGCCCGAAGCGCTCCCTCTTGATACAAAATCCGCCGACGGCGCCAGGTTTATTATTCAGGACAGATTTAAGTATAAACCAAAGCCACGTTGGAGCGAATGCATTAAACCTTTTCTGGACAAGCGCACAGAATTTGACGGTACATACGTAATATGTTATCTTTCCACCGCAGGGGGTATTAAAGGGCCTTATAACAATTCTGTTTACATAAATCAAAAATTTCTTGAATACAGTCTTGATAAAAATAATTATTATGGTACAATTTATCTTGACTTTCCTACGGATAATTTAATAAAAAAAATAATTTCTCTTAATTTTTAGGTGATAAAATGGCGAAAAATATGTTAATAGGTCAGTCCGGAGGTCCCACTGCCGTAATAAATTCCAGTCTTGCCGGTGCAATGCAGTATGCATTTTCATCGGGTAAAATTGATACTGTTTATGGTATGATAAACGGTATAACCGGACTTTTAAATGATAATATTGTTAATCTTAGCGATATGTTTAAGGAGCATCCGTCAAAAATCAACCGTCTTAAATTGTCTCCGGCAATGTATCTTGGTTCATGCCGTTACAAACTTTCCGGCGATGAAGACGAGTTTGAAAGGATAATAAAACAGTTCGAAAAATATGATATAAAATATTTTCTTTATATCGGCGGCAACGATTCAATGGATACTGTACAGAAGCTTTACGAATATACCAAAAAGCTCAATATTGATGTAAAAGTAGCAGGTATACCGAAAACAGTTGACAATGATTTGGTTGGTATTGATCATTCCCCCGGATTCGGCAGTGCGGCCAAATATGTGGCAACAGCCGTCAGGAATGTAGCATATGACACAAGTATTTACAGTATTAAAAGTGTTCATATTATTGAAACAATGGGAAGAAATGCAGGCTGGCTGACGGCGGCTTCCGCACTGGCACGTGATAAATATGAAATTGCACCGCATCTGATATATCTGCCGGAAATTCCATTTTCTGTTGACAGATTTATTGAAGATGTGCAGGAAAAACTCAGCCAGTACAACTCGATTATTGCAGTTGTAAGCGAGGGCATCAGAGATGAAAATGGTGAATATTACAATACCTGCAATGACGAAAAGGACATTTTCGGCCATGCATCTCTGAGCGGATGCGGTGCATATCTTCGGGATGTTGTAAGCCGTCGTATCGGATGCAAAGTGCGTGCCCTTGAGTTGAGCGTCCTTCAGCGCAGCGGCGGCCATGCAACTTCCCTTGCGGATGTTGAGGAAGCGTATAATTTGGGTGTAACGGCTGTAAATGCAGTTTTGCAGGGTGAAACGGGTGTCTTTTCCACCCTTAAAAGAACGTCAAATCTTCCTTACACCGTGGAATACTCAACAGAAAAGGTATCAGTTATTGCAAATAAAGAAAAGCTTGTTCCCCGTGAGTGGATAAATGAAAGGGGTAACGATGTTACGGATGAGATGATTCAGTATCTTTCTCCGCTGATTGAGGGCATTCCCCAAACGCCGTACCGCAGCGGTTTGCCTGATTATATTGGTATTGCACATCTTGATATAAATAATCAAAATTATTCAGACTAATAAAAGCCGGCACGGATAAAAATATCCGTACCGGTTTTTATTTTATTCTGTGAAAAATTCTTTTAGAATTTTTGCTATAAATTCACCTTGCGAAACGTAATCGCCGTGATTTCTGCCTTTAAAAATCATCAGCTTTGAATTTTCTATACTGTCTGCAATAAGGCGTGTTTCTTCTACACGCACAATATCAAACTGACCTGCTGTAACAAGGGTTTCGCATTTGATTGAGCGGAGTTCTTCGGGAGTAATGCACGGCTCTTTTATCATCATTTTTGTTCTGCCGTCACGTGTTAATAATGCCGATATTTTCATCCCCCAAAGCACCTGTGTCTTAAGCCCCTTAACGGTTATATTTGCACCGGAGACGGCTAATTTTGAAAAGACGTTTTCATTTTTAACAGCGCATATCAGCCCGATTATACCGCCGTCGGAAAAACCGTAAAAATAAGGATTTTTAAGGTTTTCTTCCTCAATAAGATTCAGAATATCGTCAGCCATATCACTGTAATGAAATTCTTTTACCTTGTCGCTTTTTCCATGCCCACGGCTGTCGACAAGATAAAGAGTAAAATCATTTTTCAAAAACGGCACCACGCTGTCAAACATACGGCAGTTTCCCTTGTTGCCGTGAAGCAGTATCAGCGGCTTTCCGCTTCCTGTTTTTTCAAAATATAATTTAGGCTGTTTTTTTGTGTACATAATTTTCTGAAAAATTAGCTGTTTTGTTCTTTTTGCAGCTCGGCTTTGCCCTCGGGTGTGTCACGCCAGTACTGAGTAAAGGGATGGAATCTTTCTTTTTCTTCCCATATTTCCTTGGCTTTTGGCGCCCAGCTTGCAGCATAAACATCACATTTTGAGCATAGCTCTTCCGCACTTTCTTCTTTTATAAGGTTAGTGGATTTTGCACCGCTTGTTTTAACGATATGGCGAAGCGCCTGCGGATTTTCCAGCATAGGACAGGGGCGTAGCATATTGTCGTTAAAGGGCTGACCCTTGTAATATTCGTGGAACAGGGGAGAACGCAGACATTCCAGCACAGACTTTTCACGTATGTTGGAATCGCTGTAATGAATGAATACGCACGGTTCTACATCGCCCTCGCTGTTAATGTGGAAATAGTTCCGTCCTCCTGCAATACAGCCGCCTACAAATTCTGCGTCATTTTGAAAATCAACGGTGAATATGGGCTTTCCTTTGTGTTTATCACGCTTGTCACGGATTGCACGGTAAACGTGTTCCCTTTGCTCCGGTGTGAGGAGCAGACTTGTATCTGCGTCAGAGCCGACAGGCATATAGTGGAAATACCATGCAAATTTTGCGCCGTTTTCAATTTCCATATCGTAAAATTCGTCAGACGTTACGGCCTCGTAATTCTGTGACGTATAGCATACAGAGGTGCCAAAAAGGCATTTGTGCTTTTTCAGCAGGCGCATAGCCTCAAGGGTTTTTTCATAAGCACCATCTCCCCGGCGTGCATCATTTGTTTCTTCGCTACCCTCAATAGACAGAGCCAGTGCAATATTGCCGGCTTTTTTCATATCGCGGCAAAAATCATCATCAACAAGGGTTCCATTGGTGAAAGCAAGAAAAATGCAGTCCCTGTTTTCACTGACAAGAGTGAGAATATCCTTTTTTCTTATAAGTGGTTCTCCGCCGGTGAACATAAAGAAATGAGTGCCCAGTTCCTTAGATTCTCTTACAATCTTACGCATTTCGTCAAGGGAAAGGTTGGAATGATGACCATATTCAGCCGCCCAGCAACCTTTGCATTTAAGATTGCAGGCGGAGGTAGGATCCATCAGCACAACCCAGGGAATGTTGCATTTTAACTTTTCCCTGTTGCTCCTGAGGGTGGATGTACCTTCATATCCTGCATCAATGGCAAAGGTGAGAGCAATGGAGGTAAACACATCCCTGTCAATATCATTAATACCGTTAAACAGAAATTCGTGCCAGATATTTTCTTTGTTTGAAATGATGTCAATAGGCGTTGTAAAGGTGCTTGGTGGGTACATTTTTCCCGCCGCAATTTTTGCTGTCTTTACAAGGCGGAGCATATTGCGCTGGGGATTTTTGTACATATATTTTAACAGTACAGAGCCTATTTTGTGCAGAGTTGAATTGCTTAATTTTGCCATTTGTATTTCCTCATTTCTATGATTTACATAGCTTCGGGTGCATCAATCTTCAGCATTGTAAGAATGTTATTTATAGTTTCTTTAACCGCTGTGCAAAGGAAAAGACGCGCCTGCATAAGACTTTCATCCTCCACCATAACACGGCACGCATTGTAAAATTTGTGGAACAATGTCGCCAGTTCAATTACATAGTGGGTGATTTTTGCAGGGTCGTACTGCTTTGCGGCGGAAATAATTTCATCCGTAAGCGAGGCGAGGTGGCTTATAAGCTCTCTTTCCTCCGGTGCGTTCAGCATCATAAGCTCCTTTGTATCGGGGGTTCTCAGTGTTACGCCTTCGCTGAGGGCTTTTTTTATTATTGAGCAAATTCTTGCATGGGCATACTGAACGTAGTAAACGGGATTTTCGCTTGACTCTCTTGCCGCCAGCTCCAAATCAAAATCAAAGTGTGAGTTCGGTTCACGCAGGTTAAAGAAAAATCTTGCAGCGTCAATGGGCACCTCATCAAGCAGAGTGTTAAGTGTTATCGCTTTGCCCGAACGCTTTGACAGCTTGATGGTTTCTCCGTCACGAACAAGCCGTACCATCTGCATAATTACAACGTCCAGCCTGTTTGCATCAACGCCTAAAGCAGTAAGTGCCGCTTTCATTCTCGGCACATAACCATGATGGTCTGCGCCAAGCACGTCTATTGCCTTGTCGTAACCTCTTGTTACAAGCTTGTTATAGTGGTATGCGATATCCGGCACAATGTATGTGGGCAGACCGTTTGCACGGATAAGCACAATATCCTTGTCGTTGCCGAATTCACTTGCCTTAAACCATAACGCACCGTCCTGTTCATAGGTAACGCCCTTTTCTTTAAGTGCGTCAATTACCGCCTTAACGGAGCCGTCGTTGTGAAGGGTTGATTCCTTAAACCATTTATCATATATAATTCTGTATTTTTTTAAATCACTTTCAAGACCTGCAATATTCTGCGGCAGAGCAAATTCAACAAGGGCGGACTTTCGCTCCTCACTGTCTGATTGGGCGTATTTGTCGCCGTATTTCTCTTTGAAATTACGGGCGTGCTGTGTAATATCCTCGCCGTGATAAGCGTCTTCCGGCATTTCAATATCTTTGCCACAAAGCTGAAGATATCTCACTTCAAGGGAAAGGGCAAATTTTGCAATTTGATTTCCTGCGTCGTTTACATAAAATTCTCTTTGTACATCATATCCTGCCGCCGAAAGCACGCTGGCAAGGCAGTCGCCTATTGCGCCGCCTCTGGCGTTGCCGATATGCATAGGTCCTGTTGGATTTGCGGATACAAATTCAACGAGTATGCGCTTGCCCTTGCCGTAATCGGATTTGCCGTAGTTTTCACCTTTTTCAATTACGTCAAGCAGTATTTGAGAATAGTATTCACTGCTAAGGTAAAAATTAATAAATCCCGGTCCTGCAATCTCGGCACGTTCAATAAATGTACCGTCAAAATCAAGACTGCCCACAATACTTTCGGCAATCATTTTAGGAGCTTTGTGATATAGCCTTGCCCCTGCCATGGCAATGTTTGTGGAAAAATTGCCGTTTTTCTTGTCGGCAGGTTTTTCAATTATAAAATCAGGAACGTCGCTTACAGGAAGTTCGCCGTTTTCAGCGGCGGCTTTAACTGCCTGAATAATCCTCTGCTTTAAGGCTTCCTCTGTTTGCTTTACTATTTGTGACATTTATTTTCTCCTGTGATTTATTAAGAATTTATACGATAATCAATTCTGACCTCGTTTTGGGAGGTCAGCGAGCCGTTTACGTCAATATCATAGCCGAAATTAAAAGCGCCTTCTTCGCTGCCCGGGCTGTTTTCAATGGATTTTCCGTAAATGCCCATCATAATATCGCCGTAAGGTGTGCCGTACTGACACAAATTACGCTTGCCTTTTTCAATTATCAAAAGTGAACTTTGCGAGCCACTTCGTATCATATGCACCGTGTTTTCATCTTTGAAAACCTTTACTGTAACATGAACAGGATTTTCGGGGGGTTCCTGTTCCTCGTTGTAGCGTATGATAAATTTATCATCAGTTTCCTCAACGGTGCCCACTGTTGTAAGTTCAACTTTATCGTGTGTATCGTCAAGGCGCTGTCTGCCTGTTATTGTTAATACCGCTTTGCTGTTCATATTTTTACCCTATATTCGTATATACAGTGTTCTATATCTTTCCTCCGCGGTTCATTGCATAGTCAATAAGCTTATCAATTAAATCCTTATAACTGATGCCCACTGCTTCAAAAAGCTTTGGGTACATACTTATCGGCGTCTGACCGGGGATTGTGTTTATCTCGTTTAACAAAATTCTGCCGTCTTCGGCTACGAAGAAATCGCATCTGCTCATTCCCTCACAACCAAGTGCCTTGTAGGCTTTCAATGCTGCGGCTCGTACCTGTGAGCGTTTTTCCTCGCTTATTAAGGCAGGAATGTGAAGCTGCGACTGAGGATTTTTGTATTTTGAATCAAAATCGTAAAATTCTGCCGCAGATACAATCTGTCCCACTTCGCCTGCAATAGGTTCCTCGTTGCCCATAACGGCGCACTCTACCTCACAGCCCTTTATAAATTCCTCAAGCACCGCTTTTTTGTCCTCTTTCAGGGCGGTTATAATGCCCTGTTCAAGCTCGTTTCGGTTGTGTGCTTTTGATATTCCTACCGAGGATCCTGCGTTGGCAGGTTTTACAAAAATCGGATAGCCCAAAGTCTTTTCTGCTTTGTCAAGACAATTCTGCATATCTTTTTCAAATTCATATTTTGTGATGGAAAGCCATTTTGCCTGGTCAATTTTGAAAGCGTCGGCAACGGCGTTTGTTACCGCCTTATCCATACAGGTGCCCGAGGATGTGGCGTCACAGCCTACAAAGGGTATCTGCGCCAGCTGCAAAACACCCTGAACAGTGCCGTCTTCGCCGTTTTTACCGTGAAGAATGGGAAATACGCAGTCAAGCTTAATTACTTCGCCGTCTTCCGTTACGGCTCCGCCCACTGACGGGTCGGGAACTATGTATGCTTTTTTTAGATTTTCCGACTGAAGCCATTTGTCGTCTGGCAAAAGCTCCTCGCTGTCATTATATAAATACCACTGTCCGTCTTTTGTAATGCCGAACAAAATAAGATTGTATTTTTCTTTATCAATATTGGAAATTATTCCCTTTGCGCTTATACAGCTAATATCGTGCTCTGAAGACGCTCCGCCGAATAATATTCCTAAATTTAATTTATCCATTTAGCAGCCACCTTACAAAATAGTTAATATATTGTAGCATATTCTTTTGCCAATATCAACATTACTTTTTTATATTAATTTATCTATTTATATAACTGTTCAATTTAATTTAACAAAATAGTTAGTGACAAAAGCCGTTTGTGGTGTTATAATAAACCGAATGTATTGAAAGGAATTTTATGTATGGAAATAATTGACGCTTTCAGAATTATTGAAAAAACTCTTTATGATACTAACAATGAGCTTGGCTTTTCAAAAAAAGCCAGTGATGATAATTCATTGGTTTTCGGCGGTGAAAAAGGCGTTTACCGTATATTTTTTGATGACAAGAGTAATATTATGAATTTTGAGTGTGCTTACGAGGACAAGGGCGCAGATACAGAATTTAATACAATCTCAAAAAGTCTTTTTGAACCGGTAAATGCACAGGACAAGGATGCCAAATCTCTTGCAAATGAGGTTGCGGATGAAATTGCATCTCTTTTCAAAAAGAAAAAGAAAGTTGACCTTGATAAAGTAAAAATGCCCAAAGCAGTATCAAGAACAAAGGCTAAAAACGGCCTTATCAGCTATGACTGTGATTCTCTGGCAAATCGTTTCGGTACTCTTTATCCTGAGTTAAAAAACGAGATAAAAAAGAATGTTGCAACTTATGGAGAGTTCCTGCCGGAAACATTTTTTATGGAATACGGTACACCGAAAGTGCTTGATGTTATCAAAAACGGAACTTCTGCCGAGCAGAAAAAGCTGTTTAAAATGCTGGGAGAGGTTTATGAGGATGGTACCAACGAGGTGCAGGATGTTATCGGAGTAACTATCCTCGGTGAAATGAAAAACGATCCCGAAATGATGGCGGTTGCAGATAAGTATATGACTGAATATATGGCAGGTCCCGTACATGAAATAAACAAGCTTACTGCAAAAAACAACCGCTGGACAAAGAAATTGAAAAATCCGCCGGCGTATAAGCCTAAGAAGAACAAAAATGTGTTTACGGCGGCAAATCAGCTTTCCGGAAATTAATATATATGAGGAGAAATTAAAGTTATGAAAAAGGACTTTCGCAATGCTGCAATTATATTGCCGGCTGTACTGACTGTTATCCTTTTCATAACTTTTTTTGTTTGCCTGTATGCGGCGAATAATCATACGTCCGTTTCCGACAGGGACACTGTCGCTTCATTTGACGATGCGCTAAACGATAAAGCGGCATACAGCGATAACAGTTTGTGCGGCAGTATATCTTATGGTAAAGTTAAAAAGGATATAGTATACAACTCCGATTATTCAAATATGAATGGTCGTGCATCGTTGATTCCCGGCGGCGCAAAAATCGGTGAAACCGGGTGTGTTTATATAAAAATGCTCACATCGGATATTAAGCCCTTTGCCAAAATTTCAAGTGGAAAAAGTATTACTGTTACCACTAATGATAAAAAGTATGTTTATACTTACGCCTATAAATTCACAAGCAAAAGCGAGTACAAAATAACAAGCGAAAATCCTGATATTCCAAAAGCGATGATTATTTATTCCCTTACACCAAAGGGCGCGGGTATTTCCGATGATTATACCGCTTATGTGTTTGAACTGCATGGAGGCTCAGATGGAACTTAGACAAACGAGAAGAATAATGTCCTCGCTGTTTTCCTTTGTGATTGCGCTGTGCGTTGTCATTTCGGTGCTTTCTATATGCGTTTCGGCAACGGTTACAAACAGAAATTATGCGGTAAAGCATTTTGTAACCGATGAACTTGTGACAGAATGTAACACTCAGTTAAGTAAAAAATTTGCTTCACTGGAAAACGAAAGTCAGATACCGACAAGAGTTTTTGAAACTGTCGCAGACAATGCAAGCATAAGGTCATCGCTTCGGCAGAGTGTTTTAAAATATTATTCCGATGTGGAAATACAGGACGATAACGGAACAACGGAGAATTATTTTTATGAGCTTTGTGTGGAATATCTTGAGGGCAATCATATCAATTATGATAAAAAGAGTATTGAGCGCACAGCTCAGAAGGCAGCAGAAATTTACCGTGAAACCGTTAGTATTAACAGTTCGGATGAGCTTCGCCAGTTTATAAAGTTTGCAGGGAACACCGCTGCTAAGGTGTCCTCCGCGTCACTGGCAGGCATTGTAATATCAATGATTATGATGTCGCTTTTATATAGCGATATGATGAAAGCCTATACCTATATGGCAGGGGCGTTCTGTTCAGGCTCGGCGTCATCTTTGTTGTTATGTCTGTTTGTGCTTGCTGTGAAAAAGCACAATATAATTTCAATACAGCCAAATGCATATAACGATGCATTGCACTCGCTTTTCAGCAGTAGTTTGGTTGTGGCGATAATTATATCCGCTGTCCTTTTGGCATTGTCAATAGGGTGTACAGTTATTATAAAAAAAGCCGGCGAAAAACGCGTGAAAAACAGCTTAAGCAAATATATAAATGATATATAAAGCAGGATGGGTTCACTCCCAAACCTGCTTTTGTTGTTTTTTACAAAATTATTTTGTCTAATATTGTAAAATCTATTGATTTTGCCAAATTTTAATGTTATTGTGTAAGTGGTCAGATTGTTACAATATATTAAGAGAGGGTTATATTTTATGAATGAATATATTGAAAATGTTATTCGTACAGTAGAAAGACGTGACAGTGCGAAGCCTGAGTACATACAGTGTGTTAAAGAGGTGTTCCGTTCACTTGAAAAAGTAATTGAAGAGCATCCTGAGTATGTGGAGGATGATTTGCTTAGCCGTATGGCAGAGCCTGACAGACTTATCACATTCCGTATTGCTTGGGTTGACGACGCAGGAAAAACGCAGATTAACCGTGGTTACCGTGTGCAGTTTAATTCAAGTATCGGTCCTTATAAGGGTGGTCTTCGCTTTCATCCCAGCGTAAATTCATCTATTATGTATTTCTTAGGATTTGAGCAGACCTTTAAAAATTCACTTACCGGTTTGCCAATGGGCGGTGCAAAGGGCGGTTCTGATTTTGACCCTAGAGGTAGAAGCAAGGGTGAGATAATGCGGTTCTGTCAGGCGTTTATGACAGAACTTTACCGCCATATTGGTCCAAGCGTTGATGTTCCTGCCGGTGATATAGGCGTTGGTTCAAGGGAAATCGGATTTTTGTTCGGTCAGTATAAGCGTATTTCCGATGCGTTTGAAAACGGTGTTATTACAGGTAAGGGTCTGTCCTACGGTGGTTCTCTTATCCGTCCTGAAGCTACCGGATACGGAGCAGTTTATTATACCTGTGAGGTATTTAAACATCAGAATGATGATATAAAGGGCAAAACTTTTGCTATTTCCGGATTTGGTAATGTTGCCTGGGGCGCATGCAAAAAGATTGCAGAGCTTGGCGGTATTCCTGTTACAATATCCGGCCCAGATGGTTACATTTATGATAAAGACGGTATTGTGACTGATGAAAAAATCAGTTATCTTCTTGAAATGAGAGCTTCCGGCAGAGACCGCTGCGAGGATTATGCCGACAAATTCGGCGTTCCTTTCTTTAAGGGACAAAAGCCCTGGGGTGTTAAGGTTGATGTGGCAATGCCTTGTGCTACTCAGAATGAAATCGGAATTACCGAGGCAAAGCAGATTGTTGCCAACGGTACCAAATATTATATTGAAGTTGCAAATATGCCTACTACTGAGGAAGCTCTTAATTTCCTTATGGATACCGAAGGCATGCTTGTGGCTCCGTCAAAAGCGGTTAACGCCGGCGGCGTATGTGTATCAGGTCTTGAAATGAGCCAAAACAGTCAACGTCTTTCCTGGACTGCGGAGGAAGTTGACACGAAGCTTCACAATGCTATGATTGCAATTCATAAAAATTCCGTTGCCGCCGCAGAAAAGTACGGTTTGGGCTATAACCTTGTTGCCGGCGCGAATATCGCAGGTTTTGAAAAGGTTGCCGAGGCAATGATGGAGCAGGGTATCTATTAAAAAATAAAAAACAGTGCTCTTTGGCACTGTTGACAAATTTAACAACCTATGATAATATAAAAACAGATAAGGAGCTTGCCGATAGACGGTTAGCCCCACTAAGATTGAAAAGAGATAATCCTTCGTGTGGTGATGAGGCGATTATCTCTTTTGGTTTTCAGTCGCTTTTATGTATCCGGTAGCTACAACAATAAATATTACAGCGATAATTAAATACTCCATAGCAACACCCCCTTAACCTTATTAAAGGTCGGGGTAAGATTTAACCGCCTACCGTTACTGGTAGTTTTCCTTATCCGATAAAATTATATAATATGTTAACAATCACTGTCAATACGCTTTTCTATTTCAATTACAATATCGCTCATTTTTACATCAAGAGCGTTTGCAATTCTGTACAGGGTTTCTAAAGTAGGCTTGCGCTCTCCCCGTTCAATAGCCGACAGATGCGTTCTGCCTATGTCGGCAAGTCCGCTTAAAACCTCCTGTGACACTCCTTTTTGCTTTCGCATATCCGCTATTACTACGCCTACTGTTTTGGCATTTAGTGTTGGTATAAACATCAGCACCACCTCAGTTATAGTGTATGCGAATTTTTACAATAAAATGAATACATATGTTGACAAACAGAATACTTATGTGTTAATATTAAGCTATAATTAAAGAGGAGGTTTGCAAAATGGCAGACGAAAACAACAATCAAAATCAACAACAGTACAATATGCCCCCGCAGTACAATCAGCAGCAGTACGCTCAACCGCCCCAAAAGCCCAAAAAACCTATATATAAAAAATGGTGGTTTTGGTTAATAATTGTATTTGTATTAATAATTATTATTTCTGCGGTGTCAGGCGGTGGTTCCGATAACGAAACCGATACTTCGCAAAATAACACATCTGCTTCTGATTCAAGTGATGTTGTAGCAGAAGGAGAAGAAAAAGAGAATAATACAATCGGCGACTTTAAATGCGTTGTTAAAAAAGCGGTTTTGTGCAAAGATTATGCCGGAGAAGATGCGGTATTAATCGCTTATGATTTTACCAATAATTCAAGTGAAAGCATTAGCTTTGATTTAGCTCTTGTGGATGAAGTTTATCAAGACGGTGTGGAACTTGAAATTGCAATTACAGATGATGATACAGAGTCATTTGATACAAAAATTAAACCCGGTGTGACCAAAGAGGTTACAAAAGCGTATTTGCTGAGTGACACAACAACAGACCTTGATATTGAAATTTCAGAATTGATTTCTTTCAGCGATGACAAAATAGTAACACAAGTTAAACTTCAAAAATAATAAAGCAAAGGCATCTTTTGAATTAATTTCACAAAGATGTCTTTGCTTTTGTATGATATTGTTAAAAAAATAACGATATTATGTACATTTAAACAAAGTTATTGTGTAAATATTGACAAAAAAATGAATATCTATATAATAGTAGGTACACTTTTGAAAATTTATTAAAGAGAGGTAACAATATGTCACGTGTTTATAACTTCAGTGCAGGACCTTCAACACTTCCTGTAAAAGTGCTTGAAAAGGCAGGCGCGGAAATTCTTGATTACAAAGGAAGCGGTCAGTCCGTAATGGAAATGAGTCACCGTTCCAAGGTATTTGATGAAATCATAAAAGAGGCAGAGGCTCTTATGAGAGAGCTTTACAAGATTCCCGATAATTATAAGGTTTTGTTTTTGCAGGGCGGTGCTTCTGCACAGTTTTCCGCAATTCCTCTTAACTTTATGAACGGTTCAGGTAAAGCTGATTATATTATCACAGGTCAGTGGGCAAAGAAAGCTTTTGCAGAGGCTAAAAAGTACGGCGACGTAGTTGCTGCCGCTTCTTCTGCTGATAAAACTTTCACTTATATTCCTAAAACCAAGCCGGAAGATTTCCGTGATGACGCAGACTACGTTTATATTTGTATGAACAATACTATTTATGGTACTGTTTATAAAGAGCTTCCGCCGGTAGGCGATAAGGTTCTTATTGCCGATGTATCTTCCTGCGCTTTGTCAGAGCCTTTGGATATCAGCAAATTCGGTATGGTTTATTTCGGCGCACAAAAGAATGTTGCTCCTGCCGGTCTTGTTGTTGCAATTATCCGTGAGGATTTGCTTGGCAATGCAAGAGACATTACTCCTGTTATGATGGATTATAAGATTCAGGCTGATGCCGACTCACTTTATAATACTCCTCCATGCTGGACTATTTATATCTGCAAGCTTGTTCTTGAATGGATTAAGGAAGAATTCGGCGGACTTGATGCAATGAAAGCCCACAACGAGAAAAAGGCTAAGATTCTCTATGATTTCCTTGATTCTTCAAAGATGTTCAAGGGTACAGTTGTTCCGGAAGATCGTTCTCTTATGAATGTTCCCTTTGTTACCGATTCAGACGAGCTTAACGCCAAATTCATCAAGGAAGCGGCTGACGCAGGTTTTGTAAACCTTAAAGGTCACAGAACAGTAGGCGGTATGAGAGCGTCTATCTACAACGCAATGCCTGTTGAAGGTGTTGAAAAGCTTGTAGAATTTATGAAAGAGTTTGAAAAAGCAAACTCATAAAAAGCAGCAGTAACTTAATTGAAAGCTTAAGCTTTTCAACACACCGTTATCCAAATCTTGATTTGGGAAAAACAGTCCGGGGGACTGTTTTGTAGAACGGTAATAGACTGCGAGGTAGAATTTATGAAAGAGTTTGAAAAAGCAAACTCATAAAAAAGCAGCAGTAACTTAATTGAAAGCTTAAGCTTTTCAACACACCGTTATCCAAATCTTGATTTGGGAAAAACAGTCCGGGGGACTGTTTTGTAGAACGGTAATAGACTGCGAGGTAGAATTTTTGAAAGAGTTTGAAAAAGCAAATTCATAAAAGCTGAATTAATCTAAGTGGCTCTCTTGACCAAGGTAGGCTGAAATCAGCCTGCAAATTATAATTTATCAATAAACAATCAGAAAGGTCATTATATAATGTATAATATAAAAACGCTTAATAAAATTTCAAACGTAGGCTTGTCAAAGTTTGACAAAACAAGATATACCTACGGCGACGATATCGCAAATCCCGATGCAATAATGGTAAGATCCGCCTCAATGCACGATATGGAGATGCCTGAATCTCTGCTTGCAATTGCAAGAGCAGGCGCAGGTACAAATAATATCCCTGTTGCTGATTGTGCCGCCAAGGGCATTGTTGTATTCAATACACCTGGTGCAAACGCAAACGCAGTAAAAGAACTTGTAATTCTCGGTATGCTTTTGTCATCAAGAAAAGTTACAAAGGCGATTGATTGGTGCAAAACAATAAAGGACGAGGGCGACAACGTAGGCAAGACTGTTGAAAAGGGCAAATCTGCTTTTGCAGGTCCCGAAATCAAGGGCAAAACACTTGTTGTTGTAGGTCTTGGCGCTATCGGCAGACTTGTCGCAGAGGCTGCTGTTGATTTGGGTATGAAAGTTAAAGGCTACGATCCTTATCTGCCTGAAGATGCACAGTTAAAGCAGGGCATTACCGTTAATAATAATCTTGAAGAACTTTTCCCTGTTGCAGATTATATTACAATTCATGTTCCTCTTACAGACGATACAAAGAATATGATTAATGCAGATTCTATCGCAACAATGAAAAACAGCGTTCGTATTATGAACTTTGCAAGAGGTGGTCTTGCAAACAGTGCAGACGTTGTTGAAGCACTTGAAAACGGCAGAATGGCTTGTTATGTAACAGACTTCCCGGATGCACAGCTTATCGGTGTTGACGGCGTAATTGCAATTCCTCATTTGGGTGCCTCCACTCCCGAAAGCGAGGAGAACTGTGCCGCAATGGGCGCAAGTGAGCTTATTGATTTCCTTGAAAACGGCAATATCAAAAATTCAGTTAATATGCCTGCTGTTTCAATGGCAAAAACAGGTTCTGTCCGTGTAACAGTTATTCACAGAAATCAGCCTAATATGATTGCTACAATTACAGATACAATTTCTCGTGACGGCGTTAATATTGCTTCTTTCCAGGATAAAAACAAAGGCGAGTATGCTTATTCAATCATTGACTGCGACTCCGATGTTTCATCAAAAGTTGTCAGCGATATTGAGGCAATAGACGGCGTTGTAAAAGTAAGAGTGATTAAATAAAATATATGAACTAAACAAAGAGGCTGTCTCACTTTATATTAGTGAGGCAGCTAATTTTGTTTTATAAAATTAAGACTTTTAAAATTATACTTTATGTGGTACAATTATAAAAATAACTCTAAAATTGGTTTTCTGATAGATTATATTAAACGGAGGCTTTATGGCGAACGAAATCTACTTCGGTGATAATTTAACTGTAATGCAAAATCATTCATTTATCAAGAAATATGAAAATTCGATAAAGATGATTTACATTGATCCTCCATATAATACACAGTATAATAAATGCTATATTGACCAGTCACAAAGCGAGGACTGGGGTAAGTATATGTATGACAGGCTTGCAGTATCAAAGAAATATTTAAATGAAAATGGAGTAATTTTTATAAGTATCGATGATAATGAATATGCAAATTTGAAAATAATTTGCGATAAAATATTCGGCAAAGATAATTTTGTAGGTACTCTTATTACTTTGCAAGCTCAGAGAAGCAATGCGAAGCTAATTAACACAGTTCACGAGTATATTTTATGTTATGCAAAAAACAAAAGTAAATTGCACAGGTTTGTAATTAAACGAACACAGCTTCCGGAAGATAGAAAAATGATTAAAAAATTAACTGCGGAAGTTAGAAAAGTGCTTAAATCCGACGGATTAGAAGAAGCAAACAAATATTTAAAAAAGCTTATAAAAGATTATTGCTACAAGTACAATATAACTTGGCTGAAGAATTATTCAAATGTGGATAAAGACGGTAATATTTATTTTCCGGTTGATTTGTCCACGCCCGGGAAGCCAAGAAGTGTCAATATTGAATCAATAAACTTAAAGCTCGATCCATTACCTACAAGAGGATGGTCAAGTGACAAAAGGTTTATTGATTTATACAATCAAAACAGGTTGTGTTTTAAAGATGGCAGACCGTATGCTAAACATTATCTATATGAAGCGGAAGACAATGTGCCGTCATTACTGCGCTATTTTTCACGGCAAGGCACTAATGATTTGAAAAAATTAGGTTTGTCCAATTTATTTGATACTCCTAAACCGGTTGAAATGCTAAAGTTCTTAATAAGAATTTCAACAGAAGAAAATGATCGTGTAATGGATTTTTTTGCCGGTTCCGGTACGCTGGGACAGGCAGTGTATGAAATTAACGAGGAAGACGGTAAACATCTTGAATATACTTTGATACAAATTCCTGAAAAAGTTCAGGAAAAGAGCATGGTATATCAAACTTGTAAAAAATTTAATATCAGCCCTTCGGTGGATAATATATTAAAGTTTCGGCTTGAACGCTATCTGCAATTGAATGGAAAAGAAATAGATTTTAATTGTTATGAAATAAATTGAGGAGAAAACTTGTGAAAAATTACGATCTGCTTTTATTTAACAAAGGTACATTTGTACCGATAGATAACTGTTTTATGGTAGAAGGACGGGAAGTACTTCAAAAAGTACAGGAGGTTCAGGTAAAATATAAAAAGAAGATACAGACACATTTATAAATGAATTGCGTGATTCTATTGCCGGACATACATTGGGTTTTGATTTAGTAAATATTGAAAAACACGGATTTGACTGTAAAAAATCAGATACAGAAAATCTTTTTTTAGAAGTAAAATCCGCTTCTTTTGTAGCACGTCAATGGAATGCAACATTTAATGATACAACTCTTGAAAAAGCAGAAGCATTTAAAGATGAAAAAGTTTACCTGGCATTGGCGGTTTGGAAAGATGCAAGTGAGTTGTTATTCATTTGTTATGGACAAAACGAAAAAATAGGTGAATTTTTAGAAAAACAAGTTCATTGGTTTAAAGAAGGACACACGACAAGAAGTACACAGTCAATTTCTTTATCTGCTCTTGTTTTTACATATGGGTTTAAGATTTTAGCAGTAAATAAAAGTGTTGAAGATGTAAAAAATCTTTTGCGATTAAAAAGCCGCACTTTTAATAAATTAAAAGACGATATGATTGTATCAATAGAAGATTTTGAAGGCGTTTAATAAAATAAGGCTGTCTTGCATTATTAGCGAGGCAGCCTTATTTTATATCATATTGTATATTGTTTCATTTTATTATTAAGGATATACCTAAAACTATATAAAGCAGGGCATAGACTGCAGGCTGGTGAGCCAGGTAAAACCATAGACTGTTCCTGCCCACAAACGCCAGCGGTTTGAAGTGTTTTTTGTATGTCCATTCAGGGAAAGCACCGTCCTTTGCGTATTTGCCCATAAATGCGCCGAACAAAAACATAAACAGCCAGGGAATTATTGAAAAATAATCTGCGCTGTGAAAACGGCTGTTTATAAGCCCTATGGGCGCAAAAATATTTGTGCCGATTTCTCCGAAATTAATCATCCCGAAAAGCAGACTGCCCTTTGTAATATCGTATGTGGCGGCAAAAAGCATTACGCATATAATCATACCCGCTGCCGGTTTAATTTTTTCAATCAAAGGCATAAGCAATCCGGTTATAATCATACAACAGCCAAGGCAGGAAAGTATGCCGAAATATATCTCGGCTCCCTCCATACCAATGAGAGGCATAATCACCGCAGTAACCAGCGTTACCACTAGTCCTGCGCAAAGAACAATAAATCCACGTTTAATACAGTTTCGTGAAAGTCGTGAGCAAATTCCCGAGATTATTATAAATATGCCCCAGAATACCGGCTGAAATATACATAGTTTGTTGAATACCGTGTATCCCCAGTTGAGCCCTAAAACATAGCCTATATCAAGAAAAAAGTGATGAACAATCATTGCCAATATTGCAAATCCACGCAGTTCATCAAGTAATTCAATTCTTTTTGACCCTTTTTTCACCTGTACACCAACTTTAATTTTTTTATTATAATACCCCATTTAAAAAATATTGTAAATAGTTGATTATTATGTTATGATAATAAAAATCAGATAAAGGTCGGTGATTAAGTGAAAATATATAATGTTCTTCAGTACGGAGCAAAGGGCGACGGTAAGACCAACGACGCTTTTGCAATTCAGCACGCAATAGACGACTGCGCTAGAAACGGCGGCGGGCAGGTGGTTCTGCCATCAGGTAAAGTTTATTACAGCGATTCAATACGCCTGCGCAATAATGTTGATTTGCATATTCAAAAGGGGGCAAAGCTGAAAGCCACATCAAATATTGACGGATATATCCGCCCGAACAAATTAATTAATGACCCTAAAACCGCCCTTATCGGAAATCCTGTTACAGGAAAGCCTAGTTTTGTGTTTATTTACGGATACGAGGCGGATAACTGTACCATCAGCGGCGAGGGTGTAATTGACGCCAACGGTCACGCCTTCGTTCAGCGCAAGGACAGATATTATGTTACAGGAGACTTTTATCCGCGTCCTACGGTTATGTATGTGGAAAAAAGCAATCATATTACGTTTAAGGATTTTACCGTTGTGGACGCACCGTTCTGGACGCTTCATCCGGCAGGGTGCGACGATGTTTTGATTGATAAAATCAGAATACTTAACGATTTGGACGTGGCAAATTCCGATGGTATAGACCCGGATCACTGCACAAATGTCAGAATTTTAGGCTGTCACGTTACTTGTGCCGACGACTGTATCTGCCTTAAAGCCTCAAAGGGCAACGCAGAATACGGTCCGTGCGAAAATATTGTTATTGATGGCTGTACACTTGTTTCCACCTCGGCGGCAATCAAAATCGGCACCGAGGGTGTTGGCGATTTTAAAAACGTAATTGTGTCAAACTGCATTATCAGCAAATCAAACAGAGGTCTGTCAATTCAAATTCGTGACGGCGGCTGTGTTGAAAATGTTACATATTCAAATATTATTATTGAAACGCGCAGGTTCTGTCCCGATTGGTGGGGTACTGCCGAGCCTGTTGTTATTACAACTTTTAACCGTGATGAAAATACTAAAAGTGGAACCATAAAAAATGTCCGTTTCTTCAACGTCACCGCCAAAGGCGAAAACGGCGTTTTAATTCATGGCAATAAGGACAATATAATTGAGGATGTAACATTTGAGAATTGTCAGATTTGTCTTACAAAAACATCAAAGTGGAGCTGCGGCCTGTACGATTTGCGCCCGTGCCTTGACTGGGGTGTTGAAAAATATGATAATTCGGCATTCTTTATAAGGTATGCAAAGAATGTTCTTATAGAAAAAACAAAAACCACCTGGGGCAATATCTGTGATGATTATAAACACGCAATAGACGCCGCCGATGTGGAAAATCTTGAACTTGTGCGCTTCAGTGGCAAAGCAGTATCGCCGGAATATGACGATATAAGGCTTGACAATGTAAGAATGGTTAAATAAATGAAAGGACAGGTAAAAATATGGTAGAACTTAAAGGATACAAAGTAAATTCAATAAATTTTGAAAACAAGGTAAAAAACGGCACCCAGCTTAAACTTCAGAATCAGGTTAAATATAATGTTAATTATATGGACGACGACAACAGATGCGTTGGCATTGTTGAGTTCAGAATTGCCGACGCAGATATGAACCCCTTTGAAATAAGAGTAGAAATGGTTGCCGAGTTTGCTTATGAGGACGGTGACGAAAAGCCGGACATTCATACCGCCTCTTTTGACCAGATTTTTCCGTTTCTCCGTCAGGTGATTAACAATATCACTTCAATGAGCGGTATGCCCGGTCTTATGATTCCTATTATGAAGCTTAACCGTGATACCGTCTCTGTAGGCAAGCCGGAAGAATCCGACGAAAGCCCCCTTAACTGATATGAGCAGTTTGTGCGACGAGTGCTGGTACAACGTGTTTGACGAGGAAGACGGCGAGGCGTATTGTACCCTGCAGCTTGATGAGGACGAGTATGCAAAAATGATGACCACGCCGAATAATCATGGCTGTAAGTATTTTCGCCCTGACACCGGCGAATACGGTATTGTACGAAAACAGAATTAGTGTTAAAAGGACTTGCGGATTTTTTCGCAAGTTTTTTTAGAAAATTTATATTTTTGCGGACAAATCTTAATTTTCATCGTCTTTATATAATGAAGGGACCCTTTAAAAAACATATTTTGAAAGGATGAGCAATATGTCATTATTTAATAACAACACATCTAAGCGGAAGACGTTGATTAATACAGGACGTGCAGATTTAAGAATGTATACCGCAGAGGCTTTGCAGAGAATCAGAGCCATAAACGCAGGCGTAATATTACTGCCAAAGGAGGCGTCGCCGGAATTTATGGCGGCATACGGAGCTATATCTAAAAATGCAGGCTGTGAAAGATATTTATCAAAAGATGATGATATTATTTCAATCAGCGGTGTAACGGAATTTAACTGCCAAACCGCAAAAAGCAATGCTTTTTATGATGTCAGCGGTATATCGGTATTAACCCACTGTAAAACAGAAAATCCGGTTAAAATTTTGCTCAGCGGTATCTGCATATATGAAAAGGACAACAATATTCAATTTGAAGATTGCAGCGGCATATCCAGCAGTGTAGATTTTGAAATTGAACACGTAATAATATTTTCAAAAGATGCGAAAATCGGTAATAAATTTCTTAATGAAGTTAAGGACAAGACTGTTGTTCTCTGCGGAAAAGATTTAATCTTTGAATCAGATGTTGATGAAAAGATGTTTAAAAACAGAAATCTCTATTTCCTTGCAGGAAAGAGTATTATTTGCTCAAAGAATATTATAGGAATTATTCAGACAGTGGCTTCAGCAGGAAAAGAAATAGCAGAAAATGGCAGACAGCATTAACAATCCCGTTGATTTGTTCAACGATATCTACGACAAATACTACGATAAAATTCTGCGTTTTTTTAAAAAGGATTTTCCTGTTGAGGACGCAGAAGATTTGACGCAGCAGACCTTTTTACAGCTTTGGGCGTGGATACCTAACGCCTATGCGTTAAGAAACAGCAGAGCGCTTATTTTCCGCATTGCAAAAAACGTCAGAATTGACCGGTACAAGAAGGATTCAATAACCCTTGAAGCCGCGGTGATGCCGGAATATTTTGACTTTACCGACCCTGACAATATTGTCGGCATTGTTGATATCCGTCTGAGTCTGCAAAAACTGTCCGTAAAAGAACAGCAACTGCTTTATATGAAAGTACAGGGATATTCAAGCGAGGAAATCGGCAAAGCTTTCGGCATAAGCGCCTCTGCCGCCAGAACACGGCTTCAAAGGATAAAGAGTAAGATAAATGATTACTTTTAATTTGGTTGCTGTCAATGCAGTTTTGTTTGTGTTTAAACATTTTTGACATATTACAGCGATTATAATAAACAGAATGAAAAAAATAATAAACCGTATTTTTGATTTGTGCGATTATGTATTTCTGCCTGCAAAATGCTTGGTTGAATATTTATCAAGAATATCAAAATAGTAAAAGCTGACTTGTTCATATCGCAAGTCAGCTTTTTTGTCGTTTTGTTATTTACTTAACGCCCCGGTAGTAAAGACCACGGGTGAATTTTTCCGTACTCGGCAGGCGGTTTTCGTAAGCGTTAATTATGCTTTGCACCTGTGCCTTGTCCTCGTCGGTGAAATAAAAATGAATAAAGTCCGTGTGGATTTCCTCCAGCCTGTCCGCCATATAAAGGGGCAGAGGGTTCAATATTTCCGCACAGGGATAAGGTGAGCAGATTACGGAAAATTCGTAGCCCTTTCTGTCGGTGAGTTTGCCCCGCTTTTTGCATTTTTCACAGCCGATATGCTGTTTCACAGGGCAGTTTCGTGTCAGCATCAGGGGAAGCTTACCATAAGCAATTATTCCGGCGTCCTTTGCATTTACTGCGTTTGCCTGATTTAACGTCAGCTCGTATGACAGAATGGGAGATTTAAACATTCCGGCAGTAATGCTGTTAAAAACATTAAGACCAAAACCACCGTAAACCTCAAATCCCATGCTTTCAGCAAGGGCGTAACCCCCTGTATTTGATGCAAGAATTTTCGTAACGCCGATTTGTTTAAGCTGTGTAAGCCTGTTTTTTACTCTTTTTTCCGCGCCGAATAATCCTCTCGGCAAAATTGCTCCTGCACCGTGTTTTATAAAATCCTCATCCTTTGAGTAAACGGGAATGAAAATCCGCTTAAAGGGATGATTTTCAGGTATCGTGTCGGGATTTATAAATTCTGCGGTAGAATACGGTACAGCTTGTGACTGCCTTTCCTGAATTTGCGTAAATGGCAGTTTTTCGCAAATTTCAATCTTTTCTTCGTCCAAAAGCTCCACAGCTCTACGCCGAAGCTCGTTTATCTGCGAGGCGGTGAGTCTTAATCCGTCGTCTATATCCGTATTAACTGAGCCTGCAAAATACTGGGTTCCGCCTAATTTTGAAAGCCTCTCCTCAGCCTCCTGCTTTGTCAGCGGCTTGTTTATTGCTTTTTCCGCCGGCGGTATGGTTACAATAGCTTCTTTTTTATCGGTTTTCGCCGTCAGTACAACATCCCTGCCCTCTTTAACGGTAAAATCAAAATTAATCTTGACGGTCTGTTTTTCCTTTTCGTAAAGACGTGATAAATCCTTTAAAACCCCTGCAGCGGCGGTAACGTCCTCTTTACTGCGTTTGCCGAACATATCGTTTTGCCTGCCGGTAAAATATCCGTCAGTAAATCCGCTTCGTGAAAAAACGCTTTTCAGCAGATGTTCGTCACCGTCTGTATAATTGCCCTCAAGAGACTTTTTATATGCAGTAACGGCAGCGGCAACATATTCAGGACGTTTCATTCTGCCCTCAATTTTAAGGCTGGCAATACCTGCCTCCTGAATTTCTCTGAGATGTGAAATTAGGCTCAAATCTTTCAGCGACAGGTCACGGCTGTCAGAGCCGTCAGAACTGAATTTTAGACGGCAGGGCTGTGCGCAGAGTCCCCGGTTTCCGCTCCTGCCTCCAAGCATTGCGGACATATAGCACTGTCCCGAAACGCACATACAAAGTGCGCCGTGAACAAATAGTTCAAGTTCCATACCGGTGCTGTTTCGTATGTCCTTTATTTCGTCAAGGCTCATTTCACGGGGGATTACCACTCTTGAAAATCCCATATTTTCAAGCATTTCAAACCCTTTGGGAGTCATTATACTGCACTGGGTTGAGGCATGAAGCCTTGCCGAAGGAAAGCAGTCTTTAATCATTTTTGCAGTTCCTAAATCCTGAATGATAAAGGCGTCAGCACCGATTTCAAGAGCATTTCCTGCGGTTTCATATGCCATTTTCATCTCGCTGTCAGATGTCAGTGTATTAAGAGTAAGATACACTTTAACATTGTGCGAATGGCAATATCTTACCGCATTTTTTAGTTGTTCAAAATCAAAATTGCCTGCATTGCGGCGTGCATTCATCTGTTTTGCACCGAGATACACTGCGTCGGCACCGCATCTAACTGCCGCCGTCAGCATATCAAAATCGCCTACAGGAGCTAAAATCTCAGGTTTCATATTTTACCACACAAAAAAGGCGGTTTTAGGATTACCCGTAACCGCCCTGAAAATTAAAGTTTATTTTTCTGCAAGCTTGTTGCGTAAATTGCTGATTTCTCTGTTGAGCCTTTCAATCTCACGGCGTGCAACGTCAACTTCCATTCTTGCTCTTGCGCTGTCTTCAAGATAGTCCTTGATCTGCGCTCTTAAATTATCAGCGGACGCTGTTGCCTTTTTGCAGGCGTCGGTCTGGTCAAGTGCCACAAGCACCGCACACTGAGTCAGTGAAAGGGACGGAGCCTCCTGGCTTACTGCTTTCATTTCTTTGTCAATTATTTCGCCTAAACCCTCAACATATTCCGGGTCGTCCTCGGTAAGAATTGAGTAACTGCTGCCGCAGATTTTTAAATTTACTCTGTTTTTCTCCATCATTTTCACCTTTTTTACAAAAAACATTTTCTATTTATTTTAGTATAACAATTAAATAAATGCTTGTCAATTAAAATTGTGCTGTATATTTTTACAAAAGGTATTTATATTTTGATAATTTAAAAATATACTGTGATTATATCTGTATAATTGATTTATAATTTATGATAGTTTATAATAAAAATAACTAACCGAAAGGCTGTGTGAATTGATATGCAGGAAAAAATATTTGTGATTTCAACAAAAAATACCCACTATGTCATAGGAGTTGACAGTAATGGAAATCTCCAGCACCTTCATTGGGGCAGAAAAGCAAAAGAATCTGATTACTGTTTTGGTATTTTTGGTGATTATAATTCAAATCATTCCTCTTTGGATATGATAAATCAGGAATATACACCCTTTGGAGGCACTATGTACCGTCCCTATGCCTTTAAGTGCGAATACTTTGACAAATGCCGTGATACGGTGCTGAAATTTGACTCGGCGCAGGAAAGTGACGGCGCTCTTGATATTACTCTTAAAGATAGTGTTTATTCTCTTTATATAACTCTTTGTTACAGATATAGCAGTGACAGCGATATTATTACAAGATTTGTTAAAATTGGAAATAAATCACAAAATGATATAAGAATTGACCGTCTTATGACTGCGGAAATTTCGCTTCCTGGCGAGGATGAGTACGATGTTACAAATACAAATGGCGGATGGGGAAGCGAGCTTCAGCTTGAAACACAAAAGCTGAAAAACGGCACCCTTACCTTTGAATCACGAAAGGGAATTACCGGTCATACGAATTCACCCTTTGTAATTATGTCACAAAATGCCAATGAGGATAGCGGCGATGTTTATTTTGCTGCTCTCGGTTACGGCGGTAATTTCAAAATTGAAGTAAACAGAGATTACATATATAAAACAAGGGCATATCTGGGTGTATCGGATTTTGATTTTTCCTACATTCTTAAAGCCGGAGAAACTTTTGAATGTCCAAAGGTTTATATGGGATACTGCAGCGGCTTTGCTCAGATGAGCAATATGATGAACCGTTTTGCCATTGATAATATTCTGCCAAAAGATTTTGCTCATAAACCTCTGCCGGTGCTTTATAATTCATGGGAGGCAACGGGATTTGACGTTAACACCGAGCACCAGCTTAAACTTGCAAAAATTGCGAAAAGCATAGGATGCGAACTTTTTGTTATGGATGACGGATGGTTCGGTCAGCGTAAAGATGACCACGCAGGACTGGGCGATTGGTATGTTAACGAAGAAAAATTCCCGGGCGGCATTAACGAGTTGATTAAAGGCGTTAATGATTTGGGTATGGATTTCGGCTTGTGGTTTGAGCCGGAAATGGTTAATCCTGATTCTGATTTATACCGCGCCCATCCTGAATGGACTTATCATTACGATAACAGAACACCGTCGCTTATGAGAAATCAGCTTGTGCTGAATATTACAAAGCCCGAAGTTCAGCAGTATGTTTTCAATTGTCTTGACAGTATGCTCTCAAAGCACAATATACGCTATATAAAATGGGATATGAACAGACCATTTTCCGAAATCGGCGCAGAAAATCTTGAAAATCAGCAGGAGCTTTGGTACCGTCATACACAGGCTGTTTATTCCATTGCCGACAGACTTAAAGAAAAATATCCATATCTCCAGCTTGAAGCCTGTGCAAGCGGAGGAGGCAGGGCAGATTACGGTGCGATGAGCCATTTTGATATGGTATGGACCTCCGACAATACCGATCCAGTTGACAGGCTTGACATTCAGCGCGGTTTTTCTATGATTTATCCGATTAAGTGTATGCGTGCCTGGGTGACCGACTGGAACTCTGATACACGTCCGGTATCTCTTGATTTCAGATTTAACAGTTCTATGCAGGGCTCTTTGTCTATCGGCTCAAATCTGCTTAAATATTCTGATGAAGAGCTTGAAAAATGCAGAAAATATATAGCTCTTTATAAAGATATAAGAGAAGTCGTTCAGTTCGGTGACTTATACCGTCTTAAAAACTACAGTGAAAATGGATTTTACGTAAATCAGTATGTTAGTGCCGACAAGTCAAAGAGCGTGGTATTTATCTGTACATCGGTTAATTCTATGTTTAACAGGCAGTTTAAAACCATACGACTTAAGGGTCTTGATGAAACCGCCGATTACCGTTTAAAAAATGAAAATGGAGAAATTGTAAAAAGCGGAGCGTATTTTAATAATGCCTGCATTGATGTTAATATTGGTAAAGCCCTTGACAGCAAAATATGGATTCTTGAAAAAATATAAAATATTTTTATGGTTTAAAGCGTGTATTTGACTTAACAGCCAATCAGTGATAGTATATTGTGCCGAGGGGTGAAAAATATGGATAATATGATGAATACGGAATTTAAAAGAAAACTTCCGGTGCCCAAGGAGATTAAAGAGCAGTTTCCTCTTTCTCCCGAAGCGGCAGAAATTAAAGAAAAAAGGGATGAAGAGCTTAAAAAAATATTCAAGGGCGAAAGCGACAGATTTGTTCTTGTAATAGGTCCATGCTCTGCTGACAGAGCTGACAGCGTTCTTGATTATATCCATCGTCTTGCCGAGGTTCAAAAAGAGGTTGAGGATAAAATTATGATTATCCCGCGTATTTATACCGGAAAGCCTCGTACAACGGGCGCCGGATATAAAGGTATGCTCCATCAGCCCGACCCGGACAAAAAGCCCGATATGCTTGAGGGTATTATTTCAATCCGTGCCTTGCATAAGGACGCTATTGAGCAGACAGGACTTACCTGTGCCGATGAAATGTTATATCCCGAAAATCACAGGTATCTGTCAGATTTGTTGTCGTATATTGCAGTAGGTGCACGCAGTGTTGAAAACCAGGAACACAGGCTGGTATCAAGCTCCCTGAATATCCCGGTAGGTATGAAAAATCCAACCAGTGGTGACTTTTCAATTATGCTTAATGCTATAAAAGCCGCCCAAAGCGGGCACACCTTCCTTTACAGAGGATGGGAGGTTGAATCCAAGGGCAATGAACTTGCTCACGTAATTCTCAGAGGCAGTGTAAACAAGCATGGCATAAACCACGCAAACTATCATTACGAAGACCTTATTACACTTCACGGTATGTACTGTCAGGGCGGTTACAGCAACCCTGCAGTTGTGGTTGATACAAATCACTCAAATTCAGGAAAAAATTATCTTGAACAGGTGAGAATTGCCAATGAGGTGCTTCATTCAATGCGCCACAGTGCAGACGTTGCCAAAATGGTAAAGGGCTTTATGGTTGAATCCTATATAGAGGACGGCTGCCAAAAGGTTGAGGATGGCGTTTACGGCAAATCAATTACCGACCCATGTCTCGGATGGGAGAAAACAAGAGATATGATTTACTCCATTGCCGACCAGCTTTAAAATTTAACAGACTATCAGCCGCCGCAGATATTCGTACCTCTGCGGCGGTTATTTTATACTATTAATTAATTTGTCATTTTCTATTTGTATTGAATTATTTTTATAAAAGATTTATAATGTAGTTATGCAACAGACAAAAAAGAAAAATACAATAAGGAAAATTGAATACAAAAACAAGGAATCGCTTTTTCTTATAGTAAGAGGTCTTGAGGTGGGTATTGCAGCAGGTCTTGTCTGCGTTTTGTACAGATATTTGTTGTCCTTTGCAGAAAAGTTTCTTTACAAGGTGATAGACTGGACGGGAGGTATTCCGCTCAGAACGGCATTGTGGCTATTGATTTTAGCGGCTCTTGGAATATTCGTTGCCTTTATCAACAGGTGGGAGCCTATGGCGGCGGGTTCGGGCATACCACAGATAAACAGTGAAATTAAAGGCAGATTAAATCCCTTATGGTTGCGTGTTATAGCCGCTAAGCTCGTAGGCGGAACAACGTCAGTGTTTGCCGGACTATCTCTCGGCAGAGAGGGTCCCAGTGTTCAACTGGGAGGTATGGCTGCAAAGGGTGTTGCTCAAATCACAAAGGCGGACAAAACTACCGAGCTTCGTATGATTAGCTGCGGTGCCGGCGCAGGTATGTCGGCGGCGTTTAATGCACCCCTTGCAGGTATTATGTTCGTGCTGGAGGAAATACATCATTCCTTTGACAAAAATATTCTCTGTATGGGAATTGTTTCAACTATAACCGCTGATTATATTTCAAAGCTATTTTTTGGACAGAATACAGTGTTTAATTACGAAACAGTTAATTTTCCTCTGCGGCAATACTGGCTGCTTATTTTACTGGGTATAATCCTGGGTGTAAGCGGTTCCTGTTATACCTTAATAATGTTAAAGGCGCAGGATTTTTATAAAAGCATTAAGAAAATTCCTAATTATATAAAAATGCCGGTAATCTTTATTTTAAGCGGCATTGTGGGTCTTTATATACCTCAGATTCTGTGCGGCGGTCATAGCATGGTGGAATATCTGCTTAAAGAGCACCCCACTGTCGGTATTATGTTTTTTCTGCTGGTAGCAAAATTTTTGTTCGGCGCCGTAAGCTTTGCGTCGGGCGCACCGGGCGGAACACTCTATCCTCTTTGTATTCTCGGTACATATCTTGGCGCAGTTTTCGGCAACACTTCAATAGATTTGCTTAATCTTGACGCCAATATGTGGCAGGAATTTGTTGTAATTGGTATGTCAGGATTTTTTGCTTCCACAGTTAAAAGTCCCATTACAGGCATTGTTCTTGTGTTTGAACTTACGGGCAATATGAACAATCTGCTTCCCCTGGCAACGGTTTCTTTGATAAGCTACGCAGTGTCAAACCTTATTGGCTCCCAGCCCATTTATGAGGCTCTGTCATCAAGAATAACCGTTCCTGTCGATGACAGACCAAAGTTCAGCCCTAAGTCGGAGAAGATAATTAAGTCTTATGTTGTGCAGGTAGGCTCGCCACTTGCAGGAAAGAAAATTAAGGAAATTGAATGGGGCAGGCATTGTCTTATTGTAACCGTTGAAAGAGGTGAGGAAAGCATAACTCCAAATGGAAATGTGGTGCTTCAGGCAGGCGATGAGGTTGTATTCCTTGTCAGCCAGCGAAAATATGCAGGCAATATAAACAACCTTGAAAAATTATTTAATAAGTGAGGTGATTTTATGGAAAGAAAATGGTTTAAAGGTGATACTCATCTTCACACAACAAATTCGGACGGCAGTCTTCATCAGTATGAGCTGATTGACAGATGTAAAGATTTAGGTCTTGATTACATAATAATCACCGACCATAATTTTAACACCGTTGAAGAAAGCTACTCCAGTGACGGACTTACCGTTATTCAGGGTCAGGAAGTAACCGGTGAAAACGGTCATGTTAACGTTTGGGGCAAAAAGGTTCCTGTTGACCCGCCTTATGATTTAAGTGATATTGACGCTTATAAAAAAATTATGAAAGCGTCAAAGAAAAAGGGCGCAGTTGTCAGCGTTAATCATCCGTTTTGCTCTAACTGCGGTTTTCATATGGATCTTGATGATTTTCCTATGGACTGCGTTGAAGTATGGAATACAATTCAGCATTCTGATAATGTTAAAAATATGAAATGGTGGACAGACAAGCTTATGCAGGGCATAAAAATTGCCGCCGTAGGCGGTTCTGATTATCACAAAAATTATGCAGGCCTTGATATTCTTGCTGTTCCTACCACAATTACCCATGCAAAAAGCAATTCACCTGATGATATTCTTCAGGCTCTTACTGAGGGCAGAAGCGTTGTTACAAACCGTCCCGATTCTTCTATGATTTATCTTGAATGTGAGGGCGCTCAGTTAGGCGATACCGTCAGTTTAAAGGACGGATTAACAGGTAAATGCACTGTTACAAAGCTTATGCCCGGTTTTGAGCTTAAAATTTACAACAACGACAAAGTGATTTACCGTCATAAAGCGATTAGGTACGAAAAAGAGTTTACAACTCATTTCGGCGTTCGTGAAAAGGGATTTATCAGAGCAGAAATTGATTATAATATGACTCCGGGATTTAAAAAAGTGTTCAGCTTTGCTGAGCAGACTTTCCTTAAGTCTGACTGCGGAGAAGTACCCGAATTTTTCTGGGCGTTTACAAATCCCATTTGGATTGATTAATTAAAATTACAGGGCTACCTCATTGTGAGGCAGCCCTATTTTTGTTAATTAGATGAAATTTTTATCAGCTTTACTCCGTGAGCGGGCAAATCTGCCACCACAAAGTTTTCTATATCATAAAAGGTTTCTTTTTTCCATATATCATAAATTGTGTAGGGAGTGTCGGCTATTGCCACAGTCCGCAAATCAAACGTAAACACTCTCTTTTTATCATCTGTATTGAATATGGCAATATATTTGCATCCCTCGCCGTTGGCGCTCCAGATGATTGTGCCCTTGCCGTTTCTCTCTTTTCTGAAAATCTGACATGCTCCGTAGGAGGTTCTGTGCATTTCCAAAAATGCTTTGTTAGTCAGCAGATTAAGAGTGAACTTGTCACATTCCGGCAGATTTCCGCCAATCATAAGGGGACTTCTGAATATTCCCCACAGGGTCATCATTGTTTTCTGTTCACTGTGGGATAACTGTGTCATACGGTCCTGGGGTCCATTGCAGCTGCCGTTTTTGCACAGCTTTCCAATAGGGAGCATATCACAGTCGGGCCAGTTGCCGGTACGTGATACGCCCTGCCACTGCTCGCATTTGTCAAACATTGCGTAAAGGCTTTTCCAGTTGTCCCAAAAATCACCGGTAAGTCTCCACATATTTGCGTTTTGCCTCAGGTGGTCCGCCTTGTTTCTCAAAGCAGGACCGGGAGAAAGGGAAAGAACAATATTTCTGCCGCAGTTGTCAATAGCTTTTCTTATCATCTCTATTTCGTAAGCTGCTGAATAAGGATTGTCGTGCATACTGTATTCCGTAACGCATATGTCGTCGCATTTGATAAAATCAACGCCCCACTGAGCATACAAATCAATTATGCTGTTATAATACTGCTGTGCTTCGGGAGTGTTTTTTACTCCGTACATATCCGTGTTCCAGGAACATATTGAGTTTGTATGGGCAATGTCCTTGCACCTTGCGTCACAGCCTGCGATTTTACAGTTTCTCGTTACTGCCTGACGGGGTACTCCTCTCATAATATGTATGCCAAATTTAAGACCTAAAGAATGAATGTAATCCGCAATAGGTTTAAATCCCTTGCCGTCGGCAGCTGACGGAAAACGCTTGGGCGACGGCATAAGCCTGCCGTGCTTGTCCATTTCAAGCCTTGCAAAAGGATTATAATCATAGCCCTTTGCCTTTGGTTCATACCATTGAATGTCGCATACAACATATTCCCAGCCGAACTCTTTAAGATGTTCAGCCATATAATTTGCGTTTTCCTTTAACTGTTCTTCTGTGATGCCGGGTCCGAAACAATCCCAACTGTTCCATCCCATCGGCGGGGTTTTTGCAAATGTTCTGTGTTTTTGCATAATTTTCTACCTTTCAATAGTTTCTTTTTTAAGAACAAATACTAGCCAGCCCTTCTCCTCAAAGCGCTGAACTACTTCAAAACCGTTTTGAGCAAACGAAATAAGTACCTCGTCTTCACGGGATTCAATAATTCCGCCTGTTATGTAAACACCATCATCGCTTAAAAATTTATTTACCTGTGTGTTAAATTGTATAATTATATCTGCAACAATATTTGCAACTACAACATTGTATTTTCCGCTTACTTTGTCTGACAAATTGCCTTGAACCGCATCAAAAACAGGAGGTTCAAATCCGTTTTTCTTTGCATTTTCAAGAGCGGTTTTAACTGCAAGAGCATCAATGTCAACACCGAATGCGCTTTTTGCACCCAAAAGAAGGCTCGCTATTGATAGAATTCCGCTGCCGCATCCTATGTCAAGTACCATTGAATCCTCGTTTATGTATTTTTCCAGAGTTTCAAGGCATAACTTTGTGGTGGGATGTGAGCCTGTACCAAAAGCAAGTCCCGGCTCAATATCAAGCACTTTTCTGCCGCCGGAGTCATATTCTTCCTCCCACACTGGGCGAATCAGCAATTTTTCGCCTACTGGCATAGGGTGAAAATATTGTTTCCAGTTGTTCTGCCAGTCCTCTGCATCGCAGGTGTTAAGGGATATTTCATATTTTATTTTTGCAAAGTTAAACCTGTCCTTAAGAAAAGATACAGCTTCGCTTGGGTTTTCGTAAGCGTTGATATAAATGTGGATTATGCCTTTTGTTCTGTCCCTTTTCAGCAGGCTTTCCTCAATTAAATCTATGTGAGCAATCTCCATTGTCTCCTGTTCAAGGGCAGAATAGTCTTCAATATAAATTCCGTAGGGTACAGTCATATTTGCTATGTCAGCGGCGGCGTCAAGGTCTTTAACATCTACGCTGACGGCAATTTCCGTCCATTTATTTTGTTTCTCACCCATTATTTATCTCCCTCGGCTGTAAAATTTACTTTGTGTTCGGAGCCGGACAAACCGTGATTGTAAAGCTTGCGGTTATCAAGCGCCCACTGGCGGTCGGTAAATTTGTGCACCTCAACCTTGCTTACTGCATTGTTGATTTCGTAAATCGTAGCGTCAAGGGAGTCAAGGCTGGATAATATTTCTGCCTCAAGGAACATTGGCCTTACCGCCGCACCGTAGTCCGGTTCTCCATGGTGGGAGAGTATCATATGTTCAAGCAAGGTTACAACTTCATCATCAATTCCAAGTTCTTTAGCAGTGTCGTTAACGTACATTGCGCCCTTTACAAGATGGCCTATCAGCTGGCCGTCAGTGGTGTAGGATTTTGCAAGTCCTGTTGATGATGCTTCAAGCTCCCATGTTTTTGCAACATCGTGAAGAATAACGCCCGAAAGCAGTAAATCTCTGTTAACATTTGGATATATTTTGCATATTTCCTCTGCCATTCTGACAATACTCATTGTGTGATACATCAAGCCGCCTACCATAGCGTGGTGCAGTCTTAATGCAGCAGGGTATTTTATAAGCGCATCTTTGTGTTCGCAGAGAATTTTTAAAACAATTTTCTTTAAGTTATCATTTTCAAAGGAGCTGACCCTGTTGATTATCATATCATATAACTGCTGCCCTCCTATGTCGGAAGAGGGGACAAGGTCGCCCAAATTGTAATTATCCTGGTCATTTACAGGGCGCATCTGAGAAATTCTGAACTGCTCTTTGCCGTTGTATTCTTCTTTAGTGCCTCTCACCTTCACTATCATATCCTGCTGATAAAGACCGCTTTGGGTAAAATTCCAAAGTTTTGCAGGTATTTCACCCTCTTTGTCCGCAAGAATAACATCAAGATAGGAGGAGCCGTTTTTCGCTGTTTTTTCCTCACATTTTTTTAGCAGTGCAAATCCGTCGCACATACCGTTTGGCAATTCTTTAAATTTCATACTGTGCTCCTAATAATCATATATTACCAATTATACATTAAAACAACGATTTATTCAATTACTATTTTATATTTAATGTTTTTTATCTGTTAATGATTGAAATTAACATAACATTTACACTTGTGTTCTTGACAATTAAAAATGATATGATATTATATTTAGTATATTTAATATGGAGTGATATGCAATGAGGGATATTGATAATCTCTGTGCCAACTGCTTTAGCGAACTTACACAGGGAAATGTCTGCGAGCAGTGCGGTTTTGATAATGATAAAAATAATGATTCTATGTATCTTGGTATAAAGACAATTATTGCAGGTAAATATGTTATAGGCACCGTTATAAAACACGAAAGCGATGCTGTAACTTATATGGGTTATGATGCTCAGCTTGGTAAGCCTGTTAAAATACGAGAGTATTATCCCAAAGGTCTTGCTGTAAGGCTAGAGGGTAAAAATGATATTCATGTGCGCCCCAAGTTTACGGAGTCTTACGAGTATTATAAAAAATCATTTTACAGACTGTGGACAACTCTTGAAAAAATGCAGAATCTTTCTGCGGTTGTTCCGGTCTATGATGTGGTTGAAGAAAATAATACCGTATATGCGATAATTGAGTATATGGAGTCTGTTCCTCTTAGAGAATATCTGCTCCATAATGAGAACGGATATATCCTCTGGGACGACGCAAGAGTTATCTTTATGCCGGTTCTCACAACTATTGAAGCGCTTCACGAAAACAAGATTATTCACGGTTCAATTACTCCTGACAATCTTGTTCTCTGCCGTGACGGAAAGGTTCGTCTCAGCGAATTTACAATTACCGAGGCAGCTGATGCTTCTTCTGAGCTTGAGTTTAATGTTAACGACGGTTATACCGCCCTTGAGCAGTATGAAAACAGTCATAAAATTTGTCCGGCAACAGATATATATTCTTTCAGCGCCTGTATTTACAGAGCGTTGGTAGGTACAAATCCGCCGCCTGCTCCTGCAAGAGAGGCAAACGACAAACTGATGATACCAAACAGTATTGCCGAGTCGATTCCGATGCACGTTATAAAAGCAATGGGAAGCGGTCTTCAGATTTATCCAGAAAAGAGAATTAAATCCATTACAGAATTCAGGGAATTTCTTGATGCTGCTCCGGTAGTGCAGGCAAAGGCTGCCTCCGCAGTCCAGGAGGATGAGGAAAACAGCGAAACAAGCTACCCCGATTACGACGAACTCTATAATAAGAAAGAAAAGAAATCTAAAAAAGCGATAATCGCTCTTGTTGTTCTTCTTGTAATTGCTATTGCAGCAGGTGTTTATGTTGTAAAATTCTCGGGTCTTGTGCCGTCTCAAAAGGAAACAACTACTGAGCTTACCACTTTGGCAACATATACCGTGCCTAATTTTGTAGGCAATGGCTACACCCAAAGCGATATAGAGAATAACGGCGCATGGAACGAGAGATTTACTATTAAATTTGTCAGCGAATATTCAACGGAGGCAGAGCAGGGTGAAATCTTTAAACAGAGCGTAGCGGCAGGAGAAACCCTTAAGGAAGGTTCACAGATTGTCCTTACAATAAGCAAGGGAATACAGACTAAAACTCTGCCCGACGTAGGTTCCCTTACTCTTGAAGAGGCTACGAAAAAGCTTGAAGAAATGGGCTTTAAGGTTTCCAGCGTTGAGGTTTACAATGACGGTAGTCATACAAAGGACACTGTAAAGGCAAGCTACGGTATGGCTCCTGCAGCCGGTGAAGAAGTTGCAGTAGGCGAGGAAATAATACTTCAGGTTTACGGCGAAATTCAAACCACTACGACAACCACCGCACCATCGGAAGAATAAAAAATTTACAGGACTTGAAAATCACTTCAAGTCCTGTTTTTTATTTTAATATTACAGTTGTTATTGACTCTTTTTTGCACTTTAAGATGCCATTAAAGGAACTGCATTTTGTAAGCTTCATTTCGTAATCCTGCGTTGATTCGTATATATCGGCGCAGGTACAGTCGCTTTCTGTTTCAATATTCGTGTCTTCTCCCTCGTTGACTGCTACAAGAATTTTTTCACCCTTCGGCGTTTCAAAGGCAAAAATGTTAAGTTTATTGTCATCATCAGGGAAAAATCCTATATCAAGAGCCACGGAGCCTGTCGGAATAAATTTTGAAAAATGAGCAAAGCCCCAATATCTTTTTGCAATATGCCAGTCGCTGAAGTCATCGTCTGCTGATATAAGTGCGTCGCTGTAATCAAATCCGTTCTCTTTTACTGCAAACTGATTTACTGCTACCCAGGACGTCCAGCTTTCGGCGCCGCTGTAAACAATATCCTGGCCGATTATCCTTGCGGTAATAAGTGCACCTTTAAAATCTTCAGTGTGGCTTTTGTTGGGCAGTTCGCACCATTCGCTCATATCAAAGCGAAGGTGAGGATTAGGTTTTACAAATTTTTTCTTAAATTCAATTCTGTCCTTTGGTTTATCGTCACTGTGGTATGAATGGTATGCAAATACTTCCATTACTTTCATAACCATTTCGTCTGCCACGAGTTTTTCAAAATATTCACCTGTCCTGCCAAACATTTCTCCGGTTTCGGGGCCGTATAATTTTACAGGCAGATTTCTTTTAATTATTTCCTGTGCAAAAATATGAAAAATCTCTGCAACTTCATCGGGTTCATAGTGACAGCCCTCCTGCCAGACGTTAGAACCGCCCCATTTCCACTGTGGTTCGTTAATTGGGCTTATGTATTTCACCGGTATTCCGTCATTTAAGAAGTGCTCTGCCACATCCAGTACATAATCGGCAAACTTTTTGTAATTCATTTTAGGTATGTTGCAGGTGCTGTATAAAAGGCTGCCTGATGCCTGCCCGGTTGATGTCTGTGAGTAGTGGGGCGAATTGCAAAACAGTATCAGGGTGTCAATATTGCCTGTATCAAGGCACAGCCTCATCATATTTATTGCGTTTTTATCACGAGAAAAATCATATTCCCCCGTCATTTTTTCCTTGTCAAATACGTAAAAACTGTCGGTTTTTCTCCAGGGATTTGCAATACGGCAGTTGTCATCATCTGTTCCGCCGCCGATGTTGTATCTGTAAATATTAAGATTAAGCCCGTCACTGCCGTAAAGCAGGGAAGCAATTTCTTTTGCTGTGTCGGGATCTGCGCAGTATTGGCTCCACCAGCAGGCAGAAGTGCCCCATCCCTTTAACGTCTGCATTTTTCTTGCATTTTTTATGTTGATTTTCATATTAGTAAAACCTTTCGTACTTTATAAGTTGAGTATATAATTACAGGTATTAAATGTCAACAACTGTGTTAATATATCAAAAAATGTAAAACGCTGTCGTGCTGTTTATAATTTATTTAACAAAGATTAATAGTTTGTTTTATACACGTTTTTATTTTAATGATAATCTTATAGCATCAGGATAATATTTCCTGAAATATTATATGAGGTGATCATTATGGTTGAATACATTACCGGAATACAGGGAACAGGCAAAACAAAAGTGATGACCCAGACCGCTGTTTTTACCGCCAATCAAAGCAAAGGAAATGTGATTTATGTAGATAATTCTGATAAACTGTCGCTGACTTTACCTTCAAATATCCGGCTAGTTAATACCTGCGATTATGATATAAACAGTTCCGTTATGCTTTACGGATTTTTGGTAGGGCTTTGCGCCGGAGACTATGACCTTACAGATGTTTTTGTGGATTCCACTATGGATATAATTTTAAAGAGCAATACCGATATCGACGATTTTATGGAAATTGTTAAGAAAGCGTCTGATGTTACGGATGTTAATTTCCACTTTGCAATCTGCGATGAGCAGGAAAAAGCTCTTATATATCAAAGCGTAGAATAACCGTTTGTGCCGTACTTCCTAAAATTTTAATACATTATAAAAAATAGGCATCCATTAGGGCACCCTCGATAAAGTGGGTGTCCTAATGCTTTGTAAACCGCCAAATTGTTTTTAGTTATTGGACAGAATAAAAAAAATAACGCCCTTACTTAAAATCCAATGCTGAAAACATTAAAATTAAAACACAATATTTCTAAATTTAAGTGGTGAGATGCCTGTTTCTTTTTTGAAGAAATAAATGAAATTTGATGCACTGTTAAAACCTGTCTTAAATGCAATATTCTGTACAGAATTATCTGTTTTTTGCAATAATTCTTTTGCTTTATCAAGGCGGATTGACAGCAGATAATCATATGGGGAAAATCCGACTGACTCTTTAAATATTTTCTGAAAATACGGAATACTGATACTTAAATTTTCAGCCATTTCATCAACCGATATATTTCTATTATAATTTGAAACTATGAATTGTTTTGCTTTTTCAATCTGATTGATTCTTTTACTTTCATAATTCACATCCTGCTCACTGCTTATATAACAAAGCATTGAATAAAGCTCTTTTGAAATGCTGTACTCATTCTGATTTGATTTAATATATTTAATTATATTTGAAATGCAATCAGCTGTTTGCCGGCTGCATTTAATTTTTTGACCTTTTCTTGATTTAATTTCATCAAACCATAATCTTGAATTATTGCCGTCAAAATGCGCCCACAAAGTATGGGCAGCCATATTAGCAAAATAATTATGAGGTTTATAACAATCCACAATTAAAAGTTCGTCTTTTTCTGCTGTCAGCTTATTATCATCCTGTACTAAAGTGATACTTCCGTCAAGAACGCATAGTACAAGTATGCTGTTATAATTAGTAGCTCTTTCAACATTATAATCACTGTTGCAGAGAAAGTCCCCTATTGCTATTGGATAATATAATAATTCCTTTGCCGATTGAGAGGCTGTATAAAAATACATATGTGAGCCTTTGTCAAGTCCGTTCCCTATAAGTTCCATAATTCCCAGAATAGGATTTCTAAATTTTTCAATAAAATATCAAAACAAATCCCGTAAAAAACATATTACAATAAACATAAATCAAAGTCACTTCAACGCACTATCAATATTATTTAAGGAGAACGGATATGAGATATAATATTTCTTTAAACAAATGGAATTTTTCAATCAATGAATTAAATTATTCTGCAAAGGTTACAGCACCACACACATGGAATGTGGATGACAATGTTATGAAGCACAGAGGCATTGCTGAATATGAAACAACTGTATTTGTTGATGAATCATTAAATAATAAAAAGGCATTCATTTCATTTAATGCGGTTTATCATACCGCAAAGGTTTATATAAACAATATCTTTGCAGGTGAGCATAGTCGTTCAGGCTTTACACCATTTCAATTTGATATTACAGATAAAATCATTTTCGGTGCAGATAACAAAATAAAGGTTATTGCTGACAATACATATATTAGCGAAATGCTGCCCTATATAGATAAATTCGACTGGGCGGATGATGGCGGTATTATCAGAAAAGCCGAACTGCAGTTTGCTGAACAGAATGCTGTTGCGTATTTGCGTGCAGAAGAAAAAATTGCACTCTCTGACATAGCAAAGAGTGCAAATATGTGTAATAACAGCTGTATTTCTGTCTTTAAAAGTTTTACGAACGCAACACCGATAGAATATCTGACAAATTTCAGAATCGGCAAAGCATCTCAGCTTTTAAAGTCCACCGATAAATCTATATCGGAGATCGCTCAGGACTGTGGCTTTTCGGGAAGCAGTTATTTTTCCGAAACCTTTAAAAGAATTGTTGGTAAAACACCGAGAGAATTTAGGCATTGAGACTTGATTTAATTTGTTATTTTAGCTTCATTCTGTCTTTAAATGCTTCTCCGACTCGTTCCGTTACCTTATAATAGCCGTGGGTATATGGGAAATGCAATAATGTTTACAGTTTAAATATTGCTGTCTTTTATAACATTATCATCAGTTGTTACATTTACTGCTTTACCGATTACTCCATATCCGTATTCGCAGTCCTGATATTCTATAAATTCATATTCAAAGCAAATAGGAAATTCATTTATAATCGGTGCGTCAACATTATCTGATTTTACGGCAGCGGGTTTGCTTTTTTAAATTTATCCGGTGCACTGTTTCCTGATACTCCTCTAAATTTTAATATTCTGTCGTAATCTTCTATGTAATCTACTTCTGCCCAAAACATACCGTTTATATCATCAACTTTAATTTTTTGTGTTTTTGAAAGTTCATAAACTACATTTTCCCACCAAACGCTGTGATGCTGTTCGTCAATCATTTTATTTAACTGCGGTATAAATGCATTTATGAATTCCTTACTGAATTTACCGATTCCGACATATTCGCCTGAAATATCATTGCCTTCAAGTTCTTTTCCGTACTTTAATAATATTCCGTTTTCATATTTGAATTTATAATCTGCTTCTTCTTTTCTTGAGCCGTCAGCAAACATAACGGGAGATTCATTTGCAGACAATATATGATCAATCAATTTTTCTTCAAGAAAAACGTCGGCATTCATAATAATTAAATCATCATCAGATATAAAGTCTTTTGCAAACCATGCAGAAGCAATAGAATTTGTTACATCAAAAAACGGATTAAAATAGTATTTAACATTATAATTTTTTAATGTATCCTTTATCATATTTGCTCTGTAGCCTAAAACAACAGCAATATCTTTTATGCCTTTTCTATTGAGCATTTTAATTGTATATTGTATTAATTTTTCATTTCCAATATCTACGGTGCATTTTGGATTGCCTGAAAGATAGCGGCTTATTCTTGTTCCTTTGCCTGCTGCCAGTAATAAAACTTTCATCAGAATACCCCTTTTTTCCTCATATCTCTTAATGCTTCTATAAGTTTATTATTATCTTCAACTGTTAAATCCCCTATGTGTCCTACTCGGAATACTTTATCTTTTAATTCTCCGCCGTTCGGACAGATCCATATTGAGTATTCATCTTTAAGAATATTAAATATGTCATTAGCCGAAGCAGTGGTCGGGTGGATTGAGGTAACGGCATTTGACACGGATTCGGAAATAAATTCAAAGGGAAATCCCTCTTTCTTTATTTTTTCTCTGAAATCATTTGCTATATTACTGATTTTTCTGGTTTCTGAAATTACTCCGCCCGCTTGCTCAATTTCTTTCAGTCGTGCGTTTATCTGCAATAATATCCCCACTGCCGGAGTGTATGGAGTTTGTCCTCTTTGTGCATTTTTTAATGCATCTTTTAAGTTTAAGTACATACATTTTACATTGCTTTTTTCAATTCTCTCCAATGCTTTTTCGGATAAAACTATTATGGAAATTCCCGGAGGACAAGCCAAAGCCTTCTGTGAGCCTGTAATCATTACATCTGCACCGATTTCTTTCATACTGAACTTGTCTGCAAGGAAAGAACTTATACAATCTGTAATTAAAAATAAATTATTTTTTTTGCAAAATTCCCCTATTAAATTTGTATTGTATAATACACCTGTTGATGTTTCGTGAACATTTACAATAAATGCAGTATATTCTTTGCCGTCATATTTTTTTAATATGTTTTGAGTTAAATTCTGTCCTGTTTTAAGTTTAATTGTATCATGGGGTATTTCATAAATTTCACACAGCTGTGCAAACCTGTGTCCGAAACTGCCTCCGTCAACAACCAGAGCTTTATCATCCGGCGTTAATGTGTTCATTATTGACGCTTCCATTGAAGCTGTGCCCGAACCTGTTATAAATACTGCTTTGGCTCCTTGCGGGGCGTCGGCAAATTTTTTCATTAATCTTTCATTTTCAAGCATAACATTTGAAAATTCAGGTGTTCTGAAATAGGGAACCTGCTGAGCTCCGATTTTTCTGACGCTTTCATTGCTTTGTACCGGTCCAACAGTGAAATTTATCATTGATTTTCACTCTCCTCATAATTTTAAGACTTCTAAAATTATCATACATTATTATAAAATGTTTGTCAATTTTAATAATGAGCGGATTTCTCAACTTTTTAATAGGATTTTTATTTTATTAGTATTAAAATTAAGTTATAATTAACTTATCATAAAACAATATAATTTAGGAGCATATTATGGACAAAACAGTTCAGGGATTTTTAGAGAGAAATTTTCCGGATTTTAAAGATGATTTTATTGTAGAATTTGAGGATTCCAACAAAGATTATTTTAAAATTAAATCAGCAAACGGAAAAATTTATATAACCGCAAATAATTACGTATCTGCATTTCACGGTATATACTGTTATCTTAAAAAATACTGTAAGGTTCAGCTTTCCTGGTGCGCAAACAGGGAAATACATATTGACTCTCTTGTTATGTTTGACGGTGAATTTTCAAAAATCATTGAGCAGAAATACAGAGTGTATATGAATTACTGCACCCTTGATAATTCAATGTGCTCTTGGTAGGTTTAGAGCTTGGAAAAAGAAATAGACTTTATGGGAATGAAAGGAATCAATATGACAAATATTGAAAGAACAGCCGACAGGATAAATAAAAAATATTTCTATAGAAAAAGGAAAGGTTTGAGCGTATGTTATTTTTTAGAAGCAAGCACGAAAAAGAAGAAATACAGGATAAAATAGA
>CAYXLH010000001.1:0-18549 GCA_964465835.1 uncultured Bacteroides sp. | reverse complement strand
ATTCAATGTGCTGGTGGAATTTTGACCGCTGGGAAAAAGAAATAGACTTTATGGCAATGAACGGAATCAATATGCCCCTTGCCGTAGTCGGATGTGAAGCCGTATGGTATGAAACGCTTCTTGATTTTGGCTTTACAAAGGAAGAAGTATTAAGCACCATATCAGGTCCTGCCTTCTGGGCGTGGCAGATGATGACAAATATTGAGGGTTATCTGCCGCCCGAGAATGAGAGGTATGTTTATGAACGTCTTGAACTCGGCAGAAAAATTTTAAACAGATATATTCAGTTCGGCATGCAGCCTATACAGCAGGGCTTTTCAGGTCACGTGCCGGCGCTTATGAAGAAAAAATTCCCCAAAGCGAAAATACTTATGCAAAGAGGTTGGTGCCTTTACCCGAAAACTGCTCAGCTTGACCCCATTGACCCGATGTTTAAAAAATTCGGCACTGTTTATCTTGAAAAATTAGCAAAACTTTTCGGCAATTATCATTATATTGCCTGCGACCCGTTCCATGAGGGAACTCCGCCGAAAAAAACAGTAAAATATCTTAACGAAGTGGGAAAAGCCATTGATAGTCTTTATAGGGACTTTGATGAAAAATCGGTGTGGGTTATGCAGGCATGGACTATGCGTGAGCATATTGTAAAAGCTGTGCCGAAAGACCGGTTGTTAATTCTTGATTTGAACAGTGAAAAAACACCGCAGAATAATAACAGCTGGGGCTATCCTGTTGTTTCAGGAATGCTCCACGATTTCGGTGGTAAAAACTCAATGCAGGGCAAGCTTGAAAAGCACAGTAAAAACTGTTATATGAAGCTCAAGCAAAACGGAGCGAATGTTGTAGGCAGCGGTATGTTTATGGAGGGTATTGAGCAAAATCCTGTTGTTTATGATTTACAGTTTGAAATGCTTACTCAGTCAACTGCAATTGATTTGGATAAATGGCTTGATGATTATATTTTGCGCCGTTATGGAAAATATGATGAAACATTGAGAAAAGCATGGGATATTCTCATTAAAACATGTTACCGCAGCGACGGCTACGAAGAAAATGAAGTTGGCTCAACTGTTGCTTCAAGACCGCAGCTTATGCCCTATCAGTCAGGCCCGTGCTGTAAAAATGCATTGTATTACAGTGCTGATGAGTTTGAAAAGGCAGTGAAACTTTTCATTTCTGTCAGCGATGATTTTTCGGATTCAGACGGCTATCAGTACGATTTGTGCGACATAATGCGTCAAGCAATGAGCAACAGATTTTATACCCAGCAGAAGGAATACGAAAAGGCGTATAAGAAAAAAGATATAAATGCAGTTGAAAAATTGTCAAAAGAGCAGCTTGAACTTTTGCTTGATATGGATGAGCTTTTGACCCACAGAAAAGAACTTTGCTTTTCACGCTGGATAAATGACGCTCACGCTTTAGCATCAGATGAAAATGAAAAACGCTATTTCGACAAAAACGCACGTACTCTGCTGACCTCCTGGGGCGATATAAACGGCAATACATCGGCTTTGTATGACTATGCATGGCGTGAGTGGAGCGGACTTATAAAAGAATATTATTACAAACGCTGGGAAATGTTTTATAACTATTCCCTCGCCCGCCTGAAAAACAAAAAGAAAATGTTTATCATTAACGGAAACGGCTATGTCGGAAGGTATTATTATAAGGCATATCCTTTCGGAAAAGAATTAAATCAATTTGAACTGAACTGGCTTAATGAATATAAGGAATATCCGCAGTCTGAAACAGCAAATGTTATTCCAAGAGCAAAAGAATATGCCCAAAAGTGGGGATTTTAAATAAACAAAATTGATGAATATTTAAAACAGGTACAAACTCCGCTTTAATGTAGAAACAGGAACAATAAAAACAAATGATTGAATAAGGAGAAAGCATTATGAATGTTGTAAAGCTTGTCAACAGCGTATTTAATGATATAAAGTCCCACTGGAAGCATCCTGCTGAAGGGAATTTTGTATCCTATAAGGAAATTGTTAACCTGGGTTTAGGCGGAATGGGTAATAATTTTACAATGGTGCTTATAGGATATATGGGTCTTAATGCAGGTAATACTCTGCTTGGCTCAACCATCGGTATAAGACCTCTTCATTTACAGTATATGCTGACATTTCAGACTATTCTTAATGTTGTTTTCTTCTTTATCAGGGCGCATATTGTAGATAATACACGCACAAAATGGGGACGCTTCAGACCCTATATTGCATTTATGGGTATACCGCTTGCAATAATGTCAGTTATATTTGTTTTCCTGCCATTTCAGACGATGGCTTATAATGACAAGCTGATATGCGTATTTGTTTTTGCTATAACGATAAGTATGATACAGCCTTTGTTTACGGATACGTATACCGAAATACAAACGGTTATTACGCCGAACAGTGAAGAAAGAGCAAAGGTAATATCCATAAATTCCATTATTTTCAGCCTTGCACCTACTCTTACGGGACTGTTTGTGCCGATTTTGTCAAATATGACAGGCGGTTATACAAATATCAATACATATCGTTATGTGCTTGCTCCTGTTACAATTTTAGGACTCGGTCTTAATTTCTTTACTGCCATAGGCTGTAAGGAGAGAGTTGTAACCTCCTCATCTTATGTTCAGAAGGTCGGCATCATTGAAGGCGCCCTTATGATTCTTAAAAACAAGCACTGGTGGATAAGGCAGATAGCCGGTCTTATTGGTTTCCTGGAAGGCGCAACAGGTGTATTTTTTAGCTGGATTTATATTTACGGCGTTCAGGATATGACCTCATACGGTCTGCTGAATACGGTTATGGGCACGGCAAGCGGTATTGCAATGGCAATTACGCCGTTCCTCCTCAAAACATTGGGCAACAGAAAGCTGCTTATTTATCATAATCTGATTAACGTATTTTTGCTTGCTATACTGATGTTTACTTTTAAAGTGCCTACAATTATGTTCATTATTATGTATCTGAACAATCTTATTAATGCACTCAGTATTGTGTATAACCAGGTAATGCACTCTGAGGTTAAGGATTATCAGCAGTATATCTGTGGCTACAGAATGGACTTTGTGTTCGGTCTTGCCGGTATGATAACAATGCCCATTTCACTTCTGTCGGGATATGTAATTCCTTATGTCTATGAATGCTTTGGACTTACTACAAATTATGATATTCTCTACGATCCGAATGTAAGAAACACATTATTTCTTGTGCTTTGCATACTTGCTATTGTTGGTGCAGTGCTCAACCTTATTCCATTCTTTTTCTACAGTATGTCAAAGGAAAAGCATCAGAATATTGTGCGCGTTCTAAGGTACAGAGCGCTTTTTGATGATTTTGAAACAGGTGACTTCAACGCCGATATTATCAAGGAAGGTGTTGAGGCAGTAAGAAGCGGACTTGAATTGGATGAAAATCCGACGCCCGATTTAAAGGTGTTAAAGGCAGATATTAAAGCTGCTCCGAGGGGTGATGAAAAGGATGAGGCACGCAGAAAATATAAAGCGGCAAAGGCCTTTGCAGCCGAAAAGTCTGAGGTAGGTATTTTTATGGAGGAGTTTAATAAATTTGACACTCCTTTATGGCATCATAAGGTTGAAAAAGCACGTGAATTAATTGCAAATGATGTTGATTCGCTTGTATCCTTTGGAGACGATATTGTTGCAGATGCAAAAAAATTACCGAAGAGCACAAAAGAGCAGCGTGAAATCAGAAAGTATGATATTCAGCAGGCAAAAGCCCTTGTTAAATCATCAAAGCTGATTAAAAAGAATTACCCCGACGGTCTTGTTAAACCCGATGAAAATAAGGTTAAAGCCGCTTATGCACTGCCCGACGCCAGCAGGGCGGAAAATAGGTTCAGAAACAAGGCGATAAAAGAGGCCGAAAAGGAACTTAACCTTTATTACAAAACAACGGCGCCTTATTCCGCTGCTGAAAAGCTTGTTCACAGCTTTGAAAACAGGGAAGAGGTTGTCTTCTGGGCAGAATCAAATTATGAAAAGGCGTGCGAAATTATTAAAGCCCGTGAAGAGGAAAAAGACAAAAAGGCTAAAAATAAAAAGCATACCGTGGGAAGGAGAAGTAAGTGATGATTAAGAAACATTTTGTTAAATTTGTCGGTTTTATTCTTGCGCTTTTGCTGATATTATCAGCAGGGGGCTGTTCGCTTAACTCCTATTCTGTTGACGAACTGAAAACTTTTTATCCCAAAGCTATTGAAAATTCTTTGAAAGAAGAGCTTTATTACTGGAAAGAAACTGTCAATTCATCCGATTATACCTCCTGGAAAACCTGCAATGTTTTTGCCGAAATGGACAAAAAATATAATCTTCTTCGTGATGAAAACGGAGAGCTTGCAAATATGAAAATTGATGTGCTTGAAGAATACAATAAGAAAAATGTTTATAAAGCACTCTGTGGTAAATCCCCCGGTAAAGACGGTGATAAGAATTATCTTTTTGAAAATGATTTTGACAAGTCAGGCAATGCTTCAAATTTCAGAAAAACAGAGATTTCGCCGCAGGAATATGTGGCTGGTGAAAGCTTCAAAAACAAGTATTCGCTTGACGCAATGCTTAAAGAATTTGAATATCTTACGGTTGATGATATGATTTTTGATATTGATAATGACTTGATGGAGCACAAGGGAAAAACCGTTAAATTTTCATTTGCCGTTACTGATGAATACCTTGAAAGATATAAATCCGAGTTCGGTAAAGGCTCCTTGTTTGAAGGATCAACATATGCTACAATGGAATTTGCCTACGACCGTTTTGCCTCAATCGTTATTTATTCAGAGGAAAAGCTCGGCAGCGGTATTTCGGCAGATAAAGAGATTTATAAACTGGAAACAGTTTACTACGGACCGATTGTTAATATCCCGTCCTATGATAATAATGAATGGTAATAAAAAAGGAAAAAAGCAGGACTGCATATTTTGCAGTTCTGCCTTTTTACGTTAATTGATATAAGAGATAATTAAGTGAAGAAGACTCTATATATAATACTGCGACTGGGCGTTCCAGAGCTGATAGTATTTTCCTTGTGTATTCTGCACCAGTTCATCGTGGGAACCCTGCTGAACAATTCTGCCGTCGTCAAACACAAGAATATTGTTACAAAATCGGCACGAAGATAAACGGTGGGAAATATAGATTGCAGTTTTATCACCTATAAAACTGTTGAAGCGCTGATAAATTTCAAATTCCGATATCGGGTCAAGTGCAGATGTAGGCTCATCAAGAATTACAAACGGTGCATCCTTATAAAGTGCCCTTGCAAGGGCAATTTTTTGTGCCTCGCCGCCTGAAATTTCAATGCCGTTTTCATCAAAATCTTTATAAATCACGCTGTTCTCTTTGTCTGCCATTTGCTTAACGCGTTCTTTAATACCTGCTTTACCGAGACAGTCGTATAATTTTTCTTTGTCATATTCAAGCGAGGTTGTTACATTCTGTGACAACGGTACACTGAACAGCTGAAAATCCTGAAATACAACGGAAAACAGACTCATATACTCCTTTAAATCATACTTTTTGATATTGATACCGTTGAGTGTGATTTCACCGTCTGTTACATCATAAAGTCTGCAAAGCAGTTTAATAAAGGTTGTTTTGCCTGAGCCGTTTTTGCCCACAACCGCCATATGCTGACCGATTTCAAGCTTTGCATTGAAATTCTTTAAAATATATTCCTCCGTGCCGGGATATTTGAATGAAACATTTTTGAATTCAATATCATATTTATTATCGTTTCTTTTTTCAACAGGCAGTGTGCCGATATGTTTTCTCGGCGGTGTTTCAACAATTCGCTTCAGGTATGAAATGTGCTCTGCTGATAAACCAAGGATTGAGGAAATCTGGCCTATTAAATTTATACCTTCGGCTATCTGCAGAGATGCACCGAGGAACAGAACAAATGAACCGATGCTGAACATGCCTGCATATGCTTTAAGTGCTACAAACAGATAAAATGCACCCATTATAATCATTTGAAACACCATTAAAATACTTTGGTATTTGATTGCAACATTTATGCTTTTCAGAAATAAGCCATCTTGTTCTTTTAATGATGAATTTCTTTTTTGAAGTATTAAATCACGGGCGTTATAGATTCTGATTTCCTTACCGCTTTTGTATTTTTCACTGAACTTAAACCAATATTCAAAAATACCGAACAGGGAATTAAATTTCAGGTTTATCTCTGTAACATCTTTTGTGTATTTAGTTCCAATAAGCTGCATAATAGCCCCAATTACTGTAACAGTAACAGCTAAAATAACCAACGGCTTATAGGATGTTATAAAGACGGAGTTATCAATTTCAAAGCATTTAATAATCAACGGACCAACAAGTATCAGGGAAAATATCAGCGAAAGTATACCCGTTGCAAAATTTCCGAACCAAAACCACATATTCGTGAATATACCGTAATTATTTTGGTAAACAATCTTGTATGCCTTAACAGCGGTCTGAAAATCAACATCCTCAAGCAGTTCATAATCCTTATTTTCAATATTTTCTTCAAACACCTTGCTCTCATATATATGAAGCAGTTCTGTTTTATCTTCCATTGTGCGGTCTGTCAGATGCCTTGCAAATTCAAATACTGCAATCAGCACCGCCATAACAGTGCCGTAAATTATCAACACTTTAACATCTCTTGCACCTGCAAGCTCATCAACAATTTTTGCAGAGAAAAAGGTAGGAATAAGCGGAACGATTGCATTGCAAAACCATTTTAAAACGGCAACGGAATAAATACTTTTGTCAAATTTATTGCATAAAGCAAAAGCAAAACGCAGACAATCAATTTTTTCTTTAAAAGTCATAGTCCTTCTCCTCTCTGTAATAATAGCTTTGCATTTCATACATTTTGAAATACTCACCTTTAAATGCCATAAGCTCCTCATGCGTACCGCTTTCGGTAATCCGACCGTCTTTAAGATACAAAATGCGGTCGCAAAAGCGTGTGGAGGACAGCCTATGAGAAATATAAAAGGCAGTTTTATTTTTTGTTAAATCGTTAAATTTAATATACAAGTCATTCTCGGCAATCGGGTCAAGTGCCGCAGTAGGCTCATCAAGAATAATAATCGGTGCATCCTTATACAGTGCTCTTGCAAGAAACAATTTTTGCATTTCACCGCCCGACAAGTCAATCCCGTCCTTGTTAAGTTCCTTGTCAAGCATCGTATCTGCACCGTTTTCAAGTCCACTTATTTTATCATAAAGTCCTGCCTTTTTCAGTGCGGCAGTCACTTTGTCGTCATCCGTATTGCAGGATAGTGACACATTTTCATTGATGCTTGCAGGCAGACTGAAGGCATCCTGAAATACTGCTGAAAACAGCGAAAAATACTGACTCACAGGCATATCGGCGGTACGTGTACCATTAATTAAAATTTCGCCCTCGTCAGGCTTATATAAACCAGAAAGCAGTTTCATACAAGTGGTTTTGCCTGCACCGTTTTCACCCACAATAGCAAGTTTCTCACCGCTGCTCACCTTAAAGGATATATTTTTTATTACGGGCAGTTCCTTATTATATGAAAAGGAAACATTTTTAAATTCAATTGTGCATGCTTTATCCGTATCCAATTTTATATATGATTTATTATCTTTTTCAATGGTTTCAAGCTCTAAAAACGCACGATAGTCACTGCATACAAGAGATGTCTTTTTTATATCCTGAAAATCAAGTGCAATGCCCTTTATCCAAACGGAAAATGCGTTTAAAATACCGAAATAAAATGCAAAATCACTAACGCTGATTTGATTTTTCAGCACAGCACTTATCAGAAAGTACATCGTTGCACCCTCTCTGATAAGAATAAGCAGCATTTCAAAAAATCTGTATTTAGTAAAGCTTTTAAAAAACACCTTTCCGATATCGGCACGGTCACCGATTAAAATATCAAGTACAGGAGAAAACCATGAGGATATATTGAATATTCTGATATCCTTTGCCGCCTTTATCTCAGTCGGCTTGTTCAGTGTGAAATACTGGGCTTTTTTATAAACAGGAAGTGTTTCATCAATATATCTTTTTTCGTCGTCTGCAAGATGTGAAAAAATATAAAATGTGCACACGCCTACAATGAAAAGCAGAAAGCTGATTTTGAAATCAACATACAAAAAAATTGCAAAAGCAGAAAATATACCTATAAAATCATAAAAAAGTTTTTTGTATTGCTGTACAGGGTTCCGATTATCTCCTCCCCATACATACCGCTGGGCTTTTTCAAGCATCTTCCTTTTTTGCCTGTTTTCAATGCTTTCATACGGAATTGACATACTCTGTTTCAGAATTTTAAGCATGGCATCATACCTTACAACATAGCCTTTAAAATAAAGCTTTTGCTGAATACAGTCCCTTGCTATATTTGCCACAGCCGAAAGTACAACAAAAATTCCTACCGCAATAAAAATTTTATTCAGCTCTGCGCCTGTTTCAAGAATATTCAAAAGCATTTTGAGCAGCACGGTTGACATAAGCGGTACCATTGCGGCAGGCAGTGCGTATATCAGCATAAGCGGTATTGTCTTTCTGTCAATTTCATTTATTTCACGGAGCATATATTTACTGTTGTCAAAAACAGAATATTTTGATTTGTTCTTCATCTTATCACCTCGAGTTGATATTATCATACTTTTAGCCGCAATATAAAAAATACGCACGAACGGTATTGATTCGTGCGTGAATGGTTAATAATCATTATTTTTTATGCTAAAGCGCAATCATAATTTCGGTTGCGAAAACATCTGTTTCATCCTGTCGGTTTATATAACCGCCGTATTTTGAAACAATTTTGTCAATCCTTTTCAGACCGAAACCGTGGTTTTCATTTTTTGTGGTAAAATAGATTTTGCCCTCTTTTTTGATTTCTCCGCCGACTGAGTTGGATACTGAGATATAAAGCTGCTGCTTTAAAAGTCCTATGTAAATTCTGATAAACCGCTTGTCCTCGTCCTCAAATTTACAGCACGCCTCAATAGCGTTGTCAAGCAGATTGCCTATGATAACACAAATATCCGTATCACTTACTCTGATTTTTTCAGGTACAGCAGCCGTGGCGTCAACCTTAATATTCTTTGACTGTGCAAGCGATATTTTACTGTTTAGTATAGCGTCCACCATAACATTGCCTGTTTTGAGAACGGTGTCAACCGTAGTCAAATCTTTGTTAAGTTCGTTCAGATAATTACCCAAAAGCTCATAATTGCCCTGCTCAAGGTGAATTTTCATTGTAGCAATATGGTTCCTGTAATCGTGGCGCCATCCCCGCATTTGGCGGTACATATTTTCAACTTCGTTATAATGCTTTTGGAGCAAATCATTCTGATAACTTTCAAGCTTCTTTTCAGAATAATTTTTAATTGCAGTTTTTATCATCACAAATAGTAAAACTGCAAGCAGTAATACACCAAGTGCAATAAACAGTATTGTTTTTAATTCCATAAGATATGTTATCTCCTGTAAAATGCAATGAACGCATTGTTAAAATCATTGTAAATCCGACGGCTGACAGGCACGCTTGCTCCGTTATCCATAACCGCGTCATATTTTTTTATTGAGTCAATATGTTTCAGATTAACAATATACGAGCGGTGACATTTGTAAAAATCATCGCCTAACATCTGCTCAATACCGCTGATGTTTTCGCTTACAAAAAATTCCTCACTGCATAAAACAATTTTAGTTTTGTGCGAAAACGCTTCGGCATATATGATATCATCCTCACTGACAACAATGTTAGTACCGTTGCTTTCAAAAATAATTTTCTTTTTTTCAGGGAGTTTTTTCAGCGCCGTATTTAGACATTCTATCAGCTTATCCTCATTGACGGGTTTTAAAAGATACTGAACTGCGCCCACATCGTAGCCCTCAAACACATAATCGGAAACCGCCGTAATAAATATGATTACTGCGTTATCTTTTAAACTGCGTATTCTTTTGGCGAGAGAGATTCCGTTTTCTCCCTCCATCTGTATGTCAAGAAGAAGTACGTCAAAACAGTTCGGCGTATAATCAAAAAGCAGTTCCTGCGCATTAGAATAGCAGAAAACGGCAGAATTATCTTTTACAGCATTGCTCCATTTCTGCACCAGTGTGTAAATATATTTAAGCTGTACTGAATCGTCGTCACATATTGCAATTTTCACATTATCATTCCTTTTGTGAAACTATAAAAATAGTAACATAAAAAACAAAATTTAGCAACTTTACAGGATTGATTTTATTTTTTTATAAACGCTTTATCTGTTTCAGGAATCCCATCATCTGATACAAACCGTTCAACTTCCATATGCAAATCATATTTATTTCTGAGTTCAATAATCTCTGCCATCATAGGCGAATTATGATGAACATCAATTGACTGCTGATTTTCCCACGAATCTATTAACAACACGGTTTCTGCATCATCCATTGGAAAAAAATATTCATATTTGAGATTTCCTTGTTCTGCACGAATATTGCTGACTATTCCGCTCATAACCATTTCTTCTGCAAATTTTTTTGCATTACCATTTACACCTCTATAATAAATATTCACTGTAATTGCCATTTAATTGTCTCCAAAATTCTTTTTATTAAATTATACCATAAATTAAAACTAATTCAATGTATCCGGACTAAGGTGTGACGGAGTGAGCCAAATAGGTTAAATTATATTCCCGAAAAAAACAAGGACAGGGTTTTTCCTGTCCTTATAATTTTCCTATTTAACATTAAATCCGTTATAGCCTTTTGAATAATATTTTTTATCAAAGGGAATGTTGGATGCAATCCATGTTGTACGTTCTTCCAGTGTTTGCTTTCCGTGACCTCTGCCCAAACCTCCGTGGTCGTTTGCAAATATAACGAGCCATTCTTCGTTTAAATTCTTTTCTCTTTCACAGATAATATTTAAAACGGAATCGGCATACATATCGCAGTTTATTACAGTGCCGATGTACTGGGTGCTTGTGCCAAATCCGTACATATGACCTGCAGTATCAATATTTTGAAAAATGCCGCACACTATATCATCATCATGTTCAATCCTTGAAATGATATAATCACGCATACCTGTATCATATGGTGCAGAAGACGACGGCTTATCAGGCGCAATAAAATTACTGAATTTATTATCCGTTGTTTTGAGTCTGTCAATATCGCAAAAGCGCATAGGAAGATTATTCTGCATAACATAGTTAACTTCTTCCCTTAAATTTACATCAAAATACGGATCCCAGTCAAAGGCGAGGGAAGTGCTCAAACCCCTTTGGGCATACTCAAGCATAAATGTTTTATACTGCAGATTTTTATGGTCATCATTTGTAATAATTCCGTGCTTGTTTCCCCATACGCCTGTAAAATGAGAGGTCCAGCAGGCGGAGGTAGAGGTTTGCTGTTCTGTCTCTTTTGATTCTCCGCCGCAGTATGCCAAATACAGACCGCCTTTTTTGGAAATTTTATTGATTGCGCCGGCGCCTGTTTTGGCGTTGTATGATGTAATATCGGATTTTTCGTTTTGCACAATATATGGCAATGCGTCCGCTCTCATACCATCAAAGCCTATAAACAGCACTTTGCGTATCTTTCCGTTTTGCGCAGTTGCCCTGCCGTTTTCAATTTTACATTCATCTAAAAAATCATGAACATGATTGTATGTATGATATTCAGGAATAGAATTTTCAGCAGTGTTCTTTCAAACAATTTTACATCCAGTTCAGCTTCCAACAGATTGATTTGCTTAATAACTGCAGTCGGCGTTATGTAAGCTTCCTCTGCTGCCTTATTAAAACTGCCTGCATCTGCTACACGGATGAATGTTTCAAGCTGTGGGTTATACATTTAAACCACCTTTTCCATAGACATTACGGATAATAAATTAAAAATGTTATTTGTTTTCCAATGACTTATGCATAGGATATGTGTATTTATCTTTTTCGGTTATTTCTCTTACAGGCTTGCAGGGAACGCCGACAGCAATAACATTTGACGGAATTTCTCCCTTAACCACACTGCCTGCGCCGATTACCGAGTTATCACCTATAACAGTGCCGGCTAAAATTGTAGAACCTGCACCTATCCAAACATTGCTTCCCACAGTAATGGGCTTTGCAATTTCAACTCCCGATTTTCTCATTTCGGGATCAATAGCGTGTTCTGCCGTAGTAAAGCATACGTTCGGGGCAATGAAAACATTATCGCCGAATTTTACCATTGCTCCGTCGGTAATAATCATATTATGGTTAGAATAAAAATAATCTCCCACTTCAATATGATAACCGTAATCACACCAAAACGGCGGAGTTATGATAACTTCTTTTCCCATTTTGCCGAGAATGTTTTTCAGCATTTCTGTTTGGCTTTTTCTGTCGTTTGGATTTAACTTGTTGTATTCAAAACACTTGTTTTTACACTTTTCTATTTCTACTTCAAATTCAGAGTTATAGCATCCCTGAAAGAAACAGTTAATCGGAACATTTGCTCTGCTCATATAGCACCTCCGATATTTTTATTATAATTATTTTACATAAATATCTGCCGTCAGTCAATGGTTAGAAAAATATACTCGTTTTTTGTGCAATATTACCCAAGAATTGCATAGATATTATCTATTTTTTCTCGCATTGATTGGTAAATTATAATTTGTCAAAATAATAGAAATATGATATGATAATGAACGAGCATTTCTAAAAATTCTAATAATTCGGAAACGGAGGAATTTTATTGAAAAGAATAGCAAAAAGTTTGTTAAGTATTTTTATGTGCTTTGTTCTTGTGCTTTCGGCTATGTTACCGGGAATCATGGCGAATGCCGCCCAAGCAATTACGATTTACTATAATGACGCCGAAATGACGGAAACTGTACATATTACCGAGTACAGCTCTATACAGCTTACTGTTCATTCAGATGCAGATCTGCCTGCTGCTTCTCACGTAGAATGGGAAAGTAATATGCCCCTTCTTGCAGATGTTGATGACAGCGGTAAGGTTACGGCATACGACTATTCCAAGGCAGCCGTAATAAAATACTGGCTTGATAACGATGTGCGCACAATGCCGATTATCGGCAATGCAACAGCCAATGCAATTGAGAGCGCTTTTGCAAGCGCAGGAATAGACCTTAATGACAGTAATTTGAATACTGATCTTGTTGTTGCAGTCGTTAAGGGAATCAATGCCGATTTAGGTGCCGCACTTGAAAATATTCTTAATAATATGACCATCACTATTACCGCCCGTCTTGTAAGTGAAAGTGGAGAGGTTCTTGCTTCTGATACGGCGGAGGTTGCTGTTGATCAGAGCTTTGCCGGTAATTTGTGGCCCACAGGCGTTCATATTACAAATAAAAGGACTGTACCTAAAGTAGTAGCTGTCGGTAAGCAGATTCAGCTTTACGGCGCAGTAACGCCGGTCAGACTTAAGCAGAATGTAAAATGGACTGTGGGAAAAGTCCTTGATACAGAATCGGAAAAGCATGCCAAAATTACCTCTGACGGTCTTGTAACATTTACTTCACCCGGTACGGTTACAATTCGTGCAAATCCCGAGAGTACCCTTTATGCTGCGGTTACCGATACGGTGGAATTTACGGTTGTATCGCCGGAAGAACTGCCTGTTCAGGATTTCTCTATCAGTGGAAATCTTGAGGTCAAGGAGGGCGAAACAACTCAGCTTTCTGTTGTTGATGCTGTTCCCCAGGGTGCATATACCGGCAGTGTTGTATGGTCCAGTTCGGATACTACTGCCGCTGTTATTACACAGGACGGACTTGTTACCGCACTTGACGCAGGACAGGGTATCCAGCTGTCAAAAACCGTTGGTATTACGGCAGAGATTGACGGCGTGTCCAAAACTGTTAACCTTAAAATAAATAAGAATGTTATAGGCGCAACAATAAATAATGTTGAAATAAACGGCTATGAAAATATTGCACTTAATGAAACAAATAAATATACCGCTGATGTAACGCCGGCAAGGCTTAATTCAAATAATGATGTTGTCCGTGAATGGGGTTTGTATGATTCCCAAACAGGCGAGCTTGTTATGGCGACGGCGGATAATCCTGCCGATAACGGATTTGCGAAATTGGATTCAAACGGTAATCTGGTTGCCGAAGGCGTCGGAATTATTAAAATGTATGTAAAGGTGTCCTATAACGGCACGGTTCTTGAAGCAGAAAAAACAGTTTCATCGGGCGTTCCTATTACAAGCTTTTCTCTTGAAAAGGGCAGCGGATTTACTACAAATATCCTTGTAGGAAGCCGTGATTCTTTTCTTGAAGAAGGAAAGTCAGCGCAGGTAAATATTACAAAAATTCTGCCTGAAGATTATGATCCTGATTTGCTTAATAACGCTGTGTGGAAAAGTTCTGACCCATCTGTTGCTTCCGTTGATCAAAACGGCAGGGTGTTCGGACTTGATTCGGGCGGACTGACGATTTACAATTCAAAATCCGTTACAATCACGGCAACAATCGGCGGTGTGTCTGCTTCCGTTACCTTTAATGTAAGGGGCGCATCTGTAAACAATCTTGTAAGTGCTTCTATTACGGGCAATGATTATGTAGTAAAGGATTTCCCGAGAAGCTACAATGCAATTTTCTCTCCGTCAAGAATTGACGTTAAAAGAATGCACTGGGGACTTTCCACCGATGACGGTGGACGTCCGTGGGAGTCAAAGTGGAGCAGTACGGATGGTAATACTGAAAACAGCTTTGCCTCTGTTGATTCAGACGGTATGGTTTACGGAAAATCTGCCGGAACAACAACTCTGTGGTTGTTCGGACGAGAGGGCGTAACCTCAGTAGACGGATCTTTCGTTGAAAGTTCTAAGGAGATTAATGTTGTTGAGCTTCAGCCAAATAATATCGCTGTTACGGCTCCCGAAAAGTATGATTATTTAGAGGGCGATACAGAGCTTGATCTAACAGGGCTTAAAGTATCTGCAATATATAACCGTGACGATTTGGCGCAGTTTTATCCCGACGCTGAGGAATACGGCGACTCGCTTATTCCGGTTGAAGTAACCGACTATGAGGTTAGTGCTCTTGATACTTCTCTTGTGGATAAAGAGCAGTATATTATTGTAACCCTTACACGAGCAGACCAGCAGCTTCGTTCTGTTTTTCCTGTAAAAATTCATTCAAAAGCGGTTGAATCTATTGACATTGACGCCCCGAGAAGCAGATATATTGAGGGCGAAAATAAGCTTGATTTAAGTGACCTTCATGTTTATGCAAATTACAGCAATGCGCCGCGTGAGGAAGTGTTTGATTACGAAATTGACGATTCACAAGTTGATTTCACAAAATATAACGAAGAACAGACCGTTAAGGTCATCTATAAGCATTACGGCAGAACCGCCGAAACAGAGTTTAAAATCACTGTTTACGGAAAGCCTGTTGTGTCTGTAGATACGTCGGGATATGACGGTAAATGGACCAGCGGGGATGTTGCCTTTACCCTTGACAGCACCCATAAATTAGACGGCGTTAAATACTATTACAGTGTTGATGGCGGTCAGTGGCAAGAGCTTGAGGGTGATACGCTTACTGTTTCGGAAAACACAAATGCAGCATACACCTTTAAGGCTGTTAACAGTGCAGATGTGGAAAGCGCTCCTACGCAGTCCTATTCTGTAAGAATTGATAAGGATGTGCCCGAGTTTACGCTTGTACAGGATACGATTAATCTTACAAATAAACCCTACATAGTCAGAATTACCGATTGCAAGGTGGGTGCTTCGGGTATTAAAGCGGTTTATCTTAACGGCGAGCTTATTGATAGCCACACCCAGTTTACCGTCAGTGAGAACGGCAAATATACGGTTAAAATTATTTCCAACAGCCTGCTTGAAAGCGAGCAAACAGTTACTATTGATAATATTGATATGCAAAAACCAACTGTAACGGAAATTTCAGTTGCTCATAAAGATACCGGTGATTTTGCAAGATTTATTAATGATATCACATTTGGACTTTTCTTTAACAAAACCACAGAGCTGACTATTACTGCCAAGGATGACGGCGTTGCAGGAGTTGATAGGATTGAATACCGCTTTGTAGATGAAAACGGAACGCCTTTAGATGACTGGGCAGTATATGACGACAGCAGTAAGCCTGTACAGGAACCTGATTTTAAGGGCTATGCCGAAGCAAGGGCAGTAGATAAGGCGGGAAATATTTCCGACAGCAGCCTGACAGGCGGATATGTTATTGACGGTGAAGTTCCTGCGGATATTGAAATTACCGCCGAGACAGAGGACGGCTCTTATGCAAGTGACAGTTGGACCTCCAAAAATGTTACAATAAAGCTTTCATCATCAGCATTCTCCGGCATATACAGATATTATTATAGTCTTGACGGCGGCGAATGGGTAGAGATGGACGGTGATACAATTACCGTTAAAGAGCAGGGCGTATGGAAATACAGATTTAAAGCAGTATCGTATTCTGATAACGAAACTGTTACAGATGAAGATTTTATTGTTAAACTTGATAAAACGGAGCCTGTTGTGCGCGTTGATTTTGAGGGTACTTTCGGCCGCTGGAGTGCAGACGGTGTGAAATTCAGTATGACTATACTGAACGAAGCAATTTCCGGTGTGCGTTATTACTTCAGTACTGATAACGGAAAAACCTGGACCCCTGCTGAGGAAGGCTCGGTTATTACCATTGATTATGATGTTAACGCTTCCTATATATTTAAGGCAGTTAACGGCGCAGGTATTGAAAGTAATCCTTCTGATAGCTACCGTATTATGATTGATACTGTGGCTCCTACTCTTGAATACACCCTTGAAACAGAGGAGGAAACCTCGTCGGGATATACTGTTTTCTTCAATGTAAAAACAGGCAAATCCGGGCTTAAATCTGTAAGTGTTAACGGCGAGGATATAACCGGCGCAGATTCCTTTGAGGTTACCGAAAACGGCAGATATGTTGTTGTTATGACTGCCAATAACGGTCTTACTTCTACCAAGGTTGTTAATATAACAAATATTTCCAAGCCCGAAAGACCGGTGCTCTTCGTTACACCGTCAGGTACTATAGGCAGTGAAACAACAGAAAACGTAACATTTACCCTCTCATCACCAAACGGCGGTGAAAATATTACTTACTACTGTAATGACGGCACCGGCTGGACAAAACTTGATGGTGATACTCTTGTACTTTCGCAATCGGGCAGCTATAAATATACCTTTAAGGCAGTTAACAGCAGCGGACTTGAAAGCTACCAAAGCCCCGAATATAATGTTATTATAGCGAAAATGGTTTATACAGCAGTGTTTAAAACTACTGTTCTGGAAAGCCCGGATGCCGATGGCGGCACGGAAGCACTTAAAAGCGTGAATGTTTATGTTGACGATACATTTGTCGGAACGACGGATGAAAACGGTCAGCTTACATGTTCCATTGGGCAAGGCGAGCATACTGTTTTGTTTGATAACGGTACATTTAACCGAACTCAAACAGTAAATGTAACCGGTGATTTTGAGCTGAGTACAGCAATGATGGCGCTTGATATTAACAAAGACGGTTATGTTAATGTAAAAGACTACGCCCTTATGCGTAAGGAAAACAGCGAGCAGTATTCATCCCTTTACAGCGAAATATTCATTAACTTTATAAATGCACGTGAAAGCACTTTCGTTTATCCTGCATAAATAATAAAAACGGCGAAGCAGACATCTTTCTGCTTCGCCGTTTTGTGTCGCCTTGAAAAGCTGTTATTGAAATTTTTTATTGCTTCGCTCTCCAAGCGTTTTTAACAGCTCTTGTTGATTTTTCACTTTTATGCAAGCAACTGTATTTAGTGTTCTAACTATAATGCAATTTCTGCGTCCGCCTGCAGACGGATTCCAAAAGTAACTTTCTACATAGTAGAAATAGTAATATTTTCCGCATCTTTCCAGCTTATAAATATCTTTAAAATTAATTTTTCTATTGATAATGTGGTGGATTACGATTTCAATATAATCATCAAAAACAAATACACCTTTAAGTTTGCAAAAATTATATATGCTTAACGCAACGCCCGCAACGAATGATAATGCTATTAGTATGATACTAACTGCCGTAGGCGAATCATCAGACAGAGAAAGTATTATAAACAACAAAAAAATGCAAATAATAGGACAGCAAATACAGGGTGTAGCCATTTCTAAACCCCATAATAGTTTTTGCCATTTATTATCGTATTCCAGCTCATAATGCTTCATTTGTGTTTTTCTCGACAAATCATTCATTCTTTTGATTCAATTATAAACAGAATATAGTTAAAACGCAAGATTTTGACCGCAACGAGAACCTTGTTATTCGCTGCGCTCATAATAAAATAAATTCCTCATACGCCGCAGCGTATTTCATAGTGTCAGCTATTTCATATAACACAGGCATATTTCACAAATCTCGTAAGGAATTTATTTCATTGAAAAAACCTCGTTTAAAAAACGAGGTTTTTTGGCACGCTGTGGGGGACTCGAACCCTCGACCTACTGGTTCGTAGCAGTGTCGATAGCCGTTAAATAAGCCCTAAACAGCGGTGTTTAG